>JBBRVH010000012.1:0-43990 GCA_038246995.1 Sphingomonadales bacterium
ACGCTGCCATGACGATCTTTGCCTATAATGACGCCGATACCGAGTGCGAAGGCTATATTGCGCTCCCCGCCGGCCCGGGGCCGCGCCCCGCCGTGCTGATTGCGCATAATTGGGCCGGGCAGAGCACCGCCGACAATGGCAGCGCGGACAGGCTTGCCGCCATGGGCTATGTCGGCATCGCCATCGACGTTTACGGCAAGGGCGTGCGCGGCGACCTGCAGGGCGACAACAGCGCATTGATGGGCGTCTGGACCGCCGACCGCGCCGCGCTGCGTCGTCGCCTGCTCGCTGCGGTCACGGCTGCCGCCGCCGATCCGCGCGTCGATGCCGGACGCATCGCCTTCATCGGCTATTGCTTTGGCGGGCTGTGCGCGCTCGATGTGGCGCGCTCGGGTGATGACCGGGTCAAGGGCGTCGCCAGCTTCCACGGTGTCTATGCCCCCGCCGGCCTCGCGCCCGCTGCGATCGCCGCCAAGGTGCTTGTCCTCCACGGCTGGGATGATCCGATGACCCTGCCCGATGCCACCGTTGCCCTGGGCCACGAACTGACCGCGGCGGGCGCCGATTGGCAGTTGCACGCCTATGGCAACACGATGCACGCCTTCACCGTCCCGCAGGCCAACAACCCCGCCGGCGGCATCATGTACAACCCAGCCGCCGATCGCCGTTCGTGGCAGGCGCTGACCAATTTCCTCGCTGAAATCTTCGCTTGAGCCTCGCGCTTCGCCTGGCGCTGCGCGAATTGCGCGGCGGGCTCAACGGCCTGCGGTTGCTGGCGCTGTGCCTGATCCTCGGCGTCGCCGCGCTCGCCGGGGTCGGCAGCCTCGCGTCGGCGATCACCCAGGGCCTGTCCGAACGCGGCCAGACCATCCTTGGCGGTGACATCGAAGCGCGCCTGACCAGCCGCTTTGCAACGCCGACTGAACGCGCGCGGCTGGAAGCACTCGGCCCGCTCGCCGAAGTCGTCAAGCTGCGCGCCATGGCCGGGCCTGTGGCAGGCGAGGACCGGGTGCTGGCGGAACTGAAGGCTGTCGATGGCGCCTGGCCGCTTTATGGTCGCTTCGCCCTCGCCGGCGGCGCCGCTCTCGAGCCCGGCAGCGCCGCCATCGCCCCGGCCTTTGCCGAGCGCTTCAACGTCAAGCCCGGCGACAGCATCAGTATTGGCGGCGCCGATTTCCGTGTCGCCGGCGTGATTGCGGATGAGCCCGACAAGGCCGGCGATGGCATGGGCTTTGGCCCGGGCATCGTCATCCGCCGCGTCGATCTCGAACGCACCGGCATGTTGGCGCCGGGCGGGCAATTCCGCGCCGGCTATCGCATCAAGCTGCCGGCGAGCGTCGACCCGGCGAAGACCGTCGAGGCGTTGCAGGCCGCCGCCCCCGATGCGGGATTCCAGTTTCTCGACCGCAACAATGGCGCGCCGGGCACGCGGCAGTTCGTCGACCGGCTTGGCCAATTCCTCACGCTCGTCGGGTTGACTGCGCTTGTGGTTGCCGGCGTCGGCGTTGGCGGCGGGGTCAGCGCCTATCTGGGGGCCAAGACCAAAACGATCGCGACGCTGAAAACGCTCGGCGCCGACAGCGCGACGATCCGCGCCGTCTACCTTTGGCAGATCGGCCTGGTCGCGCTCGGTGCTGTTGCGATCGGGCTGGCGCTGGGCGCTGCAACGCCCTGGGCGGCGGCGCAATTCGCCGCCGACAGCCTGCCGGTGCCGCCGTCGCTGACTCCGCAATGGGCGGCACTGGCGAGCGCGGCGCGTTATGGACTGCTCATCGGTCTGGCCTTTGCGCTGTGGCCATTGGCGCAGGCGGCGCAGATGCCAGCAGCGCGGCTTTTCCGCAGCATAACCGAACGCCGCGACCGGCCGGGCTGGGGCACGCTCGCCATCATGGCCGGGGCGGCGCTGGCGATCATCGGGCTGACGGTGCTCAACGCTACCGACAAATTGTTCGTGCTCGGCTTTGTCGGCGCGGCGCTGGCGCTGATCGCACTGCTCTGGGCGCTCGCCGGGCTGGTGGCCTGGGGCGCGGCGCGGCTGCCGCGGCCGCGCGGCACGCTGGCGCGGCTGGCACTGGCCAATCTGCATCGCCCCGGTGCGCCGACGCGGCAGTTGATTGTCGCGCTCGGGTTGGGGCTGACCTTGTTCGCCACGCTGGCGGTGATCGAGACCAATTTTTCGGGCCAGATCAATCGTACGCTGCCCAAACGCGCGCCCAGCTATTTCGTCATCGATATTCCCAATGATGGCATCGGCGCCTTTCGCGCGCTGGTCGATCGCGCCGCGCCGGGGGCGGGCATCACTACCGTGCCGTCGCTGCGCGGGCCGGTCACCGCGGTCAACGGCGTACCTGCTGCGAAGATAAAGGCTCCCGATGCCTGGATCCTGCGCGGCGATCGCGGCCTGTCCTATGCCGCCGATTTTCCGCCGGCCAATACGCTGGTCAGTGGCAAGTGGTGGCCCAGGGATTATGCCGGCCCACCGCTGGTCTCGATCGATGATGATGCGGCCAAGGCGCTCGGGTTGAAACTGGGTGATACGATCTCGGTGTCGGTGCTCGGCGTCGATGTGACCGCAACGATTGCCAGCACGCGCAAGATCGATTGGCAGTCGCTGGGCTTCAACTTCGCCATCCTGTTCGCGCCGGGCACGCTCGAGGCGGCGCCGCACAGCTGGATGGCGACGCTGTCGGTCGCGCCCGAACAGGAAAAGGCCGTGCAGGCCGGAATCGGCAAGGCGTTTCCCACCGCCTCGGTGATCCGCGTCAAGGATGTGCTGGGGCAGGTCAGCGAACTGCTCACCCAATTGGGCGCTGCCATCCGCGCTGCCGCCTCGGTGACGGTTGCGGCCGGGATCGCGGTGCTGATCGGCGCGCTGGCGGCGGGCGCGCGGGCGCGGACCTATGATGCGGTGCTGCTGAAATTGCTCGGCGCAACGCGCGGCCAGGTGGCGCGGGCGACGCTGGCCGAATATGGCGCCCTGGCGCTGATCGTGTCGGGGCTGGCGCTGGCGCTCGGCACCGGGGCGGGCTGGTTCGTCATCACCCAGGTTTTCAAGCTGGAATGGCAGCCCGACTGGCTGCCGGTGGTGGCAACGGTGCTGATTGGCGGCGCGGTGACGGTCGTGCTCGGGCTGGCGGGCAGCTGGCGGGCGCTCTCGGCAAGGCCGAACGCCGTGTTGCGGGATTTGTAGGTGGGCAGATTACACGCCTGTCATCATGTCCCATTGAAACTATCGCAACAATGCACGATATTGGTTTTTGACGCTGGCGCTTGTGCCGGTGACTGGAGGATTTGATGGCGAATCAGGTGGACCCCCGCCTTGCCGGTTTCAAGCCGGCGGCGACAACCGCAGGCATCGATGAGGGCCTGCGTTCGTACATGCTCTCGATCTACAATTACATGGCTTCGGGCGTGTTGCTGACCGGCATCATCGCGCTGTTGGTGTCATCCAATCCGACGCTGCTGTCGGTATTTTTCGCGCAAAAGGCCAATGGCGCTTTCGGCCCGACGATGCTCGGCTGGATCGCCATGCTGTCGCCGCTGGCGATGGTGCTGGTGATGAACTTCGGCGTCAACAAGCTGTCGGAAGGCGCG
Organism: Sphingomonadales bacterium; assembly: GCA_038246995.1. Taxonomy (GTDB): domain Bacteria; phylum Pseudomonadota; class Alphaproteobacteria; order Sphingomonadales; family Sphingomonadaceae; genus Sandarakinorhabdus. The sequence goes on from JBBRVH010000012.1 coordinate 3,595, forward strand.
CTGAAAGCGACCTTCTGGGCCTATTGCGCGCTGATGGGCGTGTCGTTGTCGACGATCTTCCTCGCCTACACCGGCGCGTCGATCGCCACGACCTTCTTCGTTTCGGCCGCCAGCTTCGGCGCGCTCAGCCTTTATGGCTACACGACGAAGAAGGATCTGTCGGCGTTCGGCAAGTTCCTGTTCATGGGCCTCGTCGGCATCCTGATCGCTTCGATTGCCAACATTTTCCTGAAATCGAGCGGCCTCGACTTGGCCGTGAGCATCCTCGGCGTGCTGATCTTTGCAGGCTTCACCGCCTATGACACCCAGCGCCTCAAGGAACTTTATTACCAGGTCCAGGGCAGCGACATGGCCGGCAAGACCGCCGTGCTCGGTGCGCTGACGCTGTATCTCGATTTCATCAACCTGTTCCTCTTCCTGCTGCGGTTCATGGGCGACCGCCGCTAAAACGTTTGACTGGACGCCGAAGGGCCCGGTGGAGCAATCCGCCGGGCCTTTTGGCGCCTGCGCTGTCCCGCATCGGGTGCAGCCTCGAAACGTGTAAACTTTGTCAACTTCGACCTGCGGCGTTCGCCCTCTCGACCGCGCCTGCTGGCTCCCCTATGCGGCATGCATCATGCATGCCCCTCCCGCTTCCGTCGCCCGGGTTCCGACCCGGGGCGAGATTCTCCTGCTCGGGACGCTGACCGCCTTTGGCGCGCTGACCATCGATCTCTACCTGCCGACACTACCGGTGATCGCCCGCGATTTCGCCGTCTCGCCGGCGGCGGTGCAGCTTACCTTCACTGCCTTTTTCGTCGGCATGGCCCTCGGGCAACTCTATTACGGTCCGCTCAGCGATCGTGTCGGCCGGCGCCCGGCTATTCTGCTCGGATGCAGCGTCTATGTTGTCGCCAGCCTGCTTTGCGCGCTGGCGCCGTCGATCGAATGGCTGGTGGCGGGGCGTTTTGCCCAGGCGCTCGGCTGTTGCGCCGGGATGGTCGTGGCGCGCGCCGTGGTGCGCGACCGGTACGACCATCGCGATTCGGCGCGGATTTTCTCGTTGCTGGTACTGGTGCTCGGCGTTGCGCCGCTGGTGGCGCCGTCGGTCGGTGGTGCGCTGGCAGCGCTGGTATCGTGGCGGGCGGTGTTCATCGCGCTGGCGCTGTTCGGCGCGGTGGTCGGCACCGCCGTGTGGTTTCGCCTCGATGAAAGCCGCTCGGCCGCAACCGAAGCCAAGGCGCGTGGCGAATCGGTGGCGGGCGCCTATCGGGACCTGTTTCGCAGCCGGCGCCTGCTCGGCTATACGCTGGTCAGTGCCTGCAACGGCGCCACCCTGTTCAGCTATATCGCCGCGGCGCCCGATCTCGTCATCGATATCTGGGGCTTCACCCCGGGGCAGTTCAGCGCGATCTTCGCAGTTATCGCCGTGGGCGTGATCGGATCGAGCCAGGTCAATCGCCGGTTGCTGCTGCGTCATTCGCCCGACAGGATTTTGGGCGTTGCCAGCCTGTTTGCCGTCATTTTCGGGCTGGCATTGCTCGCTTTCGCCCTGCTCGGCCTGTCGAAATGGCTGGTGATGGCGGGGATGTTCGCGGTGCTGACCTCCAACGGCTTCATTGCCGCCAATGCGCTTGCCGGCGCCTTGTCGGTCGATCCGCTGCGCGCCGGCACCACCTCGGGGCTGTTCGGCGCCGCCAATTTCGCGACCGGGGCGCTGGCATCGGGAACGGTGGCGGCGCTCCACGATGGCACGCCGGTGCCGGTGGCGTTGGTCATGGCACTGGCGCTGGCCGTGGCGTCGTTCGCCTATTTCGGCATGGCGCGACCGAAATCCCTGCCGTGACGGATGTGTTCGGGCTGCGCGCCTTCCTGCTGGCGCTTGCCGTGGTCGCGGTGTGGGGCACGAATTTCGTCGTCATTCGGCTGGGGCTCGATGCGCTGCCGCCGCTGTTGTTCGCGGCGCTGCGCTTTACCCTGGCGGCGCTGCCCCTGGTGTTCATCATCAAGCGCCCGGCAGTACCATGGCGTGACCTGGCGCTTTATGGACTTTTCATCGGGGTGGGGCAGTTCGGGCTGCTGTTCATCGCCATCGATGGCCAGATTGCGCCGGGGCTGGCCTCGCTGGTGGTGCAGGTGCAGGTGGTGTTCACGATCGGGCTGGCGATGCGCGGCACCGGCGAACGGCTGACGGCGGTGCAAGTGGTGTCGCTGGCGCTGGCGGTGGCGGGCGTCGGCATCATCCTGGCGCACACCGGCGGCACCACGACGCCGCTGGGTGTGGTGCTGGTTGTCGGCGCGGCGTTCGGTTGGTCGCTGGGCAATATGGTGACGCGGCGCGCCGGGCGGGTCGACATGCTCGCCTATATGGTCTGGTCGTCGCTGTTCGCGATTCCGCCATTGTTCGCGCTGGCGTTCCTGTTCGAAGGCGGGCCACGGATTGCCGCGGCGCTGGGCGCGGCCGGTCCCGCCGTCTGGGCGGTGGTGGCGTGGCAGACGGTGGGCAACACGCTGTTCGGCTATGGCGCCTGGGGCTGGCTGATGGCGCGTTACCCAGCCGCCAGCGTGGCGCCGATGGCGCTGCTGGTGCCGGTATTCGGCATGGGGTCGGCGGCGCTGTTCCTCGGCGAACCCCTGCCGGGTTGGACACTTGGCGCCGCCGCGCTGATCATCGGCGGGCTGGCGGTGAACCTGTTCGGGCCTCGCCTGGCTGCGCGCCGCCTCGCAAGTCCCTGAATCAGCCCTTCATGGTGAAATTGTAGGGCTCTGTCTTGGCCATTGCCGCCTGCCATGCCGGGCGGGCCTGCAGCCGGGCGGTATAGGCCGCGACATTGGGGAAATGCGCCCCCAGCCCCTGCGCCGTCGCGATTTCGGCGATGAAACTCATCATGATGTCGGCGCCTGACAGGGTGTTTTCGACAAGCCAGTCGTTGCTGCCGAGCGCGCCCGAGAAATAGGCGACATGCGCGCCGATCTGTTCCTGGATACGCGGCGTCAGCGGTGCCGCGGCTTCACCCAGCCGGGCCGTATACAGGGCCAGCAGGAACGGCGTCATCGCCGACCCTTCGGCAAAGTGCAGCCATTGCAGGTAATCTTCATGGGCATCGCTGCCCGGGGCAGGGGCGAAGCGGCCGCCACCGTGGCGCCGGATGATGTAATCGGTGATCGCACCCGATTCGATGATGGTGCGGCCTTCGTCGGTGATGACCGGCGACTTGCCGAGCGTGTGAACGGCCTTCAGTTCGGGCGGGGCAAGGTTGGTGACGGCATCGCGGCTATAGGCCTTGATCTCATAGGGCAAAGCGAGTTCTTCGAGCAGCCAGAGAACACGTTGCGAACGGCTGTTGTTGAGGTGATGGACGGTGATCATGCGGCTCTCCCTGGGCTTTGCGTCAGCCTAGCCGCATTTGATGACGGGCGGAAATGCCGTAATGCGGGGCCATGCCGATCGTCATTCCCGAAACCGAACTGGTCGAAAGCTTCATCCGTGCGTCGGGGCCGGGGGGGCAGAATGTCAACAAGGTGTCGAGCGCCGTGCAATTGCGCTTCGATGTGCGCGGCTCGCCCAGCCTGCCCGACGACGTCGCGGTGCGCCTGATGCGGCTGGCGGGCAGCCGGATGACGCGCGACGGCGTGCTGGTCATCACCGCCGAACGCTTTCGCACCCAGGAACGCAACCGGGCCGATGCCCGCGAACGTTTGCAGGCGCTGGTGGTGCAGGCCGAGGTGCGGCCGGTGAAGCGACGCCCGACCAAACCAAGCACCGGATCCAGGGAACGCCGGCTGGCTGGCAAGGCAGTACGATCGGGTGTAAAACAGGGACGCACGAAAGTACGACAGGATGATTGAACCGTTGGGCCTGGGGGGCGTTATCAGCCTGCCTCTTTCAAATCACCGGCACGCTTCCTATCTCGAAACCAGCCGCTGTTTACCGTTCCAACCCCGCTGAAAGGATTTCCCCATGTCGACCACCGAAGACAATTTCGAAAAAGCCTATGATTCGACCGTCACGGCCGTCGAGCACGGTGCCGACACCGCCAAGGCGACGCTCGATGGCAAGATCACCGAGCTGAAGGGCAAGGCCGAAGAAGTTTATGGCCAGGCCAAGGACGGCTACGCCAAGGCCAGCGAAAAGGCCAAGGCCTGGGCCGACCAGGCGCCCGAAACGGCGCGTGAAGCCAAGGAACGCGCTACTCGCCTCGCCGAGGAATCGACGGCAAAGGTGCGCCAGACGGTGCAGGAACAGCCGATTGCCGTGCTCGCCGGTGGCGTTGCGCTCGGCTTTGTCGTTGGCTGGCTGCTCAGCGGCCGTCGCAACTAAGGCTTGCAGCTTCGAAACGTGCAAGGCGCGGGGGGCAACCCCCGCGCCTTTTGGCGTCAATGGCCCTGCGGTGTTGCCATCAGTTCGATCAACACGCCGGCGGTATCGCGCGGGTGAACGAAGATGACCGGAACACCATGCGCACCCAGGCGCGGTTCGCCGGTGCCGAGCACGGTGGCGCCGCGGGCGCGCATCGCATCGCGCGCGGCAATGATGTCGGCGACTTCGAAACAGACATGGTGCTGGCCGCCATTGGGGTTCTTTTTCAGGAAGCCGTGGATCGGCGAATCGGCGCCCAGCGGCTCGATCAGTTCGAGCTGGCTGTTGGCGACATCGATGAAGGCCACGCGCACCCCCTGTGCAGGCAGGTCGAACGCCGGGGTCGAAACCGTAGCGCCGAACAGTCGTTCATACATGGCGACCGTCGCATCGATGCTGACACAGGCAATGCCGACATGGTTGAGCCGGCCGAGCAACAACGAGGGCAGGGTGGGTGCGGTCATGAGGCAGCTTTCGTTCGTTACGGCGATGCCGCACCCTAACGCGACGCAAAGGGACCGTCGATGATCTACATAATCCTCAACCTCGCGCCGATCCTGCTCGCGACTCTGGCGGGGCTGTTGGTCGGCGCTGCCTGGATGCGGATCGCGAAGCTGCCGGCGCGCGGCATCGGGTTCCTCGCCACTGCCGCCGTGGCACAGGCCTGGTTCGCGGCCATCCTCGCTGGCGCATTGATCCTGGCGCCGGCCAAGGCGGGCGACTGGACCATGGCGCTGGGCAGTGCCGTCGTCATCTGGATCGGTTTTGTCGTGCCGGTGTGCATCGTCACGCTGCGGGCGCGGCAACAGCGCTGGTCGGCGGCGCTGCTCGATTGCCTGTATTGGCTGGTGGTCATGCTGGTGCAGGCGCTCGTGCTCAAGTCATGGGGCCTGGTGCCACCACCGGCCTGATTGACGTCTTAATCCTACTGAGTTGGTAGGATTGTAAATGCGCGCGACGGATGATCCTGTCCCTCCTGCTCCGGACCATCCGGTCTGGCTGGCGCTTTGCCATTACACTGTTGGTCCCGATGCTGCCGCCCTTGGCTTCGAGGCGCGGCTGGCGCGCGAAAACGGCTGGTCGCGCCGTCACGCCGCGCGGGTGTTCGACGAATATCGTCGCTTTGCCTTTCTCGCCGCCACGGCCGGACATCCGGTCACCCCGTCGGACGCTGTCGATCAGGCCTGGCACCTGCATCTGACCTATAGCCGCGATTATTGGGACCGCTTTTGTCCCTTGCTCGGCCGGCTGCTGCACCATGGCCCGACTGCGGGCTGGCGCGCCGAAGAACAACGCTTCTTTGCCCAATATGCCGAAACGCTGCGCCGCTACGAAGCCGCATTCGGCCTGCCACCAGCCGATCTGTGGCCGCCGGCGGCACAGCGCCTGCGCGACGATCCTCGCGCCCGGCGCTTTCATCCCCGCGACGGCGTGCTGGTGCCGTGGTGGGCACTCCGGTTGTTGTTGCTTGCTGCTTGCTTTGCTCTTTTTGGGAGTATATTCGCATGATTTTCAATCCGTTATCCTTCGATGCTGCTGCCTTTCTCTGGCTTTGCGGCTTGTCCCTTGTCGCCAGCCTCGGGCTGAGCTGGTTCGCTGCAAACCGGCTGCGCCCGACAGGAAAGGGGCAGCCGGTGGACCACCCCGACAGCCTGGCGCTGCTCGCCGGTGGCACCGACCGGTTGACCGAAACAGTGATTGCCCGGTTGCTGGCAGATGAAACCTTCACAGCAGCTGGCCCGGGCTTCGACCGGTTGGCGGCTGCTGGCGTTGTCCCGCCGGACAGCGTCGTCCTCGCCGGATCGCCGCTGGAGCCATTGTACCGCCTGCGCTGTGGCATCAACGGCGGCGGCTTCGATGCCAGCAGCGGCGCCAGCGGTTGCGGCGGTGGCGGTTGCGGGGGTTGCGGTGGCTGAAAAACTGACGGCATGATCGCGCTTTGAAGGGGAAATCGATGCGTATCCTGTTGGCCTTGCTGCTTTGCGTTGCCACGCCGGTGTTGGCCGATCCGGTGCTGATCAAGCCGGCGCGGGTGTTCGATGGCGCCGTGATGCATCCGGGCTGGCAAGTGCTGGTCGATGGCGGCAAGATCGTTGCTGCGGGGCAGGCGCTGGCAGTGCCCGCCGGCGCCACCGCGATTGAACTGCCCGGCACGACCCTCATGCCGGGCATGATCGAGGGGCACAGTCATCTCTTTCTGCATCCGTACAACGAGACGCCGTGGGACGACCAGGTGCTGCACGAACCGCTGGCGCTGCGCACGGTGCGGGCAACGGTAGCGGCGCGGGCAACGCTGATGGCCGGGTTCACCACGGTGCGCGACCTTGGCACCGAAGGCGCCGGCTATGCCGATGTCGGGCTGAAGCGCGCGATTGCCCAGGGTATCGTGCCCGGGCCACGCATGATCGTGGCGACCCGGGCGCTGGTGGCGACCGGCGCCTATGGCCCGCGCGGCTTCGAACCAGGGGTGGACGTGCCGTTGGGCGCCGAAGCCGTCGATGGCCCGGCATTGGTGACAGCGGTGCGTCGCCAGATCGGCAACGGCGCCGATGTGGTGAAACTTTATGCCGATTATCGCTGGGGTGCGGGTGAACCGAGCCGGCCGACCTTCACGCAAGCCGAAATGACGGCGGCGGTCGAAGCCGCGCACAGTGCCGGCCGGCAGGTAACCGCGCACGCCAGCACGCCGGAGGGCATGCGCCGTGCCATCCTTGCCGGGGTCGATGCCATCGAACATGGCAGCGAGGGCACGGCCGAGATGTTCAAGCTGATGGCGGCGCGCGGCGTGACACTGTGCCCGACATTGGCGGCCGGTGATGCGATCGCGCGCTATCGCGGCTGGAACGGTGCCGAGCCGGCGCCGGCGGCGGTAATCGAGGACCGTCAGGCATTTGCCCTGGCCCGGGCGGCAGGGGTAAAAATCTGCGTTGGCGGTGATGTCGGGGTATTCGCCCATGGCGACAATGTCCGCGAGATGGACCTGCTCGCCGCTGCGGGCATGCCGCTCATCGAGGTGCTGCGCGCCGCGACGTCGGGCAATGCCGCCAGCTTCGGCCTCGGCGATCGCGGGCGGGTGGCGCCCGGCTTGCTGGCGGATCTGATCGCGGTGACAGGCGACCCGACCGCCGATCCCGGCGCCTTGCGGCGCGTCGTGATGGTGATGAAGGGCGGCGTTGTCGCCAGATAGCGCCTTGCCCTCCCGTCGCTGGACGGGAGGGCAAAGCCGCCTATTTTGCCGCCAGCGCCAGCGTGGCCAGCCAGCTTTCGCCGGCCTGTGCCCTGGCAACCCGCGGGCTGCCCATGCCGCCGCATTCGGTGCAGGCGGCCTGCATCGTCGGCCCCTTGGCAATGGCGTGCATGTCGCCGACCGCAGCGAACAGGCGCAGGCGTGAAGCTGCCGCCAGCTTGGCGAACGGATCGCGCGCTACCTGCTCCTTTTCTTCACCCGGCCCCATCACGCCGCGGAAAAACGCGACCAGTGGCGATTCCGGACGTTCGATATCGACGGTGCGCACCTTGCCCTTGATCCCGGCGCGCGCCGCCGCCGCGGCCACGGCGGCATCGAGCCCGCCCATCTTGTCGACCAGCTTCAGCTCCAGCGCCGTGCTGCCGGCCCAGACGCGGCCCTGGCCGATACGATCGACCTCGGCCACTGGCAGCTTGCGGGCCGTGGCGACCAGCCCGGTAAAGCGGCGATAGATATCCTCGACCGAGCTTTGCAGGATCACCCTCGTTTCGGGTGACAGGCCGGCAAGCACATCGGGCTCACCCGAATAGGGCGTGGATTTCACGCCATCGACACCGATGCCGAGTTCGGCAAGGCTGCGATTGAAGCTGGGGATGATGGCGAACACCCCGATCGAGCCGGTGATGGTCGCGGGCATTGCATAGATTTCATCGGCTGCCGTCGCCACCCAGTAACCGCCCGAGGCGGCGACGGGGCCGAACGACGCGACCACCGGCAGTCCCTGCTTCTTGGCGTCGATCAGCGCCTGGCGAATTTCTTCGGAGGCAAGCACCGAGCCGCCGCCCGAATCGACCCGCACGACAAGCGCTTTCAGATCGTCGTTGTCGGCAACGGCGCTGGCGATGGCGCGGGCGATGGTCGTGCCGCCCGCCGTGCCTCGCGGTGCTTCGCCATCGACGATATCGCCCGTTACGTACACCACGCCGACGGCCGGGCCGGTTTGCGGCACAACGGGATCGATCGCAGCAAGATAAGACGCCAGGGTGATGCCCTTGTAGGTGCCGAAGCTGCGCTGTTCGCCTTCGCCGACCAGCTTGACGATCGCGGCATCGAAATCGCTGCGCGTGCCGACCGCATCGACGAGTTTGGCATCGAGCGCTGCCTTGGCCTGGTCACCGCCCGACGCACCGAGGCGTTGCGGCAGTTGCGCGAGGAAGGCGGCGATGTCGGCGGCCGGTCGCGCTGCCTTCACATCGGCCTGGAAGCTGCCCCACAGGCTGTCGACGAGCGCCTGGTTGGCGGCGCGGGCCTCGGGTGACGAGCGTGTCAGGGTAAAGGGCTCGACCGCGGCCTTGTAGGTGCCGACCTTGAAAACATTCACATCGATATTGAGCTTGTCGAGCGCATTCTTGAAATAGAGGTTGCTGCCACCCGGGCCGGTGAGCAACACGCCGCCCAAGGGATTGAGCCAGATGCGATTGGCCTGGGCCGCGAGATAATAGCCATCATCGGTATAGGCGGTGGCATAGGCATTGACGCTCTTGCCGGCCTTGCGGAAGCGTTGCAGCGCCTGGCCGATCGTTTGCAGATTGGCCTGTCCACCACCGACAAAGGTATCGAGATCGAGCACGACGGTCTTGATGCGGCTGTCGGCAGCAGCGCTGTCGATGGCACGAATGATGTCACGCGCCTGCACCTGGCCGCTGATTTCGCGGCCGCTGGCGAGTTCGAACGGGCTTTGATCGGCACCTTGATCGACGATGCCGCCATCGAGGTGAAGCACGAGCGCACCGCCATCGGGGACGTTAAGCGTCGCCCGGCTGTTCAGCGCCGACCACAGGGCTGCGAAAAACAGCAACAACAGCAGCAGGACCAGCAGATCCTTGACGCCGACAAGGAAGCGCCACGTATAACGGACAAAGGTCATCAAAACGCCTTCAACGGTAAATCTGTGCTGTCATAGCGTTCCGCAGGCCAGGGCGGCAACACGCGATACTGTCGCGCACTGCCGTTCAAGGGTCGCCACCGTTCAGCCGAAGCTGAGTTCGCCCACGTTGTCGGGTGGGGCGCGGCACCAGGCCGGAATCCGTCGTGACGGGTCGGGACCGGTTGCTGCCAGTGGGCCAGCGCACAGGCTGGCGCCGCCGCGCCGCGCAAAGTCGCTGCGGCCGCGCCTAACCAAAGGTCAGTTCGATGATCTTGTCCGGGGTGGCGCGGCAATACATCGGGATGGCGCGGGTTTCATCGGGGTAGACCCCGAGCAGCGTCAACCGGAAGCGATAGCCGCCATTGCCCTTTTCGACCTCCACGATGCTGTCGATGCTGATTTCGCTGCCGCCGGTGGCGCCGATCTGGCGTGCCGCTTCGGTCAGGCAGGTGCTTGCTGTTGGCCGGGCATCGGCCGACATGCTGTTGATGTCGACATTGATCGTCGCGGGGGCGCCGCTGATGTTCGCCGGCGGCCGATAGGGCTCCAGCGGGAGCGGTGGCGGTGGCGGTGCACCCTGGACAACGATGATCTGGGGCGGTGGCGGCCGGGTCGCGGCGCTGAGCAGGGCAAGCAGGCTGGTCGTTACCGCCACGCCGAACAGCACGTCACCGACCGACGGGCCATCGTTGTAATAATAGCGCCGTGGTGGATAATAGCCGCCATGCCAGCCGCCATAAGGCGGCCGCGGCGGGCCGTAATAGCCGCCGTTGGGGGGTCGATAATAGCCGCCGCCGGGCGGGCGATAGACCGGGTAGCGATTGTTGTAGCCGGGGCGATTGTTGCCGACGACGTTGATGTTGGTCGAATTGTCGATGTTGATGTTGCCACCCGGACGATTGCCGGCCCCGGGACGATTGTTCGCGTTGCCGAAATCGGGGCGGCCGAAATCGGGGCGGGCAGAAGGTGGAGCGCGACGATCGGTGACCGCCGGGCGGTTAAGACCCGATAAGCCCGGTTGGTCCCGGCCGGGTTGCATCGGCTGCGTTGGCCGAGCCTGCGGCATGGGCCGAGCCTGCGGCATGGGCCGAGTCTGCGGCCGAGGACGAGCCTGCGGCCCAGGACGAGCCTGCAGCATGGGACGAGCCTGCGGCGCGGGCCGAGCCTGCGGTGCGGGACGAGCCTGCGGCGCGGGCCGGGCTTGTTGCGCAGGGCGCGCCTGCCGGTCGGCGGGGGCAGCGGTTGCCGGCGCAATGATCGCCAGTTGCGCAACGATGAACGATGCAGTGGTCAACAGGTTGATTGTCGTGCGCATGCAGTCTTGCCCTTCATCGGTCGCTGCCCCGATCTTCCCTTGAACGTTCGTGTCGCCAGGCCGAAGCAGCAGATGGCCCTAAGCGGGTCGCTCAATTGAATGTCAGCACGTCTACCTTGGGCGAAGTCGCAAAGCAGAAAGGGGCAATATTACGCAATTCGTCAAAATTAATTGCCTCGAGTTGAAAAATGAAGCGATCGCCACCGTTGCTGGCCGTCAGAAACTTGAGGCAGTCAAGCCGGATCGCGCCACGTTGCCGAGGCATACCCCGTGCTCGAGCCCGCCATCGGGCCTGACGTGATCAGCCATGGCGGCCACGTGCGGGTCAGGCCAGCGCGATTGTCACACGCATGGCCTGCCCGTCGTCAATAGATACGGAAGCGGGCGCGGCAGCCGTTGTTCACCCAAATGCCGCGATTGTCCCAGCCCCAGGTGCGGCCCTGGATGCATTCACCGCCAAGCACCCGCTCGACGGTCGCACCGCGGTTGATGTTGGCGCTGCAGCGTGCCGGCTGATAATTACGGCTGCTGCATTCGATGATACCGGACGAGTTGCCGCCGCCGCTGCCGCCGTTCCAGCCGCCACCGCCGCCCCCGCCGGTGACGAATTCGGCGCGGCAACCGTCCTTCACCCAGACGCCGCCGCGATCGAAGTTCCAGTTGCGGCCCATCTGGCATGGCGTGTTGCTGATCTGGCGCGAAATGCGCACGCCGCCATTGGTGTTCATCGGGCAGCGGACGGTGCGATAGTCATTGCTTTCGCAGCGCACGGCCTGCCCGTAGCCGCCGCCACCGGGATATCCACCGCCGCCACCGGGATAATTACCACCGCCACCGCCGTAATTGTCGATCCGTACGTCGAAGATGGCGCGGCAGCCATTGGCGACGAAGATGCTGCGCCGGTCATAGCGCCAGTCCGGGCCTTGCCGGCAATTGCCACCAAGCCGCTGCGAAAGGCGGACATCGATGATGTTGCCGACGCTGCATTGTTCGGGTTGGTAATTGCGTGATTCGCATTTGATGCGATTGGTCGACTGGGCATTTGCCGGTGCCACCATTGTCAGGGTCGCGACCAGCGCCGCGAGTGCCAGGCTCAACCATTTCAACATGACATTTTCTTCCTGATCGCCAGCGTCTCTATCTATTGGCGGGAATTGTGCACAATAATTTGTGGATGTCGATGCCTTGCCGTTTTACAGCCGCACACCCGCAGCGCCGGCGGTTTCGACGGTGAATTGCCACGCCACCCGGCCCGAACGTGCGCCGCGCCCGGCCGCCCAGGTCAGTGCCGCCGCGGCATCGAAATCGAGCCCGAAGGCTGCGGCATAGTTGCGACAGATTTCGAGATAGACCTGCTGGTCACAGGCATGGAACCCCAGCCGCAGGCCGAAGCGATCGGCGAGCGCCAGCCGGTCATCGGCGACATCGCGCGGGTTGGCCGGATCGGCATCGGCTTCGGCCATGCTGCGCGGCACCAGGTTTCGGCGGTTCGAGGTGACGACGAGGCGGATATGATCGGGACGCGCCATCACGCCGCCATCGAGCAACGAGCGCAGCGCGTGCACCAGCCCGGCACCCGATGCCGCCTCGGTATCGAGCGACACATCGTCGAGAAAGACCGTGAAACGGCGCGGGCATCCGGCAAGCCGTGCGAACAGGTCGGGAAGGGCGGCCAGATCGGGTTGTGCCACCTGGACCAGCGCGACATCGGCACCGGTAGCAACCAGCCCGGCATGGACGGCCCGCACCAGCGAGCTTTTGCCCATGCCGCGCGCGCCCCACAGCAGCACATCATGCGCCGGCAGGCCGGCAGCATGGCGGCGGGCGTTTTCATGCAAGGCATCGCGCTGGGCATCGACACCGGCATATAACGCCAGCGCCGCGGTGCGCGGTGGTGGCACCGGCGCAAGGCCAGCGCCGCCCCAGACAAACCAGTTGCCAATGGCGGGCTCGCCAAGGCCAGGTGGCGGAGACAGGCGTTCGAGCGCGTCGGCGATACGGTTAAGGGGATCGTTGGTCATCGCCCAACCTAGACCGATCCCCTGCCGTAGCGCCAGTTACGCAAACGGCCTCAATAGGGGCGCGAGATCACCACATATTGCACATTGCTGCCGACCATCGATGGTTGATACCAGGACGATCCGCATTGCAGATAGGTGGCGTTGCCGTAATTGGTCTGCACGCAATCGGGCGGGCGAGTCGTCGTGATCGATCCGATGATTGCGCTCGTGACCGCCACGGTCGCTGTAACGGCCGCTGCGGTGCCGATGGCATCCCAGACGTCATAGCCATTGTTGTAGCAGCAGCCGCCGCCGCCGTGATAGCCGCCACGCCGGTTGTTGCCGACAACATTTACATTGGTGCTGTTGTTGATGTTGATGTTGTTGTTGCCGCCGGGGCGATTATTGCCGGGGCAATTGCCATTGCCGTTGCCTGGCCGGTCATTGTTGAAACCGCCGTTGCCACCGGGGCGATTGTTGTTGAAGCCGCCATTGCTGCCGGGCCGGTTGATGCTTTTTGGGGCGCTGCCGCGCGAGAAGCCACCGCCGCCGCCGCCGCCACCGCCACCGGCGCCATGACCAGGGCGAAGCCGGCGACCAGCGCGATCGTTGCACGGTTCATCATTTCGTCTCCTGCGGCTTGCTGCCATCCACGCTGGCAAGGCTGATGCGGCCGCTGTCGGCGGCGGGTGTAAAGCTGAAGCGATCGGCGGCGAGGACCGGATTGACCGTCCAGGTCAGCTTTGCACCATATTGCGGCTGGGACGGGTCCTGCGTGTTGGTCATGATAATGCGCAGCGGCAGCGGCTTGTCGCCTTGGGTGATCCAGACCTGCCAATCGATGCCGGGCTGACGAAAGGCATAATGATCGACCTTGGTGTCGCCGATGGTTTCGGGGCCGACCTTGAAGCCGGCTTGCGGTGCCGGCACCGGGCGTGCCGGATCACCCCACAAGAACAGGTCGGACAGCGGCAAGGTTATGTCGTATTTTTCATAGGCAACGGCAATCAGCGTCGCGATGGTGCCGGCAAGCGGCGCATCGGTATAAAGCTTGTGCCGTGGCGCATCGATTGTCACCTTGCGACCATCGAAATAGATGCGCCGCAACGAACGATCATTGCCGATCTCGACAAACAGCTTGTCGGGGAATTGCGCCGCATAGCGCAGCGTGCCCGGAATGCTGACCTTTTGCCCCGAATCGAGCACATCTTCGGCATAGCCGTCAGCAACGATTTCAAAGCTTTTGAGGGTGCGCAGATACCGCCCCATGGCATCGATTGCGGCCTGTGCTTCCGGATCAAGCGTGGTGGGATTGACTGCAACTGGCGGTTTGGCTGCCGCGGCCGGTGTTGCCGCGGCAACGGATCCCGGCGCCAGGGCCAGCCCCGCAATGACCGCGGCGGTCAGAATTCTTGACATATGTTTGTCACTCCCCAGCAAACCACCCCCCGGCGGGCCCGATGATGTCACCGGTTGGATATGTCCTCATCAACAATCCGAAATCGCGATTGCCGGATTTGGGACAATCAAGCATTTCCGGCTTGTAACGGAGCGCTGTCGGGCCGCGCGGTTGCACCCGCGCCTGTGAACGGTTAGAGCGCGAGCCAAGTCCAGCATGGACGTTCAGGAAAGCCAAAGACCATGTTTGCATCCCCGGCCTTTGCCCAGGCGGCAGGAACCGCGGCCGGCCCCGGTGCCGGCGTCGCCGGCCTGCTCGGCATCGCACCGTACATCGCCATTTTCGCGATCTTCTATTTCTTGATGATCCGCCCGCAGCAACAGCGTGCCAAGGCACACCGCGCGATGATCGATGCCGTCAAAAAGGGCGATGAAGTCGTCACCGGCGGCGGCATCATCGGCAAGGTGGTTCGCGTCATGGAAGGCGAAGTCGAAATCGACGCCGGTAACAATGTGAAGTTTCGCGTCCTCAAGGGCACGCTGACCGATGTGCGCAACCGTACCGTTCCGGCGGCGGCCAACGACGTGAAGGGCTGACCACCTTGCTCGACTTTCCGAAGTGGAAGATCTGGTCGATCGTCGCCACGATCCTCATCGGCTTCCTGTTCGCCGCGCCGAACTTTATCAGCGAGCGCCAGGCGGCGGCCCTGCCCGATTTCCTGCCGAGCAAGCAGTTGAGCCTCGGGCTCGATCTGCGCGGCGGTTCGCACCTGATGCTCGAAGCATCGACCGAAGATGTCCGCAAGACGAAGCTGGAAAGCCTCGAGGATACGGTCCGCAGCGAATTGCGCCAGGTCGAAGGCGGCGCGGTGGCCTTTACCGACATGTCGACGGCGGGCGGCAAGCTCAGCGTCGTCATCACCGATCCCACCCGGCTCGATGCCGCGGTCGAGGCCTTGCGCAAGGTGACCCAGCCGATTTCGGGGCTGACCGGCGTGCGCGATGTCGAGGTCAATGTTGTCGATGGCAACAAGATCGTCCTGAACGAAACCGATGCCGGTGTTGCAGCGTCGATCGATAATGCCATGGCACAGGCGGTCGAAGTCATCCGCAAGCGTATCGACGAACTCGGCACCCGCGAGCCGACTATCGTGCGGCAGGGCAAGAACCGCATCGTCGTGCAAGTGCCGGGCCTGCAAGACCCGTCGGCGCTCAAGGCGCTGCTCGGCAAGACCGCCAAGCTGGAATTCAAGCTCGTCGACATCAATGCCGATCCGGCCGAAGTTGCACAGGGTCGCGCCCCTCCCGGCAGCCAGATCCTGCCGAGCATCGATGGCCAGCCGGTCGTGCTGAAGCGCCGCGCGGTCATCACCGGCGACCAGTTGATCGATTCACAGGTCAGCCAGGACCAGAATGGTGCACCAGCGGTCAGCTTCCGCTTTGATTCGACCGGCGGGCGCCGTTTCGCCCAGGCCACGCAGGAAAATGTCGGCAAGCCGTTTTCGATCATTCTCGACGGCAAGGTGATTTCGACCGCCAATATCAACGAACCGATCCTTGGCGGCTCGGGCATCATTTCGGGCAACTACACGGTTCAGTCGGCCAACGAACTCGCCATCCTGCTGCGCTCGGGCAAGCTGCCGGTCGAACTGAAGGTTGTCGAGGAACGCACCGTCGGCCCCGATCTCGGCGCCGATTCGATCCGCGCCGGCGCATTGGCCGCCATTGTCGCGGTTATCGCGGTGTCGGTGATCATGATCGCCACCTATGGCCGCTTCGGGCTTTATGCCGTGGCAGCGCTGGTCATCAACGTGCTGCTCATCCTGGGCGTGATGTCGGTGGCCGGCTTCACGCTCACGTTGCCGGGCATTGCCGGCATGGTGCTGACGATCGGCGCCGCGGTCGATGCCAATGTGCTCATCAACGAGCGCATCCGGGAGGAACAGCGCAAGGGCAGGGGCGTCATCCCGTCGGTTGAAGTCGGCTTCCGCGACGCGACGCGGACGATCTGGGATGCCAACAGCCTCAACATCATCGTCGCGATCATCATGTTCATCTTCGGTTCGGGCCCGATCAAGGGCTTTGCCGTGGTGCTCTCGATCGGTATCGCCACATCGGTGTTCACCGCGGTCACCGTCGTGCGGTTGATGGCGTCGCGCTGGCTCGCCAAGGCGCGCCCCGCCAGCCTGAGCATTTAGGAAGCCGCCATGCCGCTGAAAATCGTTCCCGACAATACCAACATCGGCTTTGTCCGAGTCCGTTTCATCGCCTTTGCGTTGACGCTGCTGCTCACTATCGGCTCGATCGGGCTGCTCGCGACGCGCGGCCTCAACCTCGGGGTTGATTTCGTCGGCGGGTTGACCATGGAGGTCGAATTCAAGGCGCCGCCACCGCTCGATGCGTTGCGCAGCAAGGTCGACAGCCTGGGGGTCGGCACGTCGGCGCTGCAGGAATTCGGTAGCCCGAAGAACATCCTTATCCGGCTGCCGCTCCCCGAAGGTGACCAGGCCGCGGTGCAGAAGGTCGTCGCCAAGGTCCAGGCCGGCCTCAAGGGCAATTACGGCGACGTCAATTTCCGCCGCGTCGAAAGTGTGTCGGGCAAGGTGTCGGGCGAATTGATCGAAAGCGGCGTCTGGGCGGTGCTGCTGTCGATGGCAGCGGTCGCGCTGTTCACCTGGTTCCGCTTCGAATGGTTCTTCGGCATTTCGACCGTTGTCGCGCTGGTCCATGACGTCGTCGTGACGCTGGGCTTTTTCGCCCTTACCCAGCTCGAATTCGATCTCAACGTTGTCGCTGCGGTTTTGACCATCATCGGCTATTCGCTCAACGACAAGGTCGTCATCGATGATCGTATTCGCGAAAATCTGCGGAAATACCGCACCATGGATATCGGGCCGATCATCGATCTCTCGGTGAACGAAACGCTGCCGCGCACGGTGATGACGTCGGTGACGCTGATCGCGGCGCTGCTGGCGATGCTGCTGCTCGGGCCGGATGTGATCTTCGGCTTTACCGCAGCGATGGTGCTGGGGATTGTTGTCGGTACCTATTCGTCGATCTTCGTATCGTCGTCGCTGTTGATTTCGCTTGGTGTCAAAAGCCGTGCGGCGCCGGTGGAGAGCAACGCGGAACGCGTGTCGCGACGCTAGGGCTGTTCGATCGCGCTCGTCGCATGATCAGCCGCTATCGTCCGGGCCTGTTTCGGGGACGATAGCGGTGTTCGGTATTGGCGTCAGGTCAGCGTTCCCACGCCATCGCAGCTCAGACCGAATGCCGCCAGTCCCGCTTCGATGTCGGTGCTGAACGCCGGCTGTTCGAGGATCCAGTCGGCGGTGGCATCGATTTCTTCGGTCGCGGCTTCGATCGCGTCCGACCATTCGGTGGCGTCGAAGGTGCCGCGCCCGACCAGCGCCAGCGCGATCACTTCGGCTTGCTCGTCCTCGGCGAGATCATCGATATAGGCGCGTATTTCTTCCTCGGCGGGATTGTCGCCATCGTCCTCGATCGCGTCGATCATGCCATCATCGATACCGTTCGATCCTTCATCGGGATCGCTGTCGGGGATCAACGCTTCATATTCACGCGCGCGCAGGATGATGCGGCAGACAGTGTCGAGAGCGACGGTGAGTTCCATGGCATGGCCTTTTCGGTAACCGGGTAACAATCAGCCCAATCAACACCCCGCCGCCGCCTGCGTTCCGTCACCCCGAAAATGGCGCCACGCCAGCCAGCCCGGTCAGCCAGCCCGGTCAGGCGGCCTTTTCGGTCGCCATGGCCACCGGCGTGCCGACAAGGCGCGCCTTGGCCGCGTCATATTCGCGCCGCAGCCGGGCGACGAGCTCGCCGGCCGGCAGTACCGCTGTAACCGCGCCGATCCCCTGGCCGCAGCCCCAGATGTCCTTCCACGCCTTGGCATCGGTATTGCCGCCGCTGCCGAAGTTCATCGCGCTCGGGTCCGATACCGCCAGATTGTCGGGATCGAGCCCGGCGTTGACGATCGACGGGCGCAGATAATTGCCGTGCACGCCGGTGAACAGGTTGGAATAGACGATATCCGATGACGCGCTGTCGACGATCATTTCCTTGTAGCCTTCGACGGCGCGGGCTTCGGCGGTGGCGATGAAGGCCGATCCGATATAGCCGAAATCCGCCCCCATGGCTTGCGCAGCGAGCACGGCTTCGCCGGTCGCGATGCTGCCCGACAGCGCCAGCGGGCCATCGAACCATTCGCGGATCTCGCGGATCAGCGCGAAGGGCGAGGTCGTACCGGCATGGCCACCGGCGCCGGCGGCCACGGCGATCAGGCCATCGGCGCCCTTTTCCACGGCCTTTTTGGCAAATCTGTTGTTGATGATGTCGTGCATCACGATGCCGCCATAGGAATGGATGGCGGCGTTGACATCCTCGCGGGCGCCCAGCGAGGTGATGATCAACGGCACCTTGTATTTCACGCACAGCGCCAGGTCGTCCATCAACCGGTCATTGGATTTGTGGACGATCAGGTTGACGGCATAGGGCGCATCGTTCGGGCCAAGCTCGGTCGACAGGCGCTGCAGCCATTCCTCGAACTGCGCCAGCGGCCGGGCGTTGAGGCTGGGGAAGCTGCCGATGATGCCGGCGCGGCATTGTGCCATCACCAGTTCCGGCCCGGAAATGATGAACAGCGGCGATCCGATGACCGGGATCGACAGGCGGTTCTGGAAAGCGGCAGGCATCGACATAAACAGGCTCCGGTTGGTTGCCGTAAACGTTAGCGGGGCTTTCGTCCCATGGCCACTATTGGCTTTGAGGAGCGATTGCCGCAGCATCACCGGCGGATATCGGAGGGACGGCAATGCGCGTGATGGAGCCGGTCAAGGCGACGGCGGACAGCGAGGCGGAGTTCGCCCCCGGCGGCGCTTCGGCCGAGGCAATGGCGGCGATGGATCGCTTCAACGATGAACTCGAAGCCGCCGGTGTGCGGATCATGGCGGCAGGCCTGAAGCCGAGCCGGACCGCCAGCCGGGTCAGCTTCGATGGCGCCGATCGCCAGGTCGAGCGTGGCCCCTTCGCGCCGGCGCACGAACTGGTCGCCGGTTTCTGGCTGTGGGAAGTCAGGGACATGGACGAAGCAATCGACTGGGTGAAGCGTTGCCCCAACCCGATGCCGGGGCCGAGCGTCATCGATATCAGGCCGCTGTACGAGGCCGCGGATTTCGCCTGACGGCGGCGTGCCTCATTCGTCGTCGTAGATTGCCACGGTGGCGCTGCCACCCGCTGCCAGTTGCCCGCGCAGCATCGACGGTGTGTTGAACGACCAGCCCAGGCTGCCGTCATGGCCGACAAAGATGATGCCGCCATCGCCATCGACGGCGCGGAGTTCGGCGAGGATCTGATCCGCCGCCGCCTGCGGGGCTTCGCCGAGCATGCGTACCCGCGCGCTGATTTCATGCGCCGCGGCAAGCCGGATGAAGTCTTCTCCTGATCCTGTCGCGGAAATGGCGACACTGCGATCATCGGCCCAGGTGCCGGCGCCGATCAGCGGCGAATCGCCGATGCGGCCCCAGCGCTTGCCGGTGAGGCCGCCCGTCGAGGTGGCGGCGGCCAGATGCCCGGCGGCATCGCGTGCAACGGCGCCGACGGTGCCATATTTCAGCGTCTTGTCGAACACCGATTCGCCGCGCGCCGCCGCGGCCTTCATCGCTTGCAGCGCCTGCCAGCGTTCCTCGACCCGGAACCAGCCGGGTTCGACCTGCGCCAGGCCCTGCTCGATCGAAAAGACATCGGCGCCTTCGCGGGCCAGCAACACATGCGGGCTGTGTTCCATCACGGCGCGCGCCAGGCTGACGGGGTTTTTCGTGCGGGTAACGCCGGCAACGGCACCGGCGGCACGCGTGGCGCCGGCCATGATTGCGGCATCAAGCTCGTTTCGGCCTTCGGCGGTGAACACCGCGCCGCGCCCGGCGTTGAAATGCGGATTATCCTCGAGCACCCGGACCGCCGCCTCGACAGCAGCCACGGCATCGCCGCCGCCCGCGAGCACATCACCTCCTGCGGCCAGCGCCGCCTGCAGGCCGGCGCGATAGCCGCTGTCGGCCGCCGGCGCTGTCGTGGCGCGCGTCATGCGGCCGGAGCCACCATGCACGACCAGCGACCAGGATGCGGAACCTGACATGAGGCGGGGCCCTCGACATGGTAGCAGCGGGCAGATTTGAACTGCCGACCTCCGGGTTATGAATCCGGCGCTCTCACCAACTGAGCTACGCTGCCATGTTGCCAGTGAGGCGCCCCTATAGTCGGGGGTGCAAGGCAGGGTCAACCGGCATCAATAGGAATAAACCAGCGTGACGCGGCTGGTGGTGTCGGAATTCTTGCGTCCTGCCGGCGGGTTCGATTCATTATTGTACTGGAACGAAGCCCGCGCCGACAGCGCGCCGCCCAGTTTGGCCGTCAGCGCCGTGATCGATTGCACCGAAGTGTTGAAGCTGTCGTAGAAGATCGTGGCGTTTTCGGTGAAGGCCAGCGACGGCGAAATCGTCCAGTTCAAGGAGCCGGCACCGCGCGCGGCAAAGGCGCTATCGTCGAAGCCGCTGGTATAGCGCGTCTGGCGCAACGCTGGCCCGGCTTCGATTGCCACCTTGATGCTGTCGGTGTTGACCAGCTTGTAGCCGAGCCCGAGCGATTCCGAAAAGCGCCTGTCGAACCCCGAAAATCGATCCTTTTCATAGGCCAGCGTCGCCAGCGCATAAAAATTCGGCGTGATGTTGTAATTGCCTTCATAGCCGGCGAAATAGCGTTCGCGCGTCGTCACGCCGTCCTGGCGCTGGAAATCGACAAAGCCGCGCAGCGAATGCTTCCACGCCCGGGTTTCCTTGATCAGGTTGGCGCCGATCGCGATCCCCTTGGTGTTGGTATTGCCGCTGGAAATGAAGCCGCCCGCTTCACCCGACCCGCTCCAGCCTGCGAAGAACCCCTGCGAGGCAAGCTTTTCTTCACGCGCCTGCGCCTGCGCCGCGGCAAAGCCTGTTACCTTCGCATCGATTTCGGCGGCTGATCCGGGGTTGGTCTTCTTGGCAATGTCGGCCACGACCTTTAATTGCGCAGCGTCGCCGGCAGCGGCATCGAGCATCGCTGCAACGGCATCCGGAATCGGCGCGGCGTTCGCCACGGTTGCGGTGAACAGACCAGCCGCAAAAAGCGTCAACTTCTTCA
Organism: Sphingomonadales bacterium; assembly: GCA_038246995.1. GTDB lineage: Bacteria > Pseudomonadota > Alphaproteobacteria > Sphingomonadales > Sphingomonadaceae > Sandarakinorhabdus. The sequence goes on from JBBRVH010000012.1 coordinate 24,952, forward strand.
TCATTCTCTCCCGATAAGTGTAAAACGAGCCGCGCGTAGCGCAGTCCCTCGCGCAACAATAGCGCATTTTCGGCATTGTGACCCGCAACGGGGCTGTTGCTGGCGCTGCAGTTGGGGCAAAAGCCCGTCATGAACTTTGCCGATATCCAACCGATTCCCCTCAGCCTCATCGACCATGATCCGGCCGTAGCCGCTGCACGCTTCGGCGATGCCTTCGCCCGCACCGGCTTTGCCGTGGTGTCCGATCATGGCATCGATCAGGCGCTGATCGACAATGCACTGGCGGCAACCCGCGCTTTTTTCGCGCTGCCCGAGGCCACCAAGGCCGCCTATGTCGTTCCCGGTGGCGGTGGCCAGCGCGGCATGACCGCCTTTGGCGTGGAGGCTGCCAAGGGCGCGCTGCGCTCGGATCTCAAGGAGTTCTGGCACGTCGGGCGGGACTTGGCGGCAGGGCATCGATTCGGCGACATCATGCCCGCCAATATCTGGCCGGTCGAAGTGCGGGATTTCCAGCCGGCGGTCTCGGCACTGTTCAAGGCGCTCGATGATGCCGGCAATCGCATGCTGCGCGCCATCGCCATCCACCTCGGCCTGGCGCCCGATTTTTTCGTCGGGCCGGTGACGGATGGCAATTCCATCCTGCGGCTGCTGCATTATCCGCCGGTTGCCCCTGGCGCCGATGCTATCCGCGCCGGGGCGCATGAAGACATCAATGTCATAACCTTGCTGCTCGGGGCCGAGGAGGCCGGGCTGCAATTGCTCGACAGATCGGGCAAATGGCAGAGCATCGCGGCACCGCCGGGCAGCCTTGTCTGCAATATCGGCGACATGCTGCAACGCCTCAGCGGCGGGCGCCTGCCGTCGACGACCCACCGGGTGGTCAACCCGGCGCCCGACCGGGCCGGTTTTGCGCGCTATTCGACACCGTTCTTCCTGCATTTCCGCCCCGATTACCTGATCGAGACGATGCCGGGTGGTGTGCATGACTGGCCGCCGATCACGTCGGTTGCCTATCTGCGCGAACGCCTGCGTGAAATAAAACTGCTGTAGCCGACAAATTTCAGGGCCTTGGGAGAATGTTGATGCGCACCATGTTTGCAGCGCTGTTGCTGGGTATTGCCACGCCGGCGTTTGCCGCCCCGGTGCTCGACACGCCGATCAAGGATGATTTCTGGGCAGCCGGCCGGGCTGCACTTGCTGAGCGCCTGGCGGTGGTCAATCGGCCGAAGCGGGCAAAGAATGTCATCCTGATGATCGGTGATGGCATGGGCATCGCCACCATCACCGCAGCCCGCATTTACGATGGCCAGAACGCCGGTGACGGCAAGCCGCGCCGGTCCGGCGAGGAAAACAGCCTCAGCTTCGACCGCATGCCGCACACCGCGCTGGTCAAGACCTACAACAGCAACGCCCAGGTGCCGGACAGCGCCGGCACCGCCAGCGCCATGAACACCGGAGTGAAAACCCGCATCGGCACCATCAACCTTGGCCAGGACCAGACCGCGCAAGCCTGTGCCACGCCCGAAAAGCTGCCCCGCACCATCGCCGAAATAGCCAAGGGACAGGGCATGGCGGTGGGCGTGGTGACGACGACCCGTCTCACCCATGCAACCCCGGCCGCTGTTTACGGCCATGTGCCCAATCGCAACTGGGAAGGCGCCGACCGGGCATTTCCCGCTGCCGACCGCAAGGCCGGTTGCCCCGATCTGGCCAGCCAGCTTGTCGGCTTTGCGCCCGGCGGTGGGCTTGATCTCGCACTCGGCGGTGGCCGGGCGCGTTTCCTGCCGCTCGCCGGTGGTGGCTTGCGCGATGATGGCGCCGATCTCGTGGCGAAATGGCAGGCCCATGCGCCCGGCAGTCGCTATGCCGGCAATGCTGCGGCTTTCCGTGCGCTCACGCCGGGTGGTGGCCCGTTGCTCGGCCTTTTTGCCACCGATCACATGACCTTCGAGACCGATCGCGATGCTGCACGCGAGCCGAGCCTGACCGAAATGGCGATCTTTGCCGTTGCCGACCTGCAAGCGACCAGCAAGGCGCGCGGCAACAAGGGCTATTATCTGATGATCGAAGGCGGTCGCATCGATCATGCCCATCACGCCACCAACCCCTACCGCGCGCTGACCGAGGCGCAGCAGTTCAGCCGCGCCGTGGCGGCCGTGCTCGCGTCGGTCAACCTCAACGACACGCTGGTGCTCGTTACGGCCGACCACAGCCATGTCATGACCATTGCCGGTTATCCCGAACGCGGCAACGATATCCTGGGCTATATCAAGAATGCCGCGGCGGGCGAGGGTGGCGGCAACACCAGCAAGGAAGGCTGGGCGCTCGACGATCATGGCCAGCCGATGACGACGATCGGTTATGCGAATGGTCCGTTCGGCGGCCCGGGACTGTCACGCCTGCTGCCACCGACCGACAAGAATTACCTGTCCGACAAGTTGCACGGCACCGACAGCGAAACCCATGGTGGTGAAGATGTCGCTCTGTTTGCCGACGGACCGCGTTCAGACCTGGTCGGCGGTGTCATCGAGCAGAATGTCGTTTTTCACATCATCGCCGAAGCATTCGGCTGGCGTTGAGTTATTCAGCCTGTGCTGACGGCGCCATGATGGTGGTGAAAGCGACCGCCACCGCGGCGCCGCCCACCACGCCGACGACAAGGCCCATCAGCCACAGCCATCGACCGAGCGAACGCCCGTTATTCCTGCTCTTGTGTGTTCCTGCCATGGCAAACCCAAGTGTTGGTTTTTATCGTTGTCGACCTTGACTTTCGATATAGCAAGAATCGTGCCATGCCTAGATTTTCGACGAAGTTTTTGTAATAACTGAGATAGTGTTTGGAAACCTTTCATGCAGTTGTAAATTATTCCGACACTTCAGCGATAATGCGCGGCAACGAAGGTCAAGCCATCGGCCGGGGCGTTGAGGCCGAGGGCGTGTCGATCGCGGGCCAGGAGCGCCGCCGACAGGTCATCCGCCGACCAGCGGCCCTGGCCGACAAGCTTGAGACAGCCCGTCATCGACCGCACCTGGTGCTGGAGGAAAGATCGCGCTTCGGCCTCGATGATCACCTCGTCGCCATGACGGGCAACTGACAGCCGGGCCAGGTTCTTGACCGCGCTGGCGGACTGGCAGTGGACCGAGCGGAAAGTGGTGAAATCATGCGTGCCGACCAGCCGTTGCGCCGCGGCGTGCATCGCGTCGGCATCCAGCGCCGCCGGCACGCGCCAGGCAAGCCCTGCCTGGAAGGTCAGCGGCGGACGGCGGTTGATGATGCGATAGCGATAGGAGCGACCGATGCAATCGAACCGGGCGTGGAATCCCGGCGCCTCGATGCAATCGATGATCGCGATCGGCAGCGGCCGCAACAGGCCGTTGATCGCCTCGACAAGCCGAAACGGCGTGAACGGCTTTTCCATGTCGAAGTGCCCGACCTGGCCGCTGGCATGAACGCCGGCATCGGTACGCCCGGCGGCGTGGACAGCAATCCGCTCGCCGGTGATGGCGTGCAGGGCAGCTTCGATACCGCCCTGCACGGATATCTGGCCGTTCTGGCGCTGCCAGCCGGAAAAGGGGCGACCATCATATTCGATGGTGATGCGATAGCGCGTCATGTCTGGTTTACGGGCGTACCGGGCGCGATTGTCCAGCCGTTGAGCAGATCGCGCACGGGCATGGCCGGCTTGCCGGGCCGCTGGACGAGTATGGGTTGCAGCACGCCATCGGGGGTTCCGATGGCAAGCCCCACGCCGGTGACGCCCGCAGGCAGGCTGCCGGGTTCGGCGCGCGCAGCAAGGACCTTGAGCCTTTCACCCCTGATGTCGCACCAGGCGCCGGGGGCGGGATTATAGGCACGAACGGCACGCTCGAGATCGACCGCGCTGCAGGAAAAATCGAGCTGTGCATCGGCCTTGCCGATCTTTGGCGCCAGCGTCACCCCTGTATCGGGCTGCGGTGTGGCGATCCACGGTTCGGCCAGTGTCGCTACCAGCAAGCGGGCGCCCATGCCGGCAAGTTCATCGGTCAGCACGCCTGCGGTCTTGTCGGCGATCGGCGTCGCGGCGCTGCGGATCATCGGCCCGGTATCGAGTCCGGCTTCCATCTGCATGATCGTCACCCCGGTTTCGCTATCGCCGGCAAGGATGGCGCGCTGGATCGGCGCCGCACCGCGCCAGCGTGGCAGCAACGAGGCATGGATATTCAGGCAACCGAGCCGCGGCGCATCGAGCACCGGTTTTGGCAGCAACAGCCCATAGGCCGCCACTACCGCAACATCGGCACCCAGCGCCGCAAAAGCCGCCTGCGCTTCGGTATCACGCAGGGTGCGCGGGGTGAATATCGGTATGGCCATCGCCTCGGCAGCGAGGTGAACCGCCGATTTCTGCAAGGCCTTGCCGCGGTTGGCCGGTTGCGGAGCGCGGGTATAGACAGCGATGATCGCGTGGCCGGCGGCAACAAGCGCCGTCAACGCCGGGACCGCAAAGGGTGGGGTGCCCATGAAAATAATCCGCATCGCCGCTGGTTAGCGGCAAAAGCAGCGGCAGGGAACCCGTTGGACGCCCTCCCTCGCGGGAGGGCGTTGCCCGTCAGTTGGCGACCACCGAAACGGCTCGGCGGTTCTGGGCATAGGCGGCTTCGTCTGTGCCACCGGCGGCCGGGCGTTCCTTGCCATAGCTGATCGTCGTCATGCGGCTGGGGTCGACACCTTGTGCCGCGAGGAAATTCTTGGCGGCCGAAGCGCGACGATCACCAAGCGCGAGATTATATTCGCGGGTGCCGCGTTCATCCGAATGGCCTTCGACCGTCACCCGCACCTGCGGATAGCGCGCCAGCCATTCGGCTTGCTTGCCAAGGATGGTGCGTGCCTCTTCATCAAGTTCGTAGCTGTCATAGCCGAACAGCACATGATCCGAGCCGGACTGGGCAACAAAATCGGCGGCAGAGCCCGGGATCGCCGAGGAACCGACCGAAGCAACCGGCGGCACGCCTTCATTGGTGGCGGGCATCGTGGTGGTCGTCGTCGCCGGGGCCTCGCTGGTCACCGGCTGGGGTGGCAAGTCCTTCTTCTTGGTGGCGCAGGCCGATACCGACAAGGCCAGCACGGCAATCATGGGCAGGGTGAGCGAACGCTGAAGCATGCCGAAACCTTTCGAAAGAACGTTACAACCCCCAAACTGCCTTTCTAGCCGCTTGGGACAACAGAGCAAGCCTTACGGCAACAGCGGCGACCAGGCCGGGTCCGAACCATCGAGCGGAGTCGGCACCTTGCGTTCATTCTGGCCCGACAGGTCGACCGACCAGAGATCGACCGGCCCGCCGCGTGCCGAACGGAAGAACAGGATGACCCTGCCATTGGGCGACCAGGTCGGGCCTTCGTCCTGATAGGCGTTGGTGAGCAGGCGTTCGCCGCCGCCATCGGGGCGCATCACGCCGATCGAGAAGCGGCCGCCACCGATGCGGGTAAAGGCGATGAGATCGCCGCGCGGGCTCCACACCGGCGTCGCCGCGCGGCCTTCCCCGAAGCTGATGCGTTGCTGGCCCGAGCCGTCGGCGGCCATGACGTAAAGTTGTTGCGAGCCGCCGCGGTCGCTTTCGAAAACGATGCGGCTGCCATCGGGGGAATAGCTGGGGGCGGTGTCGATGCCGGGCTGGGTGGTCAGCCGCGTCAGCCGGCGGCTGGCGATGTCCATGCGATAGACATCGGTATTGCCGCCGACCGCCATCGAGAAGATGAGGTTGCTGCCATCGGGCGAAAAGCGCGGCGCAAAGCTCATGTTGGGGAAATCGCCGATTGCCTGCTGGCGGCCCGAACCGAGCGTGTAGAGCCAGACGCGCGGGCGATTGCCCTCGAAGCTCATGTAGGTGATCGTCTGCTGGTTCGGCGCAAAGCGCGGTGTCAGCACGAGGTTCTGGCCTTGCGTCAAGAAACGATGCCCGGCGCCATCCTGGTCCATCACCGCCAGCCGCTTGATGCGGCGGGTGCGGGGCCCGGTTTCGGAAACATAGACAATGCGGCTGTCGAAATAGCCGGTTTCGCCGGTCAGCCGGCTGTAGACCAGATCGGCGCATTTATGCGCGGCGCGGCGCCAGCCGGCAGCGGTGGTGACAAAGCCCTGCCGGGTCAGTTCCTCCGCCGAAAACACGTCATAGGCGTAGCAGCCAACGGTGATGCTGCCGTCCGGATTGACACTGACATTGCCGGTGACCAGCGCCTGTGCCGCGATCGTGCGCCAATTGGCGAATTGCGGCCGCGTCACATCGGCTGCCCCCACCGTTGTTGTATAGGCTTGCGGATCGATCGGCCGGAACAGGCCCGATGATTTCAGATCATTGGCGATGACCTGGGCCACGCGGCCGCCCAATTCCGCCGTCGATCCGGCTTCGGTCGTCTGCGCTGCGGTCGCGGCAAAGCCCGGCACCGCTATCGGCAGCGGCTGGGCAATGCCCGAATTGATATCGACCCGGATCGGCGCGGCGAACACCGGTGCGGCAAGAAGGGTGGCAGCAAGAAACAGGATACGCATGGGGGGCACCTTATCAGCAGTGGGAGCGCGAGGCATCAGGTCATGCTTTCGGGATCGAAATTGATTTCGGCGGATTTCCACAGGTCATATTGCTTTACCGGCAGCTTGAGCGGAGAACAGCGCAACAGCGCGCGGCGCGCCGTTTCGGCGAAAGCTCGCGAATAATCGGCGTTGCCGGCAGTCACACCTGTCTGGCTGACAATGCTCGGCACGCCGATCAGGCGGCCGTCGCGGGTGAAATCGGCCCGGATCAGCACCGTCATCTTGCGGACGTCGGCACCACCGATCGGCGGGTTCCAGCAGGGCGCGACCTGGGCGCGGATTGCCTGGGCGATCGTGGCGGCGGCACGCGGGTCGATGGCGACGGTCTTTGGCGCGGCCGCTTCGATGGTCGTCGCCAGCTTCGATGTGTCGAGCGGCTTGGTGCGCGCCTTGGGCAGCGCCTTGTCGATGAGGTTCGACAGTTTCGACATGTCGAGCGGCTTGGCATCGGCGGGCGGGGCCTCGGCCTTTTTGGGGGCTTCCTTGGGCTTGTCGGGCAGCGGCACGGCGTCGGGGACGGTTTCGGGTTCGGGAGCCGGTGACGCTTCGGGGGCGGGCGCGGTCGTTTCCTGCGGCGCTGCTGCCATAGACGGCTTGGGCGCTTCGGTCACGCGCGGCGCATCGGCTATATCGACGAATTCCACCGCCACCATTTCATCGGCAGGGGGCAGCGCCTCCTGCGACCATTGCCAGCCCAGGCTGAGCGCGGCGAACAGCACGAGATGCGCCAGGCCGGCGCCGATCACCGCCTGGCGTTCGGTCATCGCGTGCGCGTTTCCGGTCGGCTGTCGCTGACCAGCGCAACCTTGCGGAAGCCGGCGGCCGACACTTCGCCGACGATCTCCATGACCCGGCCATAATCGAGGCTGCGGTCGGCGCGGACATAGACGCGGGCATCGTCACCGGCCCCCGAGCGCGCTTCGCGCAGCGCCGCCAGCTTGGCCGGCAGGCTGGCGGCGGGCACACGCTGCTGGTCGATGAACACCACACCCTTGGCATCGATGCTGACCTGGATCGGCGTGTCATCGGCCTTCAGCGCCTTGGCCTTGCTGTCGGGCAGGTCGACCGGCACGCCGGTAACGAGCAACGGCGCCGTCACCATGAAGATGATCAGCAGGACGAGCATGACATCGACCATCGGGGTGATGTTGATCTCGGCCATCGGTTGGCGCTTGCCGCGGCGGTTGGGGGTGCCCATCGCCACTTATTTCTGCTCCATCCCGTCGAGCTGGCGCGACAGCAGCCCCTGAAATTCCTCGGCAAAGGCGCTCAGCCGTGCCTCGAGCCGGCCGACATTGTGGAGGATGCGGTTATAGCCGATGACGGCGGGAATGGCAGCGAACAGCCCGATGGCGGTGGCGAACAGCGCTTCGGCAATGCCCGGCGCCACTACGGCGAGGGTGGTGTTCTGCGATGCAGCAATGCTGGTAAAGCTGCGCATGATGCCCCAGACGGTACCGAACAACCCGACAAAAGGCGCCACCGAGCCGATGGTGGCAAGAATGTTGAGGCGGTCCCCCAGCTCGTCGATCTCGCGCTGGATGCTGACCTGGGTGACGCTGGCCAGCCGCGCGCGCACGCCTTCGCGGTCGATGCGGCCACGCGCCAGGCTGCGCCGCCATTCGTTCATGCCGGCGATGAACAGCTTGGCGCTGGGGTGGCTGGCCTTGGCGGCGGGATCGTAGAGGGCATCGAGGCTTTCGGCCTTCCAGAACCAGTCTTCGAACTGCTTGGCCTGGGCATTGATGGCGCGCAGCCGGCGCGAGCGATCGAAAATGATCGCCCAGGACCAGACGCTGGCCGCCAGCAAGCCGAACATGACCAGCTTGACGACGATATCGGCCTCGAGAAACAGCGCCCAGGGAGACAGGTCGGCAGCGGCTTTGGCGATCGGTTCCATGATGGTCAGGCGGCCTGTTGCATGAGGAGGGTGAAGCGGTCGTGCCAGATCTTGGACTGGCGGCGGGGGCGGCCTTCCATGTCCAGAAAGGCGGCGGTGACCGAGGCGCTGCACAAAAGTTCATCGCCGCGCCTGACATCATGAACGAGGCAGGTGGCGGCGGCGCGCACCTTGGTGACATGGCTGACGACGACCAGCTCGTCATCGAGCCGCGCCGGGCGGTGCCAGGTGATGTTCATTTCGTGCACGGCATAATATCCCGTACCCTCTGTCATCATCTCGGTATGAACGACACCTGAAAGCCGCAGCATTTCGGTACGGGCGCGTTCCATATAGCGCAAGTAGTTGGCGTGATAGACGATGCCGGTCAGGTCGGTATCTTCGAAATAGACCCGCAGCGGCAGGTAATGCCGGCCTGCATCGATATGGCCTTGGGTGGGCAGGGGGGATGGGGCGGACATGCACCCGTCTTAAGTCATGGCGCGGGCAGGGGGAAGCGCCGTCCGCCGCAGGATGACAACCGACCGACCCTCAAAACAGACATCCCGGCAGGCCTTGCGACCTGCCGGGATGCATGATGGTCAAAGCTGACGCGGGCTGGATCAGCCGGCGGCATCTTCCTTGACCGGGCGCGGCAGGCGCTTTTCGACGATACGCGCCGACTTGCCCGAACGGCCGCGCAGATAATAAAGCTTGGCGCGGCGCACGACACCGCGGCGCACGACTTCGATATTGTCGATCGACGGCGAATAGAGCGGGAAGACGCGTTCGACACCTTCGCCAAAGCTGATCTTGCGGACGGTGAACGACGATCCCATGCCGCAATTGCTGCGGGCGATGCAGACGCCTTCGTAATTCTGGACGCGGGTGCGTTCGCCTTCGACGACCTTCACCCCGACGCGCAGCGTGTCGCCGGCGCGGAACTGCGGGATCGGGCGGATGGCGACCGCCTTGGCAATGTTTTCGGCTTCGATCTGCTGGATGAGATTCATCTCATTCCTCCTTTTTCTGTCGTCGCGCAGCAGAGGGCAGCTGACCCGCAGCGTCGGAATGACGCTGCCAAAGGTCGGGCCGCCTTGCCCGAGTGTCCTGTTCGGACCGCTCCAACCGCCATTTGGCGATCTTTGCGTGATCCCCCGATCGCAACACTTCGGGGATCGAACGACCTTCCCATTCAGGAGGCCGCGTGTAGTGCGGGTGTTCGAGGAGCCCCGTTTCGAAGCTTTCGTCCACACCGCTCAAGGCCGCGCCCATTACACCGGGAAGCAGCCGCACGCAAGCATCGAGAAGCACGGTCGCGGCGACCTCGCCGCCCGACAGGATATAGTCACCGATGCTGATCTGCTGGATGGCGCGCGCTTCGAACAGGCGCTCGTCAAAGCCTTCGAACCGGCCGCACAAAAGCGTGACGCCGGGGCCGGTGGCGAGGGCGCGGACGCGGGCCTGGGTGAGGGGGCTGCCGCGCGGGGTCAGCGCGATGACCGGCGTGCCGTTTGCCACCTCATCCACCGCCGCCGCAACGATATCGGCACGCAAGACCATGCCCGGCCCGCCACCCGCCGGCGTGTCATCGACGGTGCGGTGTCTGTCGGTTGCGAAGGCGCGGATGTTGCGCGCGTCGCACGACCAGATGCCATTGGCCAGCGCCCGGCCCGCAAGGCTGTGGCCCAGCGTGCCGGGGAACATTTCCGGGTAGAGCGTGAGGATGGTGGCTGACCAGGTCATGCACCCGTTTCCGCTTCGAACCACGCGCCACGTTCCAATACGGCGGCGAGGTGCCCGACGGTCAGACGGTCCTCGGCACAGCGGAGAGGCGGGATGACGGCCTCACGATGGACCGGCCAGGTTAAAATGCGAAAGAGCAGCCAGAATGGAACAATGAGCACGGCCCAGCCATCGAAGGACGCACGCTGGTCCGAGAATCGTTGCCACGGAACTTCTTTGCAGATGTCGCGGTGCTCATCCCCCAAGGTCACGATGAAGTCCCATACGTCGATTCCGTCGATGCCTGCGTCTTGGCTCATCGCTGTATCGCGGCCGATACTGGCTAGATCTATGCGCCTGCATTTGTTAGCCATGGCCTGTGCGACCAGCTCTTCCTTGGACGACAATGGGAGGACGAGAACTGAAGTCACCAAAGAGTCCAATTTTCGACTTGCAAGCCCGGCACATCGACAAAATCGGCTTCGTTGTTTGTCACAACCGTCGCGCTGATGCTCAGTGCATGCGCCGCCAGCAGCCGGTCGAACCGCGCCCGTTTGAACGGCAACCGGGCGTATTCACGTGCTGCAGCCTCGTCGAACGGCACTATCGGAATCGCGGCGACGAAGGCGTCCAGCACCGCCGCTGGCGGCGGTTTGCCGACACAAGTGCCATAGGCGATCTCGGCATAGCTGATGGCCGAGATGGCGATCTCGCCGGGATAGCAGTCAGCAATCCGCGCCTTTAGCGGTTCATGCCCCTCGTCCATCGAATAGACGGCGGCATTGGCATCGATCAGATATCGGATCACGCCTCGCGCGCTGCCTTTCGGGCAGCGATCGAGCTTGGTCGTTCCTCAAAATCCTCGCGCGGCGCCAGCCGAATGCCGGGCGCCTTGCCGGCAAAGCCGCTGATATCGATCTTGCGCGGCGGCTCGGCGACCGCCTCGACAATCCAGCGGCCCTGTTCCTCGCGCACTTCGACCGTCATGCCGGGCTCGACATCGAAACTGGCGGGGAAGCGCACGGCGTTGGAATTGCCGGATTTGAAGATCTTGGTCCGCGCCATGGCAGTCTCCGTATATACGCTGTGTATATACTAGATCAGCCACTCCGGGTCAATGACCACCCGCTCACCCACCTCGGGCACCGCTGGCGGACGGAAGGGCACCATGACGGTCTTGCCATCAGGGTATGTGATCTCGAGAATGTCGCCGGCGTTGTAGTTTTCGATCGCCGTCACCGTCCCGATCGGATCGCCGCCGGTGGTGACCACCGGCAGCCCGATGATGTCGGCATGATAATATTCACCCTCACCAAGCGGCGGCAGGCTGGCGCGCGGCACCGTCAGCAGCGTGCCGCGCAAGCCTTCGGCGGCCGTGCGATCGCCAATTTCGGCAAAGCGTGCGACAGCGCCGATCTTGTCGGGGCGGAGCGATTTCAGCGTCAGGGTGCGGCCGCCGGCGTGAAAGACCTTGTGGCTGGTCAGGCTATCGAGCCCTTGACCAAAAAGTTTCAGCCGCACTTCGCCGGTGATGCCATGGGCACCGGCGACGGCCGCGAGGGTGACATCGGTCATCTTGGCTTCTTCACGACAATGAGTTGCGGCCAGCACAGGTACAACGCTGTCAGCGCCGGCATCAAAAGGCTGGCCAGTTCCGGCAACGTTGCCCCCGCCAGCCAGCGCGATGACAGGCGGTACGACAGCGCCAGCGTCAGGACAAAGGCAACCCGGCGACGTGCCGGGGGTATCAACAAACCGATCGCCGCCCCGGCACAGGCCAGGGCGGCGATACGGTCGTTCAAGCCGCCGGCCGGGTCTGCCCCCGACCGCGCGACATGTTCATAGGCCAGCCAGGCCATGGCGGCGGCCAGTGCCAGCGCCACGACCGGGGCGGCGCTGCGGATCAGGCAGCGGTCTCGTCGGTGGTGTCGCCAGCCGGCGCTTCGTCAGCAGCCGGCGCTTCGTCAGCAGCCGGCGCTTCGTCAGCAGCCGGCGCTTCGTCAGCAGCCGGGGCAGCAGCGGCTTCGGCAGCGGCAGCAGCGGCGGCTTCGGCAGCTTCCTTGGCGTCGATGATCGCCTGTGCGGCAGCGGCTTCGGCTTCGGCAACCTTGTCGGCGGCGATCTGGGCGCGTTCCTTGGCCTTGTCGCCGGGTTCACCCTTCTTCAGGTTGACGCGCGCTTCGCGGGTGCGCACGCCGGCAGCATCGAGGAAACGGGCGACGCGGTCCGACGGCTGGGCGCCGACCGACAGCCAGTGCGCGGCACGATCGGTGTCGAGCTTGATGCGCTCGGCCGAATCCTTGGGCAGCAGCGGGTTGTAGGTGCCGATCTTTTCGATGAACTTGCCATCGCGAGCGTTGCGCGAATCCGTGACGACGATGCGGTAATACGGGCGCTTCTTCATGCCGCCACGTGCGAGGCGAATTGCCAATGCCATTGTCTTGTCTTCCTTCGTTGAATTCTGGTGGTTGAAATCTAGCGTTTGGTGAACTTGTCGAAACCGGGGGGCAGGGCGCCGCCGCCGCCGAGCAGGCCGCCAAGCCCACCCAGGCCGCCGCCGGCACCGCCCATCTTGGCCATCATCGACGCCATCCCCTTCATGCCGCCCATCTTGCGCAGGCGCTTCATGGCATTGGCCATTTCGAGCTGCATCTTGATGACCTTGTTGACTTCCTGCACCGTGGTGCCGGCGCCCTTGGCAATGCGGATCTTGCGCTTGGCGGTCAAAATCTCGGGCTTGGTGCGTTCCTTGGGCGTCATCGAACAGATGATCGCTTCCATCCGTCCAAGCGCTTTTTCATCGACGGCGCCGCTGTCCATGGCTTTCTTCGCCTGCGCCATGCCGGGGATCATGCCCGCCAGCGCGCCAAGGCCGCCCATGGCCTTCATCTGGCGCAACTGGCTGCGCAGATCGTCGAAATCGAACTGGCCCTTGGCGAGCTTGGCCGCCAGCTTTTCGGCATCGGCCTGTTCGATATTGGCGGCAGCGCGTTCGACGAGGCCGACGATATCACCCATGCCGAGAATTCGGCCGGCGACCCGCTGCGGATCAAAGGCTTCGAGCATGTCGAGCTTTTCACCGGTGCCGGCGAACTTGATCGGCCGATCGGTGACGGCGCGCATGCTGAGCGCGGCGCCGCCGCGCGCATCGCCGTCCATGCGGGTCAGCACGACGCCGGTCAGCGCGACTTCACTTTTGAAAGCGGTGGCAACGTTGACCGCGTCCTGGCCGGTCAAGGCATCGACGACCAGCAGGATTTCATCGGGGCGAGTGGCGGTCGCGATTGCCGCCATTTCGGCCATCAGGGCGACATCGACATTCAGGCGCCCGGCAGTATCGAGCAGCACGACATCGAAGCCCTGCAGCAACGCCGACTGGCGGGCGCGTTCGGCGATGGCGACCGGCTGCTGGCCGGCGATGATCGGCAGCGTTGCCACGCCGGTCTGTTCCCCGAGCACGCGCAACTGTTCCTGCGCCGCCGGCCGCGCCACGTCGAGCGAGGCCATCAGCACCTTCTTGGCGCGCTTTTCGGTCAGGAACTTGGCCAGCTTGGCGGTCGTCGTCGTCTTGCCCGAGCCTTGCAGGCCGACCATCATGATCACCGCGGGGGGCGTGACATCAATATTCAGCCCGGCGGCCTCGCTGCCCAGCAGTTCGACAAGGGCATCGTTGACGATCTTGACGACCTGCTGCCCGGGCGTGACCGAGCGCGTGACTTCGGCACCGATGGCCCGCGCCGTGACATCATCGACGAACTGCTTGACGACCGGCAGCGCGACATCGGCTTCGAGCAGCGCAATCCGTACCTCGCGCATCGCCGCACGCACATCGAGTTCGGTGAGCGCACCGCGCCCCCGAAGTTTCTCGAATACGCTGCCAAGGCGTTCTGATAGGCTGTCGAACAAGCTTTACCCTCTCCAACCGAAATTACGCCGGCGGGCGAAAACTCGCCGACCGGCGTGCATCCGTGGACGCGCGCCCCCTGATTTCAGGGACGCTGCGGCATTAGGCGAGCGTCGGCAGGGTGTCAAGCATGGGCCCCCGCGCCATGGTCAACAAGCAGATCGTAAACGAAACGTAAATAATCGACAGCATGAAATGACCGTAACAAGCTCTTCATATTTCTGCTGAAAGGTCGATGGACAGTCTTGTAGCTTGGGTTTATTCTTTGCTGATGGCTGAAAGCTTTGAAAATCCGCGGCTGGAGAAATCGGAGTCTGTGGCTGTCGGCTCGGGCTTGCGCCATGTGCTTGATGATCCGCTGCCGCCGCATTTGCGCGGCCTGTTTATCAATGGATTGGGATCATTCTTCTGGCCGGTGATCATCGGTGGGGTGGTCTGTACTGCACTCGAACTGGGGCTGGCGCTTGAACTGGGCGGGGCATTGCCGCTCGTCATGGTGGCCATTACCGCCATGGGCTTTTTCCTGGGTGTCTTTTCGATCGGAATGTCGCGAGGTGGCGAATTCGTTGCTCACGAACAGATGGAAAAACTGGAGCTCAGCTTTTCGCTGTCGACGGTCCTGGTCGGCACCGGTGTCGGCGGCGTGACCTTTCTGGTACTGTCGGGATCGACCCAGCCCGAAATGCACCTGCTGGCCTTTGGCGTGGCCATCGCAACCCTTGGCATTACCAATGGCGCCGGCGCGAGCAAGCCAGCCATTGTCGCCATCGAGGCGCTGTGCATTGCGGTGCCGTCGATTGCCGCTTTCCTGATCCACCTGAATGGCTGGACGGCGGTGGCGGCAGCGCTTGGGATTGCCACTTACGCCCTGATCAGCACTGTCACGGCGCGAAAGGCGTATATCGTCCAGATCGATTCGATCATGGCGCGTGATGAGCAACGCGCCGAACGCGCCCGCATGGAAGCCGCGATGGTGCACCTGCCCCATGGACTGGTGATGATCGATCGCGACGAAAAGGTCGTCGTGATAAACGATCGCTGCCGCGCTCTGCTGGGTTATGACGCGGATCCGCTGCCTCCGGACACCAATTTTGGCTATGTCCTGGTCAATGCGCCCAACATGACACTCAAAACACCGGAGGAACGCGAAGCTTTTCTTCAACGCGCAGCCATTTTGCGCATTGCCGGACAACCCTTCGACACCGTTATCCGGCTCGCCGATGACCGGGTCATCGACATCCAGGTCCAGCGCATTCCGGATACCGGCTGGGTCGTGGTGATGCGTGACACGACCGGCGAACGCGCGGCGCTGGCCGAACTCAACCGCGAGGCACGGCGCTGCATGCTTTCGGGCCTGCCCAATCGCCGCGCCTTCATGGAAGAACTCGATACGCGTTGCACGCGTGACGACATCGCGACCAATCCATTCGCCCTGATCCTCGTCGATCTCGACGATTTCAAGCTGGTCAATGATCGCTACGGTCATTCGACGGGGGACCGGGTGATTGCCGCCATGGCACTGCGGTTGCGCACCGCCTTGCCGGGCCTGTTCGTGGCACGGTTGGGTGGCGATGAATTCGCCGTGCTCGTCGATACTGCGGATGCAGCAGCAGCCATGCGCGTTGCCGAAGCACTCGCCAGCACGACGGTACAGCCGTTGACGGTGGGTGACATCGTCCTGAACATCGAACTGGCTGCCGGAATTGCCCAGGTGCCGGCCGTAGCGCCCCTGCCGTTCGACCTCATGCGCGCCGCCGATCTGGCATTGCTGACCGCCAAGCGCGGGATTGGCCGCTCCATCGTCATCTTCGAACCGCGATTGCTCAGCGAAGCCGAGGAACGGTCGAGCACTGAGGTGCGTGTTTCTGCCGCCATCCGCAGCAGCCAGATCGACGTCGCCTACCAGCCGATCGTCGATCTGCGTACCCGGCGGGTTTCGGGGATCGAAGCCCTGGCGCGGTGGCGTGACGATGGCGAGGAGCGGATCAGCACCGAACGCCTGATCCGGACGGCCCAGAACAAGGGATTGCTGGTCGATCTGCGCCGCGTTGTCGTTGCCCAGGCGGCCAGCGTTGCGGCACGCCAGGCGATGCCGGTATCACTGTGGATCAACGTGTCGGCATTCGACATGCAGAGCAGTGCGCTGGCCCCGGAACTTGCCGATGCGCTCGCGACCGCGGGCCTGTCGCCGACACGGTTGGTTGTCGAAATCACCGAAACATCGCTGATGACCGACATGTCGGCCGGTCTCGATTCGATGCAGCGCCTGCGCGCCATGGGCATTCGCGTCGCCATGGACGATTTCGGCGCGGGTTTCTCGTCGCTCGACCGGCTGCGCCGCCTGCCGCTCGATGAGCTGAAGATCTCGGGCACGCTGATCGCCGGCAGCGCCGCCGATGCGGCGGCAGCCAGCGTGTTCAGCACCGCCGCCATGCTTGGGCGCAACATGGGATTGACGGTCACGGCCGAAGGGATCGAAACGGCAGAGGATCTGTCGATGGCGTTGCGCGCCGGGATCGATTGTGCCCAAGGCTATCTCTTCTGTCACGCCGTCGGCGCCGATGCCCTGCCGGCGGCGATCGTGTCGGCCGAACAGGTCATCCGCAACATCGTCACCCCGCCCGGCGGCTTCGACCGCCGGGACCCGGCGGGCGGTTATCGCGGACCCGACCGTCGGCGCAGCATGCTGCGCTAAAGATTCTGGAACGCCGCTCGCCGTGGCCCCAGATAGCCGAACAGAAAGGCCGCGACCTTGCGGATCTGGATTTCTTCGGCGCCTTCGGTGATGCGGTAGCGGCGGTGGTGGCGATAGATATGCTCGAAGGGCTTGTGGCGCGAATAGCCGATGCCGCCATGCACCTGCATCGCCCGGTCGGCGGCTTCGCAGACCAGGCGGTTGGCCCAGTAATTGCACATCGACACCTTGTCCGACAGTTCGCGCTCGATTGCCTTGTGCTCCATCCGGTCCATCTGCCACGCCGTCTTGCGGATCAGCAGGCGGAGCATTTCAACCTGGGTGGCGAGTTCGACCAATGGCCATTGGATTGCCTGGTTGTCCGACAGCGGCTTGCCGAAGGGCTTGCGCGTGCGGGCATAGCGCACCGATTCCTCGATGCAGAAATGCGCGGCGCCAAGCGATGAAGCGGCCTGGCGGATGCGGTTCTGGTGGACGAAGCTTTGCCCGATGCCGAGCCCGCGGTCGATCTGCCCCCAAAAGCTGTCATGCGGCACCCAGACATTGGTGAAGCTGACACGCGGGTGATCGGTCGGCATGTTGAAGGTCCACAGATACTCCTCGATCTTCACCCCCGGCGCCTGGGCGGGGACGATGAAGCAGGTGATGCCGGTGGCATCGCCATCCTTGCCCGATGTGCGCGCAAAGACCATGGCATGGGTGGCGACATGCATGCCGGTCGACCACATTTTCTCGCCTTTGATCAGCCAGCCGTCCTTGCCATCGCGCGTTTCGGGCACGGCGACGGTTTCCATGAAGGTCGCGTCGCTGCCATGGTTCGGCTCGGTGAGGCTAAAGACGGTCCGCATGGCGCCCGACATCACCGCCTCGCCATCACGGGCATATTGTTCGGGGGTGGCGAATTCCTTGAACAACAGGATGAAGGGGTTGTTGCCGACGATCGAATGTTCGTTCTGCAAATCATTGTGGAGGCCAAGGCCACGCGCCGCGAGATGTTCGCGGATCACCGCCATGGCGAGGTTGCTGCCGCCCTTGCCGCCCATGCTTTCCGGCCAGGCAAAGCGATAATGCCCGGCCTTGTCCGCCACCGCGCGGGCTTCGGCGAGCAGATCTTCCCATTCGACGCGCGGCAGGCCGCCATTGTCCCAATCGGTACGGGCATGTTCGCGGCGATGGTCGAAGAAGCGGATATTGTCGTCGCGGTTCTCGATCGGCTTGATCTCGGCCTCGATGAAAGCATCAAGTTCGGCGAGATAAGCGCTGAGCTCGGGTGGCAGGTCGAAATCCATGGGCGTTTCCTTCAAATAGCAAACATAATGGGCCGGACGCAGATTCCAGGCGACCTCGCACTATTGTGCGTCACGCTCGCACATCGGAAACTGTGGTTTGGGCGGCTACCAGCGTTAACGAGAAGGCAACTCACGCCCAGCCTTGAAAAGGTCTAGTTCAACAACCTCTGGAGAGACGCCCTGGCCTTTGGCCGCCGAGATTACGCTGGCTATATAGTTGCCATACGTACGCTCCTGTGCGGCAGGTGTCAGGTCACGAGTTGAACTGTTCAGTACCGTCTTCAGGTGCGCGAACTCTGGATCGGAGCGATGCGCAATAGCTCGTCTAACCATAGAATCGTAGATCAGGCAGGGGCCTTCGCTGGTCGTAAGACGAGCAAAGTATGCGATTTTTGTCGATGTTGCAGTGCCAATACCCTTCACACAGCGGTTAAGCATAGTCACGGTTTCACTGGCCGAGCGTGGCTCAGCACGCAGAGCGTTAAGTATTTCGCCAAACTTGGGCGACCGAAACGCGTCAGAAAAGGCGTGCCACCCACCGCCCGGCAGGCTGCCTTTTGGGTATCCCCATTTGATCGTAGAAATGACACCCTTGGCATCAGATGTTTCAAAGTGGCTGAATACGAGGGCGCGGGTGAAGCGTTTTCCATCTAAAACATCGTAGTCGCTGGCGTGATCGTAGGGGGAGTCGTGCCGTTCGTCATCACGGTGCTTTTTCCAGTTTTTTAGGCGAAAACTTTCGTCCGTAGCAAAATCCAAAATGTTATTATTCATATCCTGCACCCCCGCACATTGCTAACAAAATGACGTAGAAATTGTAATGATCTTCTAAAATTCCTTGTTGTATTAGCACTTTTGCGCCACATTATATTGGCATCATCGCCGGCGGGCACTATCAAGTGCGAGGCGATTTTTGCATCATTCCCCGACCAGCGCCCGGCCGAAATCGTCCGCTTCGAACGGCCGCAAATCGTCCATGCC
>JBBRVH010000013.1:0-43343 GCA_038246995.1 Sphingomonadales bacterium
AGGTGAAATCGCCGGTCACCTTGGCGGTCTGGCCACGGGCGACGACTTTTGTTGAAACAAAGCGCGCATCGGCCGGCGTCGGCCCGAAAAAGTCGGGCTTGCCGCCGTCCTTGCCGGGGCGCAGCAGATGCTGGTTGAGCCCGGCGCTGGCGGTGACGACCCGCGACACCGGAATCGTCACAGCGACCCGGGCCGCGCCGAGGTTCTTGGGATCGAGCACCAGCGTGCCGCTGACATCGCCGAAAATCCCCGAATAGGGCGTGAAGCCGAGGTGATCGAGCGTCCAGACGACAAGCGTGTGGTTGGGGTCGGCGGTGTAAGAGCCGGCGACAACCGCCGCCGGGTTCTTCGTTCCCGGTGTCTGGGCCAGCGCGGGGGCGGCGAGCAGGGCGAGGGCGATCAGCAGGGCAGGGCGCATGGGGGAGGCTCCGGTCAAGGGGTGGCAGCAGCTAAACACGCGAGTGGCGGCAAAGGAAGCGTGCGTCAGTCGCGCGGGGCCGCCGCCCGGCGCAGCCGGTCATTGATGGCCAGGCCCAGCCCGGTTTCGGGCACCGGGGCGACGGCGATGGCAGCGCGGCCGCTGGCCTCGGCGATGTGAAGGAGATCGAAAAGGCGGGCAGCGGCTTCGGTCAGGTCGCCGGTCGGGGAGAGGCTGGCATCGCCGGGAATCGTGCCGAAGCCGATGTGGAATTCACGGGGGCCGGCGGTAAGGGCTTCCAGTCGCACCGGCTGGCGCGGTGCATAATGCGATGCCAGCATGCCAGGTGCTATAACACCTCCCCCCGCCGGGGGGAGGTCGAGAGACGGCGAAGCCGGCCCGGGAGAGGGGCGCGCGTGCACCCCTCTCCCGGGTCGGGCGGCGCCCGAGTCCGACCTCTCCCGCAGCCGTAGGCGACGCCTTCGCGTCAACGGGAGAGGTGGGGCGACGTCGGTAAGTGCTTCCACCGCCACCGCCCCCGGCCGCAGCAACCGCCAACCCCCGTCCGCCACCGCGACAATCGTCGATTCGACCCCCGCTGCACACGCCCCGCCATCGAGGATCGGCCCGACCCGGTCTCCCAAGGACGCCGCGACATGCGCCGCTGTCGTCGCCGAAATCCGCCCCGAGGCATTGGCCGATGGCGCTGCCAGCGGCCCCGCCGCGGCGATCAGTGCCTGCATGACCGGATGCGCCGGGCAGCGCACCGCCAGCGTATCGAGCCCCGCCGTTACCAACCGCGCCACATTCGCACCGGGCCGCAGCGGCAGGACCAAAGTCAACGGTCCCGGCCAGAACGCCGCCATCAACTGCGCCGCCAACGCATCGACCAGCACAAGTTCACGCGCTTGCGCCACGCCCGTCACATGCACGATCAACGGGTTGAAGCTTGGCCGGCCCTTGGCTGCATAGATCCGCGCCACCGCTTGCGCATCTGCCGCGCGTGCCGCCAGCCCATAGACCGTCTCGGTCGGCACCGCGACGATGCCGCCGGCCAGCAGCCGCGCCACGCCTTGCGCAATCCCGGCGCTGTCAGCGGCAATGATGCGGCTTTTTTCAACCATGCAGCCCGTCTATAGCGGGACGGTCACCAGCCCAAGGCCTTTCCCCATGCCCTATACCGCGCCCATAGCCGAACAACGTTTTGTGCTCGATTGCATCGCCGATCTGCCCGGCCTGGCCGCGCGCCCGGCCTTTGCCAATGCGACCCCCGATATCGTCGATGCCGTGCTTGAAGAAGCCGGCAAGCTGGCGGCCAATGTCTTTGCGCCGCTCAACAGCGTCGGTGACAAGGCGCACGCGAAACTGGCCGACGGCGTCGTTACCCTGCCGCCCGGGTTTGCCGGTGCCTACAAGCTCTACATCGAAGGCGGCTGGGCCGGGCTCGGCGTACCCGAAAGCCATGGCGGGCAGGGCATGCCGTTTGCGCTCGCGGTCGCGGTGCAGGAACAATTGACCAGCGCCAACATGGCCTTCGCCTTGTGCATGATGCTCAGCCAGGGCGCCATCGAAGCGCTGGCGGCGCATGCCAGCCCCGACTTGCAGGAACGCTATCTCAGCAAGCTGGTCAGCGGCGAATGGACCGGCACGATGAACCTGACCGAGCCGTCGGCGGGTTCCGATGTCGGGGCGCTCAAGTCGCGCGCCGAACCGCATGCCGATGGCACCTACAGGATCAAGGGCACCAAGATCTACATCACCTGGGGCGAACATGATGTGGCCGACAATATCGTCCACCTCGTCCTCGCCCGGCTGCCCGATGCGCCCCCGGGCACCAAGGGAATCAGCCTGTTTCTCTGCCCGAAATTCCTGCCCGATGGCGCCCGCAACGATCTGCGCTGCGTCGGGCTCGAACACAAGCTCGGCATCCATGCGTCGCCGACGTGCACCATGTCGTTCGGCGATAACGACACTTGCGTCGGCTGGCTGGTCGGCGCGGAAGGCGCCGGCATGCGCGCCATGTTCACCATGATGAACAACGCCCGTGTCCAGGTCGGCCTGCAGGGCGTCGCCGTCGCCGAAGCCGCCACCCAGCATGCGGTCGCCTTTGCCCGGCAGCGGGTGCAGAGCGCCAAGTTCGGCGGCGGCAGGGACGCCGTGCGCATCATCGAGCACGCCGATGTCCGCCGCACGCTGATGACCTGCCGGGCGCTCACCGAAGCGACGCGGGCGCTGGTCTATCTCAACGCGGCAGCGGTCGACCGGGCGCATTCGGGGGATTCGGCTGGCCTCGCCGATCTGCTCACCCCCATTTCCAAGGCCTGGGCCACCGATGTCGGGGTCGAGGTCGCGTCGCTGGCGCTGCAGGTCTTCGGCGGCATGGGCTATGTCGAGGAAACCGGCGCGGCGCAGTTCCTGCGCGATGCTCGCATCGCGCCGATTTATGAAGGCACCAACGGCATCCAGGCGCTCGATCTCGTCGGCCGCAAGCTGGCGCAGGATGGCGGCGCGCATTGGCAGGAAGTCTTTGCCCAGGTCGGCGACAGCATCGCCGATCTCAATGCCGATGGGGAATTGGCCGGCCTCGCGCCCTGGCTCGAGGATGCGCTCGCCGCCACCCGCAGCGCGACGCTGTGGCTGACCGGCAACAACAACCCCGATGATGTCGCTGCCGGTGCCACGCCCTATCTGCGCATGATGGGTCTGACGCTGGGCGGCTGGTTGCTGGCAAAACAGGCACTTGCTGCGCAGCATAAACTTGTCGCCGGCGACGGCGACCCGGCCTTCCTGAAGGCCAAGATCGCTACGGCGCGCTTCTTTGCCGAACAACTGTTGCCGCAGGTCGGCGCCCTGTACGGCCCGGTGACGCGCGGCGCAGCGAGCCTGTACGCGATTTCGGAGGAAGGGCTGGCCGCCTGACGTGCGGATAACGGCGGGACCGTCCGGTCTTGCGCCAGCACCATTGCCGGTTAGTCTGGGTTCGACACAACAGCATGCAAAGGGCGCCGACAGCGATGCGGACAACATTGATCCTCTGCTTTTCAGGCGCGGTGCTGCTCGGCGGCTGTGACCAGAATGGTTCATCCTTCGAGTCCGAACCGATCAAGACCACCACGCTGGAAGGCAAGGTCCGGGGCAAATCGGGCGGCGGCGAGGAGATTCGCGTCTGGCGCGACCCGGAAACCGGCTGCAGCTATCTGCTGTGGAGGGGGCGCCGCGATGGGGGCATCACACCGCGACTGACCCCCGGTGGCGCCCCCATGTGCGGACCAAAAGACAGCGCGAAATAAGCGCGTCCGGCGCCAAATCGTGCGGCCATCGTCATGGTCGCCCGCCGCGCTCTTGCCCCTTCGCCACTGCCGGTCCAGAATAGCCGAATGAAACTAGCTTCGCTCAAGTCCGGCCGTGATGGTCGCCTCGTTGTTGTCTCTGAAGACCTTGCCTGGTGCGCTGCACCGCCGCCGATGTTCGCGACGCTGCAGGCAGCGCTCGACGATTGGGCGCATGCCGAACCGATCCTGCTCGGCGTCGCCGAAAGCCTCGCGCACGATGCGGTGCCGCACAGCCGCTTTCATGAACGCGATGCTGCGGCACCCTTGCCGCGCGCATACCAATGGGCCGATGGCAGCGCCTATGTGAACCATGTCGATCTCGTCCGCCGGGCGCGCGGCGCCGAATTGCCCGCCAGCTTCTGGACCGATCCGCTGATGTACCAGGGTGGCAGCGATCATTTCCTGTCCCCCCGCGAAGCGATTTCGGCCGGCGATCCGGCCTGGGGCCTCGATCTTGAAGCCGAAGTCGTCGTTGTCACCGGCGATGTACCGCGCGGCGCGACGCGCGAACAGGCGCTGGCGGCGATCCGGCTCGTCGGGCTGGTCAACGACGTGTCGTTGCGCGGCCTCATTCCCGATGAACTCGCCAAGGGATTCGGTTTCGTCCAGTCCAAGCCCGCCTCGGCACTGTCACCGGTGTTCGTCAGCCCGGCGATGCTGGGGGACCGCTGGCAGGATGGCAAGCTCCACGGCGTGCTCAGCATCGACCTGAACGGGCAACCCTTCGGCCGGGTCGAGACCGCAACCGACATGACCTTCGATTTCGGCACGCTGATCGCCCATCTGGCCAAGACCCGCGCGATCGGCGCCGGCAGCATCATCGGGTCGGGCACCGTGTCGAACCGCGATGCGCAAGGCGGCCCCGGCCAGCCGGTTGCCAAGGGCGGCCGCGGCTATGCCTGCATCGCCGAACAACGCATGGTCGAAACCATCGAGGGCGGTGCGCCGGTGACGCCCTTCCTGGCGCCCGGTGATGTGGTGCGCATCGAAATGCTCGACGATCGCCACCATTCGATCTTCGGCGCCATCGAACAGACCGTCATCGCCTGAACGCCGTTTTACGGCCGCGTCGGCACGATTTCCACGATCATATCGCCGGCGCGCAACGCCCCGGCTGCGGCCTCCCAGAAACCGATCGGCGTGCCATCGCGGTCGATGCGCACGCCCATGCCGGTAGTGATCGCGTTCAGCGGCTGGCCGATTTCGGCCGCGGTCGCCACGCGTTCGCGCAGGCACACCCGGCCCGAATTGGTGACCAGATCGGTAACATAATCGACGACATGGGCGTTGCCCGTCGCCCGTGCCAGCAGATGCCCGCCCAGATCGACCGGGTTGACGACGACACTGGCCCCGGCCTGGCGCACCAGCGCTTCGTTTTCGGCTGATTTGACGATTGCCGAAACATGCGCCGCCGGCGACAGGGTGCGCGCGCTGAGCACCACCAGCGCCGCTGTATCGTCACGCCCGACACAGACGAGCGCGGCGCGCGCCGTTTCGATGCGCGCCGCGCTCAGCACCTCGTTATGGGTGGCATCGCCAACAAGGCCGGTCACGCCGCAGGCCACCGCCTTGGCGACGCGGTCGGCATCGGGATCGATGACGACGATCTGCAAGGCGGCGGTGCCGCCGCGCACCAGCTCGGCCACGGTTGCCTCGCCGGTGCTGCCATAGCCGCAGACGATGCAATGGCCGTGCAATTCGCGCTGGATCTTCTGCATGTGCCATCGGTCCCAAAGCCGTTTGAAAATGAAATCATAAGCGGTGCCCAGAAAGATCAGCCAGATGAACAGGCGGATCGGCGTCACCACGAAGGTATCGAACAGCCGCGCCTGGTCGGTAACCGGCACGATATCGCCATAACCGACCGTCGCTACGGTGATCGCCGTGAAATAGACGACATCGATGAAGCTGACGACATTATCGGTATTGTCGCGCAGCCCTTGGCGATCGAACCAGTGCCCGGCGAGCGCAACGCCGATCAACGCCGAGACCAGCAGCGCCCGCACCAGAAGCGACAGCCCGGGGCCGAGCCGTTCGGGGCGTTGCAGCCGGAGCCAGGACGTTTTATCGTTCACCTGGGCACCTTAGGCGGGGTTCTGGCGGCCGGGAAGCACCGCCTAGCCCTCAAGCTTTTCCCCCGCCGCATTCACCCCGGTCGCCTTCTCCAGCGCCACCCCGGCGGTGAAGCCGTGCACGACCGTCGAAACCAGCACGGTAAAGGCGATGATCGCCCATAATTCGGCGATATCGACGAGTTCGACATGGGTTGCGGCATAGGCGAGATAATAGATCGAGCCGACGCCGCGCACCCCGTAGAACGCCACGACCGCGCGCTCGCGGCTGCGCGGCATGACCTTGCCGAGCGAAATCCATCCCGTCACCGGCCGCACAACGAAAATCAGCGCCAGGCCGATCGCTGCGCCCGCAACGGTCAGCGCCGGCAACAGCGCCGGCAACGCCGCCCCCAGCCCGATGAGCAGCAACGCCGTCAGCGCATGCTCGATATTGTCCGAAAAGCCGTGCAGGCGGGTGTGGAAGGCATGTCCCGCCTCGGCCTGGCGCAGCGTGATGCCGGCGATGAAGACGGCGATAAAGCCATAGCCTTCGGCAAGTTCGGTCAGCCCATAGGCAGCGATGACGCCGGCGAGTGCGATCACGCCGCTTTCGGTATCGGCGAGCGGATTGCGGCGCGGCCAGCCGAACAATATCCGGCCGAGCAGCCACCCGACGCCGGCACCGCCCAGCCCGCCAATGGCGATGCGATAGACCAGATCGCGCCATAGCCAGTCGCCGATCAGCGCGCCGCTCACCCCGCCCGCCGCGGCAATGGCCAGCGCCAGATAGACGAAGGGAAAGGCGAGGCCATCGTTGAGCCCGGCTTCGGTGGTGAGGGTAAAGCGCACCGGATGCTCGCCGCCCTCCAGCGGCGGACCGACCTGGACATCGCCGGCGAGCACCGGATCGGTTGGCGCCAGCACGGCGCCAAGCAGCAGCGCGCCGGCCAGCGTCATGCCGCCCACCGCCCAGCCGAGCAGCGTCACGGCGGCGATCGTCGCCGGCATGCCGATGACGAGCAGGCGCAGCGTCGGCCGCCACAATTTCAGCCGCCCCGGCTTGTCGATGCGCAGGCCGACGCCGAACAGCCCGATGATGACGCAAAGCTCGGACACCAGCTCCCAGACCCGCGGCGCGGCGATGGGATCGATGGCGACCGGCATTCCCGGCAGCAGCGCGAACACCGCCCAGCCGAGCGCGATGAGCAGCGCCGATGCCGCCGGCTCGCGCCCCGAAACGAAGCGCGGCAGCCAATGGGCAAGGATGGTCACGGCACCGATCGCCACGAGCAGCAAATGATAGGCGGCAAAATCGAACATGCCCGCACAACGGGTGGGCAAGGCTATTGTTGCTGCGCGCGCGGCTATTGTTGCGGCGGGCGCCGGGCGGTAGGAGTGGAAAAACCCCTGCCGATACCCTCTTGCCAGTCCGGACCTGAAATTGAATCTCTATCCGCGTTTCTCCGCCCATGTCGCCGATGCCCTTGCCACGCTGATGGCCGATGGCGACCTGCCTGCCGGGCTCGACACGCGCGCTGTGGCGGTCGAACCACCCCGCGATGCGACGCATGGCGACCTGGCGACCAACGCCGCGATGGTGCTCGCCAAGGCAGCGGGGATGCGACCGCGCGATATTGCCGTCATGCTGGCCTTGAAGCTCAATCGGCTCGATGACGTTGCCGAAGCCGAAGTCGCAGGGCCAGGGTTCCTCAATCTCAAGCTGCACAGTGCGGTCTGGCGCGCCGAAATCGCCGCGATTGCCGCGGCCGGCGCCGATTATGGCCGCAGCACGCTCGGCGCCGGTAAAAGCGTCAATGTCGAATATGTAAGCGCCAACCCGACGGGGCCGATGCACATGGGGCATTGCCGCGGCGCGGTGGTGGGTGATGCGTTGGCCAGCACGCTGGAATATGCCGGCTTTGCAGTGACGCGCGAATATTACATCAACGATGCCGGCGGCCAGGTCGATACGCTCGCGCGTTCGGCGCATCTGCGCTATCGCGAAGCGCTCGGCCAGACGATAGAGATTCCCGAAGGTTTCTACCCCGGTGACTATCTCGTGCCGGTCGGGCAGGCGCTGGCGGCCGAATTCGGCGACACGATGCTCGGCAAGCCCGAAGCCGACTGGTTGGCGGCGTTTCGCACCCGCACCGTCGCCTTGATGATGGAACGCATCCGCGCCGATCTGAAACTGCTCGGCATCGAACAGGATGTGTTCTTTTCCGAAGCGTCGCTGGGCAATCGCGTGCAGGAAGCGCTCGACACGCTCGCGGCCAAGGGCCTGATCTACGAAGGCGTATTGGAGGCCCCGAAGGGGGAGGCAGCCGAAGATTGGGAACCACGCCCGCAGACTTTGTTCCGCGCCAGCCAGTTCGGCGACGACAGCGACCGCGCCCTGAAGAAATCCGATGGTAGCTGGACCTATTTCGCCGGCGACGTCGCCTATCACTGGGACAAGCTGACCCGTGGCTATTCGGCGCTGGTCGACATGTTCGGGGCGGACCATGGCGGCTATGTCAAGCGCATGACCGCGGCGGTGCGCGCGCTGTCGGGCGATACGGTGCCGCTCGACATCAAGATCGTCCAGATGGTCAAGTTGCTGCGCGCCGGCGAACCGGTCAAGATGTCGAAGCGCTCGGGCAATTTCGTCACGCTCGCCGATGTGGTGGAGGAGGTTGGCAAGGATGTCGTGCGCTTCATCATGCTGACCAAGCGCGCCGATTCGCAGCTCGATTTCGATTTCGCCAAGGTCGTCGAACAGTCGCGCGACAATCCGGTCTTCTATGTCCAATACGCCCATGCCCGCATCGCCTCGCTGAAGCGCAAGGCGGCCGAAGCCGGCATCGCCCTGCCGAAACCCGACCTGTCGCTGCTCGACGATACCGACCTCGCGCTGGTCAAGACCGCGGCGCTGTGGCCGCGCATCGTCGAACAGGCCGCCGAAGCGCGCGAACCGCATCGCATCGCCTTTTACCTCGGCGATCTGGCCGGCGCCTTCCACTCGCAATGGAATCTGGGCAACGACGATGCCCGCCGGCGCTTCGTCCTCGCCGATGATCCGGCGCTGACCGCGGCGCGCCTCGCGCTTGCCGATGCGGTTGGCCAGGTACTACGAAATGGCCTGGCGGTGATGGGTGTCGAAGCGGCCGAGGAACTCCACTG
This sequence comes from Sphingomonadales bacterium, assembly GCA_038246995.1. GTDB lineage: Bacteria > Pseudomonadota > Alphaproteobacteria > Sphingomonadales > Sphingomonadaceae > Sandarakinorhabdus. The sequence goes on from JBBRVH010000013.1 coordinate 8,967, forward strand.
ATGGGGCGGCGCGACGATGATGAGAACGCCCCCTGGCTCGCCGAAGCGGTGGCGCGGCCCCGCACCGACGTCAGCAAGCGCTCGCTGTTCTGGACGGTGCTGGTGCTGCTCAGCCTTGCCGCCGTCGCTGCGGTCGGCCTCATCCTGCTGCTGTCGAAAAAGGACAGCGGCTCGACACAGGGGTATATGAACGCCGAACAGGCGCCGCTGATCACCGCCGAACCCGGGCCCTACAAGATCCCGCCGCTCGATCCCAAGGGCCTCGCGGTCGAAGGCCAGGACCAGACCATCTATGCCGCCGGCGAAGGCATCGACCAGGGCAGCGTGATCGACCCCAACGCCGGCCCCGAAGCGCCGCTGCCGCGCCCCGGCACCGAGCCGCCGGGCCTGCCGCAGGATCTGTTGCCCGAAATGGCAACGGCCCCCGCCGTCACCCCCGCGCCGGTGGCACCGGCGGTCCCCAGGACGGGGCCGCCCCCCGCCGCTGCTGTGCCGAAAACCGCTCCGCCTGTGGCCAAAATCGCACCGCCAGCGGCCAAAACCGCGCCGCCAGCGGCCACGAAAGCCCCGCCAGCGGCCACGAAAGCCCCGCCAGCGGCCATAAAACCCGCCGCTACCGCCTCGATTCCGGCCAGAAAGGCCGGCACGGTGCAACTCGGCGCCTTTTCGAGCCTTGAAAAGGCCAATGCCGCCTGGGCCGGAATGGCGTCGAAACCCGCGCTGGCGGGCTTTGCCAAGCGCATCCTCCTCGTCGAATCCGATGGCAAGACGCTCTATCGCCTGCGTGCCAGTGGCGGTGATGCCACCGAAACCTGCCGCAGCTTGAAGGCGGCGGGCTCGCCGTGCACGGTGGTCGAATGATGCAACCCAGCTTTCTCGGCCTCTCGGGGCTCACCATCACCCCCGAGGAACGCGCCTTGTTCACTGCGGCGAACCCCGCCGGCTACATCCTGTTCAAGCGCAATATCGCCGATCCCGACCAGGTGCGGGCGCTGACCGCCTCGCTGCGCGACCTCGCCGGCCGCGATGTGCCCATCCTCATCGACCAGGAAGGCGGCCGTGTTGCCCGCTTGCGCCCGCCGCACTGGCCCGAATTCCCCACCGGGGAGACGTTTGCCGCGCTGTATGACAAGGCGCCGATCACCGCGATCGAGGCCTGCCGGCTCAATGCCCTCGCCCTGGCGGCGCTGTTGCGTGGCCTTGGCATCAACGTCGATTGCCTGCCGCTGCTCGATGTCCGCGATCCGCAGGGCCATGACATCATCGGCGACCGCGCCCTCGGCGCCGAACCGATGCAGGTGGCGGCGCTCGGCCGCGCGACGCTCGACGGCTTGCGGCAGGGCGGGGTCATCGGTGTGGCCAAGCATATCCCCGGCCATGGCCGCGCGGCGGCCGACAGTCACCTCGAACTGCCGGTCGTCACCGCCAGCCGCGCCGAACTGGAGCGCGATTTCGAACCCTTCCGCACCCTTGCCGCGCTGTCACCGATGGCGATGACCGCGCACGTTACCTATACCGCGCTCGATCCCGAACGCTGCGCGACGCTGTCGCCGGTGGTGATCGACTTCATCCGCCGCGACATCGGCTTCAACGGCCTGCTCATGTCGGACGATCTCGGCATGCACGCGCTCGGCAATCCGCAATCGGGCGGGCACCCGCCGGGCAGCAACGCGCTCCAGGATTTCGGCGCCCGCGCGCTCGCCAGCCTGGCCGCCGGTTGCGATATCGCGCTGCATTGTTCGGGTGATTTCGGCGAGATGCGGGCGATCTGCGAGGCACTGCCGGCGATTTCTGCCGCTGCGGCGGACCGTCTGGCGGCCGCGATGGCCTGGCCGGGGGCAGGGGATGCCACCCCGGTGGCGCAATGGGCGGACGCGCGTGACCAGCTTCTGGCAGTTGTATAGCTCCCTCCCCCTTGCGGGGAGGGAGATGACCGACGACCCCTTCGACACGCCCGCGCGCACCCCGGCGCAAACCCTGGTCCTGCAGCTTGGCAGTTGGGAAGGCCCGCTCGACCTGCTGCTGACGCTGGCGCGCAGCCAGCGTGTCGACCTTGCGCAGATCTCGATCCTGGCGCTGGTCGACCAATATCTCGCCTTCATCCGTGATGCCAAGGCCCTCAGCCTCGAACTCGCCGCCGATTATCTCGTCATGGCGGCGTGGCTGGCCTATCTCAAATCGGCGCTGCTGCTGCCGCCCGACCCACAAGCCGAGCCCGATCCGCACGACATGGCATTGAAGCTGCAATTCCAGCTGCAACGCCTCGCCGCGATGCGCGACGCCGGCGCCAAGTTGCTGGCCCGCCCACAGCAAGGCTGGGACACCTTTGTGCGCGCCGAACCCGAAGGATTGATGTTCGAAACAACCGCGCGCTACGATGCCAGCCTGTTCGAACTGCTGTCGGCCTATGGCGCCATCAAGGCGCGCAACAGCAAGAGCATCCATGTCGTGCGGCGGCGCGCGGTGATGGCGCTCGATGAAGCGATCGAACGCCTCGAACGCCTGCTCGGCGCCAGCATCGACTGGACCGAATTGTCGCGCTTCCTGCCGCGCGACCTTGCCGATGAAGGCTATGCGCGCTCGGTGCTGGCCTCGACCTTTGTCGCCGCGCTCGAACTGACCAAGCTCGGCAAGGCCAGCCTGTCGCAAGGCGCGGCCTTCGCTCCCATCCTGGTAAGGGCCCGCGAATGACGATCGATGACGCTCGCCCGGCGCTATTGCGGGCACTCGAGGCCGTGATCTTCGCCGCTGCGGCGCCGCTCACCCTCACCGATATCGCCAAGCACGTCGGCGAACGCGGTGATCTGATCACCCTGCTCGGCGAATTGGCCGACAGTTACGCGCCGCGCGGCATCAATCTTGTCGAACGCGGTGGCCGTTGGCAGTTCCAGACCGCGCCCGATCTCGCGCATCACCTGCGCCCGGCGCGCGAGGCGGTGCGCAAACTGTCGCGCGCCGCGGTCGAAACCCTGTCGGTCATTGCCTATCACGAACCCGTTACCCGTCCCGAAATCGAGGAAATCCGCGGTGTCGCCGTATCGGGCGGCACCATCGACGTGCTGATGGAGGCCGGCTGGGTGCGCCCTGCCGGCCGGCGGGAGACGCCGGGGCGGCCGCTGCAATATGCGACCACCCCGGGGTTCCTCGCGCATTTCAACCTGTCGAGCCGCCGTGACCTGCCCGGGCTCGCCGATCTGAAGGCCGCCGGGCTGCTGGAGCGCGAACCGCCGCGCGAACTGGCGCTGCCATTTTCGGGGGAAGGCGAGTGACAACCCTGCCTGCCCCCCCGCGCTTGACCCGGGGTCCAGCTGGTTTTGCCCCTAGCCGCCGCACGCTTCTAGCCGTGCCACTCGCACTTTCCGCCTGTGCAACCGCGCCGCGCGCCGCGCCCGGGTTCGCCGCCGCCCCCCTGGCGCCGCTGCGCATGGACATCGGGCGCATGACCCACATCACCGTATGCTTGCGCCCGTTCCGCGCCGAAGGGCCACGGCTCGACGTCGAAACCATCGGCAGCAAGCGCGTCGTCCATAATTACGGCCATGGCGGCAGCGGCTGGTCATTGTCCTGGGGGTCGGCGGCGCTGGCGGCGCGCAATGCGATGGCCGATGGCGCGCGCGACATCGCCGTCATCGGTTGCGGCGCCATTGGCCTGACCACCGCCATCACCCTGCAACGCGCCGGCGCGCGGGTGACGATCTATGCCGCCGAACGGTTGCCGCAAACCCGCTCGGCGCGGGCCACTGGCACCTGGTCACCCGATTCGCGCATCGCCGATGCAGCGCGGGTGACCCCGCAATTCCCCGCGCTCTGGGAAGCGATGGCACGCACCAGCTATGCAATGCACCGCAGTTATGTCGGCTTGGCGGGCGATCCGGTGAGCTGGTCTGACCGTTACACCTTGCTCGAACGCCCCGGCCCGCGCCCGCCGCGCGCCGAAGGTGAGATTGATTTCGCCGAATATGGCGAGCGGCTTCACGACATCGTGCCGCGTTCCCGCGCGCTGGAGCGCCGCGAACACCCGTTTCCGGTCGAAAATGCCCGGTTATCGACCTCGATGCAGTTCAACGTGGCGGCGCTCGGCGCGCGGTTGACCGAGGATTTCCTGCGCGAAGGCGGGACGATCGTGCCGATGCACTTCGACAGTCCGGCCGATTTCGCGCGGGTTTCGCAGCCCGTCATCGTCAATTGCACCGGCTATGGCGCGCGCGCGCTGATGCGGGACGACAGCATCGTGCCGGTGCGCGGCCAGATTGCCTGGCTCGCGCCGCAGCCCGAGGTGCATTACGGGCTCTATTATCGCTCGGTGTCGATCCTGCCGCGCCCCGATGGCCTGGTCGTGCAATATGTCGGCGACAGCGACATGTTCGGGGTCGGCATCGCCGATGAAACCCCCGATCGCGGCGAGGCGGAACGCACCATCGCGACGATCGCGGGGTTGTTCACACCTCAGTCCTTGGCGCGTTCGACGTAACCATTGTCTTCGGTGTTGATGACGATGCGGGTGCCGACATCGATATGCGGCGGCACCATCACCCGGGCGCCATTTTCCATCGTTGCCGGCTTGTACGATGACGATGCGGTCTGGCCCTTGACCACCGGTTCGGTGGCGGTGATCGCCATGGTGACGCGCGGCGGCAGGGTGATCGACACCGGCTTGCCATCGAACATCAGCAGCTTGCATTCGGCATTTTCCTGCAACCACACGGCATCGTCGCCGAGCATCGCGGCCGTAACCGGCACCTGGTCGAAGTTTTCATTGTTGATGAAGATGTAGTTGTCGCCGTCATTATAAAGGTAATTGTGGCTGACTTCCTCGACGAAGGCCCGCTCCAGGCCTTCGCCGGTCTTCACCGTGATGACGGTCTTCACGCCATCCGAGATACGACGCATTTCCACCGTCGTCGTCGGCGTGCCCTTGCCGGGGCGGAAACTGTCGGCCTTGAGCACGACATACAGCCCGCCGTCGTGTTCGAGCACATTGCCCTTGCGGACGTTGCTGGCGATAACCTTGACCATTTTGAAAGCCCCTTGCGTCGCGCTGCCCCGGCCTGCATGGCCCGACAGCGCTTGATTGCGTTGCTCGCTACGCCGACAGCGGCCCTGCAATCAAGCCCCGAGCATCGAGAAAGCCTGCCCATGACGCTGCCATATTGGCGCCGCGACCTGCATGATGACCGCCGCCCGCGGTTGCTGGCGCGCAATCGCATCAAGCGCGCGCTCGCCGACTGGTTCGAGATCCAGGGCTTTGTCGCGGTCGAATGCGGCATGGTGCAGCGTTCGCCGGGCAATGAAACGCACCTTCATGCCTTTGCGACCGAATGGCGGCCCGAAGGCGGCGTGGCCCAACCGCGCTACCTCCACACCTCGCCCGAATTCGCCGCCAAGAAACTGCTCGCTGCCGGTGAATCCCGCATCGTCGATTTCGCGCGCGTCTGGCGCAATGGCGAAACCGGCCCGCTGCACGCGCCGGAATTCACCATGGTCGAATGGTATCGCACCGGCGCGCCCTACGCCGATGTGATGGCCGACAGCGTTGCCTTGTGCAGGGCGGCGCTCACCGCCAGCGGCAATGACGCACTGTACTGGCGCGGCGTGCGCTGCGATCCCTTTGCCGAGGCCGAAGTACTGACGCTGGTCGAGGCCTTCGACCGCCACGCCGGCATTGCGCTGGCGGCGGTTCTCGGCGATCGCGATGCCCTTGCGGCGGCCGTTGCCGGGCTCGGCATCACTGTTGCTGCCGACGATAGCTGGTCCGACCTGTTCAGCAAGGTCATCGTCACCCGCATCGAGCCGCAGCTCGGCCATGGCCGGCTGACGCTGCTGGCGCGCTACCCGATCGCCGAAGCCGCGCTCGCCCGGCCGTGCAGCGACGATCCGCGCTTTGCCGAACGCTTCGAGATGTACGCCTGCGGGGTCGAACTCGCCAATGGCTTCGGCGAACTGACCGACGCAGCCGAACAGCGCCGGCGCTTTGTCGCCGAAATGGACGCCAAGCAGCGGCTTTACGGCGTGCGCTACCCGATCGACGAGGATTTCCTGGCAGCGCTGGCCACCATGCCCGACGCGAGCGGCGTGGCCCTGGGTTTCGACCGGCTGGCGATGCTGGCGCTTGGCGCACGCCACATCAACGAGGTGATCTGGACACCGTTTCCGGTGTGAGCCTTTGACCTGACCCCGCCGAGCCGCCACAAGATGCCCATGTTCGCCACGCTCCGCCCGCTGATCTTCGCGCTCGACCCCGAAACCGCGCACCGTGCCACCCTGGCGGCGCTGCGCACCGGGCTGGTGCCGCGCGCGCCAGCAGACGATCCCATCCTCGCCACCAGGTTTGCCGGGCTCGACCTGCCCAACCCCATCGGGCTGGCGGCGGGGTTCGACAAGGATGTCGAGGTGCCCGATGCCATGCTGCGGCTGGGCTTCGGCTTTGTCGAATGCGGCTCCGTCACGCCGCGCCCACAGGCCGGCAACCCGCAGCCACGGCTGTTCCGGCTGGTCGAGGACCGCGCCGTCATCAATCGCATGGGCTTCAACAACCGCGGCCTCGAACACGCCGTCGTGCGCCTGCAGGCGCGGCGCGGCCGCCCGGGCATCGTCGGCATCAACCTTGGTGCCAACAAGGATGCCGATGATCGTACCGCCGATTATGTGACGGGGCTGCGCGCCACCGCGGCGCTGGCGAGCTATGTCACCGTCAACATCTCGTCGCCCAATACCCCGGGGCTGCGGGCGTTGCAGGATGAAGCCGCGCTGACCGATCTTGTCGCCCGCGTCGTCGCGGCGCGCGGCGGCCTCGCGGTGCCGGTGTTCGTCAAGATCGCCCCCGATCTCGAACCCGCCGATTTCGATACCATCGCCCGCATCGCCATCGATGGCGGCATCGATGGCCTTATCGTGTCGAACACCACCATCGGCCGGCCGCTGCTGCACAGCCGCGATGCGGGCGAGGCCGGCGGGCTGTCGGGGGCGCCGCTGCAACCGCTCGCCATGGCGGCGCTGCGCCATGCCGCGCGTGCCACCGGCGGCGCACTGCCGCTGATCGCCGCCGGCGGTATCGCCACGGGGGCCGAAGCCTATGCCCGCATCCGCGCCGGGGCGAGCGCGGTGCAGCTATATTCGGCGCTGGTCTATGACGGCCCGGGGCTGGTGCAGCGCATCAAGGCCGATCTGGCGGCGCTGCTGCGCCGTCACGGCTTTGCCAGCGTGGCGGCGGCGGTGGGCAACACCTGATCCGCCTGCCCGGGTAGAGGTTGCGCTTGTCATGGCTGGCAGGGTCCGCCATTGTTTCGGCCTCATGAAAACCACCCTTCTCGCCCTCGTCCTGGCCAGCGCCAGCCTCGCCACCATCGCCAGCGCGAAGGAGCCGTCACCGATTGCCTTCGCCAATGCCGTGTCCGCCGCCGATCCGCGCGGCACCGAAGCCGGGCTGGCGATGCTCAAACAGGGCGGCAATGCCATGGACGCCATCGGCGCGACATTGCTGGCGCTTACCGTCGTCGAACCGCAATCGTCGGGCATCGGCGGTGGCGGGCTGCTCGTTTACCAGCCGGCGGGCGCCCGGGCGCCGCTTACCTTCGATGGCCGCGAAAAGGCGCCGTTGGCGGCCACGCCGGGCTATTTCATGGGGGCCGATGGCAAGCCGCAGCCGCGCCGCGAAGCCACGCCGGGCGGCAAGAGCGTCGGCGTGCCGGGCAATGTCGCGATGCTGGCGCTGGCGCATGGCAAGCAGGGCAAGCTGCCCTGGGCGGCGATCTTCCAGCCGGCGATCGCGTTGGCGCGCGGCGGTTATGACATCAGCCCGCGCATGGCACGCGCCATCGCCGGCAGCGCCGAAACATTGGGCCGTTCGCCCGAAGCCCGGGCGCTGTTTCTCAACCCCGATGGTACGCCCAAGCCGGCCGGCACCCGCATCGTCAACGAACCGCTGGCGCAGACCCTCGAAGCCATTGCCAAGGGTGGTGCTGCCGCTTTCTACAAGGGGGCGGTCGCGGCGCAGATCGTCGAGCGGGTGCGTACCGCGCCGACCAACCCGTCGGTGATGACCCTCGCCGATCTGTCGGGCTATGAAGCGAAGCAGCGCGCGCCCGTCTGCACCGCCTATCGCCAGTGGCGCGTCTGCGGCATGGGGCCGCCGTCGGCCGGTGGTATCGCCGTGCTCGCGATCCTGAAACAGCTCGAAGGCTTCGAACTCGGCAAGCTTGGCCCTGACAGCCCGGTTGCCTGGCACCTGATCGCCGAAAGCGAGCGGCTGGCCTTTGCCGATCGCGCCATGTTCGGCGGCGATGGCGATTATGTCTCGGTTCCGGTCGCCGGGCTGATCGCGCCCGATTATCTGAAAGCCCGCGGCAAGCTGATCAGCGCCACCGCCACCATGGCGCGCGCCGAACCCGGCATGCCGAAAGGCGCGCAGCCGCGCACCCCGGCGCCGGGCGGCGAAGTGCCGTCGACCACCCATTTCGCCGCGGTCGATGCCGCCGGCAATGTCGCGTCGCTGACGTCGACCGTCGAAGGCAGCTTCGGCAGCTCGCTGGTCGCCGGCGGCATGGTACTCAACAACGAACTCACCGATTTCAGCTTCGAACCCACCGCCGGCGGTGCGCCGGTGGCCAACCGCGTCGAAGGCGGCAAGCGACCGCGCTCGTCGATGTCGCCGAGCATCGTCTATGATAAAAAGGGCCGCGCCGTGCTGGCCATCGGCGCCGCCGGCGGCATGACCATCCCGGCACAGGTTGCCAAGGCGATCATCGGCGTGCTCGATTTCAAGCTCTCGGTTGCCGAAGCGATTGCGCTGCCGACGATCTATGTCAGCGATGATCTCGTTATCGTCGAAAAGAGCGCACAGGGTGAAAAGCTGGTGGCGATGCAGCCGGCGCTGGAAAAACTCGGCCATCGTACCGTCGCGGCGCCGCTGCCGTTGAAGGCAAACGGGCTGGAACGCATTGCCGGCGGCTGGCGCGGTGGCGCCGATCCGCGCAGTGAAGGCAATTCGGCGGGCTATTGAGGAAATCAGATGAGCCTTGCTCCCCTACCTGCCATGCGCCCGGCCCGGATGGCGGAGCGTGTCGATGCCGCGTCCAACCTGGTCAGCATGTTCCTCGACCGCGCCGACGAACATGGCGAACGCCCGCTGTTGTCGCGCAAGGCCGATGGCAGTTGGCAGGCTCAAAGCTGGGCACAGTGCCGTGACCTGGTTGCCAGCCTGTCGGCGGCGCTGATCGCTCTTGGCATCAAGCCGGGGGACCGGGTGATGCTGGTCAGCGAAAACCGCCCCGAATGGTGCCTTGCCGACCTCGCCATCATGGCCGCCGGCGCGATCACCGTGCCGGCCTACACCACCAACACGACCGCCGATCACAGCCATATCCTCGGCAATTCGGGCGCCCGCGCCGTCATCGTCTCGAACTCCAAGCTGGCTGCTGCCCTGCTGCCGGCGGTCGCCGACAGCGATAATTGCCGCATCGTCATCGGCATCGACCATCTGAAGGATGCCCAGCGCGGCACGCTTGCCATCCACCAATGGGATGCCCTGCTCGAATCGCGGGCGCAGGACCTGCTCGCCGATCGCGTCGCGGTGCGCGCGCGGGCGACGATGGAGCGGCACAACATCGCCTGCATCATCTATACCAGCGGCACCGGCGGCGCCCCGCGCGGCGTGCGCCAGCACCACGGTGCCATCATGCGCAACATCGCCGGGGCCATCGCCATCATCGAACAGGATTTCGTGCCAGGCGAACCCGTCGGCGAATTGTTCCTCAGCTTTTTGCCGCTCAGCCATGCCTATGAACATACCGCCGGCCAGTACATGCCGATCGGCATGGGCGGGCAGATCGCCTATTGCGAGGGCCTCGAAAAGCTTGCTGCCAATATCGAGGAAGTGCGCCCGACCTTCATGGTCGTCGTGCCGCGCCTTTTCGAAGTGCTGCGCATGCGCATCGCCAAGCAGATCGAGAAACAGGGCGGGGTGGCGGTCACCCTGCTCAACCAGGCGCTGCGGCTGGCGCGCAAACAGGCGCGCGGCGAAAGCCTCAACATCGCCGAACGCGCGCTCGATGCCGTGCTCGAACGTACCATCCGCAAATCGATCCGCGCCAAATTCGGCGGCCGGTTGAAGGGCATGGTCGCCGGCGGCGCACCGCTCAACCCCGAAGTCGGCATCTTTTTTGCCGCCATCGGCATCGCCATCCTGCAAGGCTATGGCCAGACCGAAGCCGGGCCGGTGATCAGCTGCAACCGCCCGCGCGCGCGGCTCAAGATGCACACCGTCGGGCCGCCGCTCGATGGTGTGGAGGTCAGGATCGCCAGCGATGGCGAAATCCTGGTGCGCGGCGAACTGGTGATGGACGGCTATTGGGCCAATGATGTCGAAAGCCATCGCGTGCTCCAGGATGGCTGGCTGTACACCGGTGATATCGGCCATCTCGACAAGGATGGCCACCTTGTCATCACCGACCGCAAGAAGGACATCATCATCAACGACAAGGGGGACAATGTCGCCCCGCAGCGCGTCGAAGGCATGCTCACCCTGCAGGACGAGATCGCCCAGGCGATGGTCTATGGTGACAAGCGGCCCTATCTCGTCGGTGTCGTCGTGCCCGAAGCCGAATGGGCGCTGGCCTGGGCGCGCGACAAGGGCATGCCCGCCGATCTGCACAAGCTGGCGAAAGAGCCCGAGTTCCAGCGCGCCATGATGGCGGCGGTCGATCGCGTCAACAGCAGGCTGTCGGTCGTCGAAAAGGTCCGCCGTGTCATCATCGCCGATGAAGCGTTCAGCACCGAAAACCAGCAGATGACCCCCAGCCTGAAGATCCGCCGCCACGTCCTGAAACAGGTCTATGGCGATCGGCTGAACAAGCTTTACGCCGGCTGAGCCATTACTGGCGCCCGCGCCACAAGTGCAGCCCTCCATCACCTGTCATGCCAGCCTGCGCTGGCATGACAACAAAGGTCTTGCCCCACTCCGTAACGCTTGACTCCCGCGGCGAGTCGGCCGCAACTAGAACATATAGTGAACATAGTGAGTCGTCCCAAACCCCTGCCGGCCCTTGCGGGCCTGGCCCAACCGCCATCCCCGGCGGCTGATTTGCGCCTGACGCTGGGGCTCGATGCGGTCGATGCGCGGCTGGGCGGCGGGCTGGCAATCGCTGCGCTGCATGAACTTTATGCGCAAGGGGAGGGGGATGCAGCGAGCGTCGCTGCCTTCGCGTTGCTGCTGGCGCTGCGTTGCGGCCGGCCGGGCCCGGTGCTGTGGCTGCGCGAGGATCGCGCCGCGCGGCATGACCGGCCCTATGGCCTGGGGCTGGCCGATCTGGGGCTCGATCCGGCGCGGCTGGTGCTTGTGCAGGCCCCCGATACGCTGGCGCTGCTGCGCGCCGGCGCCGAAGCGGTCGGCTGTGCGGCGCTGGCAGCGGTGCTGCTGGAACCTTTTGGCAAGCCTGTGGCGTTCGACCTGACCGCCTCGCGACGGCTGATGCTGGCGGCGGCGCGATCGGGCGTGCTCACACTTGCCTTGCGCAGCGGCGATCCGGTGCCGAGCGCGGCGCAATCGCGCTGGCAGGTCGCTGCTGCGCCCTCTTTGACTCTTGGCGCCTCCGCGCCGGGCCCCCCGGCTTTTGCCGTTACCCTGTTGCGGCATCGCAGCGGTATCGGCGGTTTTGCAACCCGATTGGAATGGGACCGTGACAGCGCCAGCTTTACCCCGCCGCGTTCTGGCCCTGCACCTGCCGCAGTTCCCCTGCGAGCGGCTGCGGCGGCAGAACGTGCAAGACGCCGCGCGGCCTGACGCGCCGCTGGCATCAATCGCTGATGCGCCGCTGGCGCTGACGGAAAAGCACAAAGGCGCCGTCATCCTCGCTGCGGTCGATGTGCAGGCGCTGGCCGCCGGGTTGGCGCCGGGAATGCGGCTGGCCGATGCGCGGGCGCGCGTGCCCGAACTGGTGGCGCTGCCGCATGATCCGGCGGCCGATGCGGCGCTGCTCGAATGGCTCGCCGATGGCTGCGATCGTTACACGCCGATGGTGATGGCGGTGCCGCCGCAGGCGCTGGTGCTCGATATTAGCGGCTGCGCGCATCTGATGGGCGGCGAAGCGGCGCTGGTCGATGACATCGTCAGCCGGCTGGCGCGGCTGGGGCTGACCGCCTGGCCGGCGTTGGCGGCCACGCCCGATGCGGCGCTGGCGCTGGCGCAGCACCAGGCCGATTGCATCGATGATCTGCCGATTGCCGCGCTGGCGCTGCCCGAGGCGAGCCATCTCGCGCTGCGCCGCGCCGGGCTGCTGACCATCGGCCGGGTGGCGCGCCAGCACATGCCGGCGTTGGCGGCGCGCTTTGGCGAGGCCTTGCCGCATTTGCTCGCCCGGCTTTCGGGGGCCATCGCCGTGCCGGTCACCCCGCGCCGGCCGCCGGCCCCGGTAGAGGTCGAACGCCGCTTTGCCGCGCCGCTTACCCAGGTCGATGCGGCGCTGGCGGCCATCGAGGCATTGGCGGTGCGCGCCGGGTTGCTGCTCGCCGAACGCGCGCAAGGCGGGCGCTGTTTTGCCGTGGCGCTGTTTCGCAGTGATGGCCATGTCGCGCGGTTGATGGTCGAAACCGCCAGCCCGGTGCGTGATCCGGCGCTGGTCATCCGGCTGCTGCGCGAACGCATCGGTGCGCTCGCCGATCCGATCGATCCGGGCTTCGGCTTCGATCTCATCCGGCTGCTGGTGCCGGTCACCGCGCCGCTGGCGGCGCAGCAGTTGCGGCTGGAAGGCGGCAGCCTGGCCGACAGCGAGGTCGGCGCGCTGGTCGATCGGCTCGGCGCGCGGCTCGGGCGCGGCCGGGTGCGGCGGTTGGTGGCGGCCGACAGCCATATCCCCGAACAGGCGGCGTTCGAACTGCCGCTGGGCGACGCTAGCCCGGGGACGGCCTGGCCGGTGGCGCCGCCCGGCGAGCCGCCGTTGCGGCCGGTGACGCTGTTCGACCCGCCACAGATCATCCAGGTCATCGCCGAAGTCCCCGATGGTCCGCCGCGGCGCTTTCGCTGGCGCCGCCAGACGCATGATGTCGTTCGCCATGAAGGCCCCGAACGCATCGCGGCGCAATGGTGGCGGCGGGCCGATGGCGCCGGGCTGACTCGCGATTATTACCGGGTGGAGGACAGCAATGGCCGGCGTTTCTGGCTGTTCCGCCATGGGCTGTACGGCAGCGAAAAGCCCGATCCCGGCTGGTACCTCCACGGCCTGTTTGCATGACCGGCTTTGCCGAACTGGCGGCCGCGACGCATTTTTCCTTCCTGCGCGGTGCATCGGCTCCCGCCGCCATGGTGCAGCGTGCGGTCGAGCTTGGCCATCACGGCATCGGCATAGCCGATCGCAACACCGTGGCGGGCGTTGTCCAGGCGCATGTCGCGCTGCGGGAATTGAAGGTCGAACTACCCGATCTGCGTTTCAAGCTGGCGGTCGGCGCGCGGCTGGTCTTTGCCGATGGCACGCCCGACATCATCGCTTACCCCGCGACGAGGCGCGGCTGGGGGCGGCTGACCCGGCTTCTCACACTCGGCAACCGCCGCGCTGAAAAGGGCGATTGCACCTTGGCTTTCGATGATCTGGCCGGGCTGCACGACGATCTGTTGCTTATCCTGATGCCGGCGCCCACCGGCCCGGTGCCGCGCCTGGCCGATCTGGCGGCATTGGCGCCGCGGCGCTGCTGGCTTGCCGCCGACATGCCGCGCAGCGGCGCCGACCGGCGGCGGCTGGCGCGGCTCGCCGGGCTTGCCGCACTCCATGGCGTGCCGCTCGTTGCCGTCAACGCGCCGCTTTATGCCGGGCCGGAACAGCGCCGGTTGCACGATATCCTCACCTGCATCGCCGAAAAGACCGCGCTCGCCGACGCCGGGCGGCGGCTGATGGCCAATGCCGAGCGTCATTTGAAGGCCCCTGCCGAAATGGCGCGGCTGTTTGCCGGCCACGAAGCCGCGCTGGCGGCGAGCCGCACGATCCTCGATCGCATCGATTTTTCGCTCAATCAACTGCGCTACGAATATCCCCATGAACCGATCCCGCCCGGCCATAGTCCGCAAGGCTGGCTTGAAACGCTTACCCTGCAAACCGCGCGGCGGCGCTGGCCCGAAGGCGTGCCGCCGAAATTGCAGGCGCTGCTGGTCGAGGAATTCCGCATCATCGCCAAGGCCGGTTATGCCCCCTATTTCCTGACCGTCCACGATATCGTGCAGTTTGCACAGGGTCGCGGCATCCTGTGCCAGGGACGCGGCTCGGCGGCCAATTCGGCGGTCTGCTATGTGCTGGGTATTACCGCGGTCGATCCGGCCAAGCACAACCTTTTGTTTTCGCGGTTTATTTCCGAAGAACGCAAGGAACCCCCCGATATCGATGTCGATTTCGAGCACGAACGCCGCGAAGAGGTGATGCAGTATATCTATGCGCGCTATGGCCGCGACCGCGCCGCCATCGCCGCCACCGTCATCCATTACCGCCCGCGCAGCGCGGTGCGCGAGGTCGGCAAGGTGCTCGGCCTGTCCGAAGACGTGACGACGCGGCTGACCAGCACGGTCTGGGGCAGTTTCGCCAGCCAGATGGAGCAGCAGCGCATCACCGAAAGCGGTTTCGACCCGCAGGCCCCTGAAATCGCCCGGCTGGCCGATCTCGTCGGGCAGATCATGGGCTTTCCCCGGCACCTGTCGCAACATGTCGGCGGCTTCGTGCTGACGCAGGACCGGCTCGATGAAACCGTGCCGATCCACAATGCCGCGATGCCCGATCGCACCTTCATCGAATGGGACAAGGACGATATCGATGCGCTGGGGCTGATGAAGGTCGATGTGCTGGCGCTTGGCATGCTCAGCTGCATCCGCAAGGCCTTTGCGCTGGTGGAAACCCATCTCGGGCGCCAACTGACGCTCGACAATATCCCCGATGCCGATGCCGGTGTGTTCGACATGCTGTGCCGGGGAGACAGTATCGGCGTCTTTCAGGTCGAAAGCCGCGCGCAGATCAACATGCTGCCGCGGCTGCGGCCGCGCGAATTCTACGATCTCGTCATCCAGGTGGCGATCGTGCGCCCCGGGCCGATCCAGGGCGATATGGTCCACCCCTATCTGCGGCGACGGCAGGGGCGCGAAAAGGTCGAATTCCCGTCGCCGGCGCCGCCGCATGATCCCGATGAACTGCGCCATGTCCTTGGCAAGACGCTCGGTGTGCCGTTGTTCCAGGAACAGGCAATGAAGCTGGCGATCACCGCCGCCAATTTCACGCCGTCCGAATCGAACCAGTTGCGCCGCGCCATGGCGACCTTTCGCAACCTTGGTACCATGCAGCATTTCGAGGCCAAGATGGTCGGCGGCATGGTGGCGCGCGGCTATGAACGGGATTTTGCCGAGCGCTGTTTCCGCCAGATCCAGGGCTTCGGCAGTTATGGTTTTCCCGAAAGCCATGCCATCGCCTTTGCCCGGCTGGTCTGGGTGTCGGCGTGGTTGAAGCATCATTACCCGGCGATCTTTGCGGCAGCGCTGCTCAATTCGCAGCCGATG
Source organism: Sphingomonadales bacterium (assembly GCA_038246995.1). Taxonomy (GTDB): domain Bacteria; phylum Pseudomonadota; class Alphaproteobacteria; order Sphingomonadales; family Sphingomonadaceae; genus Sandarakinorhabdus. The sequence continues at coordinate 24,484 of JBBRVH010000013.1, forward strand.
GGTTTCTATGCCCCGGCGCAGATCGTCCGTGATGCCGGCGAGCATGGCATCGCGGTGCGGCCGGTCGATATCAATTTCAGCGGCTGGGACAACAGTATCGAAACCGGCTTGTGCCCCCACAACCCGCACCCAAATGACCCGCTCATGCCGAGCGAAGTTGCAGGCCCGCATGCGCCAGCGTGCCTCGACTGCGCTCGGCATGAGCGGGGTGGGGAGGGTCCGGCAACCGGGCACGCCCTGCGCCTCGGCCTGCGCCAGATCACCGGGTTTCGCGCGGTCTGGGCCGATGCGATCATCGCTGCGCGGCCGTTCGACAGTGTCGAATCGCTCGCCCGCCATGCCGGCCTGCCGCCGCGGGCGCTGCGCCTGCTTGCCGACGCCGATGCCTGCGGGTCATTGGGGCTCGACAGGCGTAGTGCGGCGTGGGAGGCGCTACGCACGCCCGTTGGCGAACTGCCGCTGTTCGCCGCCGCCAGTGCGCGCGAATTGGGCGCCGAACCCGATGCCGATCTGCCGCTGCTGACCCCTGGCGAGCAGGTGGCGGCGGATTACCAGACCATCCGCCTGTCGCTGAAGGGCCATCCGATGGCGCTGCTGCGCCGCCATTTCGCGGTCGATGGCGTGCTGAGTTGCGCCGACGCGGCGATCGCCCGCAACGGCCGCCGCGTCACGGTCGCCGGGGTCGTGCTGATCCGCCAGCGGCCGGGCAAGGGCAATGCCATTTTCGTGACGATCGAGGATGAAAGCGGCGTCGCCAACATCGTCATCTGGGCGCGGCTGTTCGACATTTTCCGCCGGCCGATCATGGCGGCACGGCTGATGCAGATCGAAGGCGAAGTGCAGCGCAGCCCCGAAGGCGTCGTCCACTTCATGGCGAGCCGTATCATCGATCGCAGCGCCTTGCTCGATCGGCTTTCGGAAACCCATGACGCCAATCCGCCGCTGGCCCGCGCCGATGAAGACCTGCAGCAACCGAGCCGCTACCCCGGCGGCCGCGCGCGCCACCCGCGCGATGTGCGCATCCTGCCGCCATCGCGGGATTTTCATTGAGTTCGAGAGGGGCGTATCAAAACCGAATCGTCACCCCCGCGAAGGCGGGGGCCCCTCGTCGAAACATCGTCGCCTATGGGCACAGTCCGGTGATGGGCCCCCGCCTGCGCGGGGGTGACGGGGTGGTTGGGTCTGGCGATTCATGCCGGCAGCGACCCGGCCCGTGCCGGCAAAAAGCGGCTGTTGCGCAGCAGTCCCGCCGAAACCAGCGACACCAGCACGCCGACGGGCAGTATCTCGCTCAAGGTGACCGCCATGCGATAGACAGGGTTGGCATAATCCCTGGCAAATTGCGCCATTTCGGCGCGAATCTTCGCGATGGCTTGCGGGCTGTCGCCGCGGGCTTGCGCTTCGGCGACCATCTGCTGGCTCCATTCGGCGGCAAAATCCATGCCGCTGACCGCCAGTGCCATTTCCCAGGCCACCACATAAAAGACGCCGGCCACAAGGCTGATGGCCAGCCCGAGGCCCAGCGCCGGCCAGAAGGTGATTACCCCGCCGCCAGCAGCGTCGCGCTGGTGCTTGACGCCCATGAAGACGAAGCTGAGCGCAACGAGCATCGACGCATAGCCGATGACCATGCCCGTCGCCGGCGACAGGGATTTGAAGGTCACCGGTATGCCAAAGGTCGGAATGGCGACGATGATGCCGGCGATGACGCCATATTTGAAGATGGTGGTCAGCATGGGGTTCCCTCCCGTTGGTTGCCGGCGCCACCAGCCATGAAAGGCCGCCTCAGCCTATCACCCGAACGGGTGATTCCGGGGTATTCACCCATCTTCACGGCATGATGCCGAGCGCCCGGGCGCGGGCGATCGCCTCGGTGCGGCGGCTGACCTCGAGCTTGGCGAACAGGTTGGCGATGTGCGTCTTGACCGTGTTGGGCGATACCAAAAGCGTCCGCGCGATTTCCTTGTTCGATTGCCCGGCGGCCAGCGCTTCGAGCACGGCAAGCTCGCGCGGGGACAGCTTCAGCGCATCGCGCGCCGCCGGATTGCCGGTGAAGGGCAGCGGCTGCGGCGGCCGCAGCACCCGCGCCCCGAACAGCGCGCCGAGCACCAGAAAGCCCGCCGCGAGCAGGAAGATGTACAATTCGGCGAGGTGGGTGCGCGCCAGTCGCTGGTAATCCAGCCATTGCAGCAAGGCGAGCGCCGCCCCGAGCAGCGCACCATAGCCAAGGACGCGCCGCCACATCGCCGTCAGTCCGGCAGCAGCATTTCGCCATCCGGCCCCATCGGCACGAACGGGTTGTACGCCACTTCCCAGGGGTGGCCATCGGGATCGAGGAAATAGCCGGTGTAGCCACCCCAGAAGGCCTTGTGCGGCTTGACTTGCAGGGTCCCGCCGTTGGCCACGGCAATTTCGATCAGAGCATCGACTTCGGCTTCGCTGCCGACATTATGCGCGATGGTGAAGCCGCCGAAACCCGGCCCGCGGTCCTGCATGCCGCAATCCTGCGCCAGCTTGTCAAAGGGATAGATGGCAAAGGCGATGCCGCCGCACTGGAACATGGCGATGGCCTCGAAAGCCCTGGCCTTGCGCGGCCAGCCCATCGCTTCCCAGAACGCCACGGCGCGAGGCAGGTCGTCGGTTCCCAAGGTGACGATGCTGATGCGCTGGTCCATAAGGCTCCCCTGAAGATTTCGGGGAGAATGACATGGCGGCGGGCGAAATGGAACGGATCGTGCTGGTGCGGCACATCGACGGCGCCCCGGGCCCGGATGATTTCCGCCTCGAAACGCTGCCGATCCCCGAACTTGCCGAAGGGCAGTTCCTTGCCCGCAACCATTTCGTCTCGTGCGACCCCGGCACAAGGTCACGCCTGTCGCCGGGTGCAAGTTATGCGCCGCCGCTGGCGCCGGGCGCCCCGGTCGATGGCTTTTGCGTCGGCGAGGTGATCGAAAGCCGCAACGAACGCTTTGCGGTCGGCGACCGGGTGGCGCTGTCGGGCTGGGCGAGCCATGTCGTGTCGAACGGCCGTGGCTATTGCGTGAAATTGCCCGATCTCGGCGTTCCCGAACAATTGTGGATCGGTCTGCTCGGCGTGCCGGGGATGACCGCCTGGTTCGGCTTGAAGCGCGTTGCCGCCTTGAAGGCCGGGGAGCGCGTGCTGGTGACGAGTGCCGCCGGGCCGGTGGGGGCGACGGCGGGGCAATTGGCCAAATTATGGGGTGCGTCCGAAGTCGTCGGCATCGCTGGCGGCGCCGAAAAATGCGCCTGGTTGACCGATGTTGCCGGCTTCGACCGCGCGCTCGACTACAAGGCGCCGGGGTTCGAGGCCGAATTTGCCGAAGCCGCCACCGCAGGCTTCGACGTGATGTTCGACAATGTCGGCAATGCGATGATCGATCGCGCCCTGCCGCACATGAGAATGCGCAGTCGCATCGTCATTTCGGGGCAGGTCGCCGACTACAACACCCCGCACGACCAGGTGCCGGGTCTGAAGAATACCCGCGAATTCATCGGCAAGCGGCTGCGCATGGAAGGCATGGTGGTGTTCGACGATCTGCCCCAGTTCGCCGGCGCGCAGGCCGAACTGGCGGCGCTGATCAAGGCCGGGACGGTCGTCTATCGCGAGGAGATTTTCGAAGGCCTCGCCAGCCTGCCCGAAGCGTTTTGCGGGCTGTTCACCGGCGCCAGCTTTGGCCGCCGGGTGGTTCGGATCTGACCCCGCCCGCCTAACCCGCCAGTCTAACCTTGGGGGGCGTTGCGGTTCGAAGCTGTCGCCAGCGCCAGGTAGATCTTGCCGATATCCGAGGTCAGCATGGTGGTGGCGATCGCCTCGCCATCGCGGCCATTGGCCAGCCGGCCGATCAGGCCTTCGAAACTGTCGCAAAAGAATCCGGCTTCGTTGCGGAAATCCGGATCATGGGCGAACAGGCGCGCCATCTTGCGGTCGGTTTCATCGCCCAATTGCGGCACCACGGCGCGGGCAAAGACGCTGCGGTCGCCGGCGCGATGCGCAGCCCAATCCGAGTCGCCGAGCCTGATCCCGAGCAGGCGCGCGACATCGACGCTGGATTCATGGAGCCTTGTGATGACACGCGCGGCGCGGGCGCCGATGGCGTCGCGCTCGCGGGTCACGAAGCGTGCGTCGATGGCATCGATGCGCGCCGCCCCGGCCTCGACACGTTCGGTGAGCGCGGTCATCTGGGTGGCAAGCTGTGCCGAAATCGCCTCGCCACCGCTGGCCAGCGCTGCCAGCGCGGCATCGATCTGCGCGACGTCTGTCGCTATCCCGGCAAGGGCTTCGCGGCTTTCGGCAAAGCGACCGGCGAGCGCATCGAGCTGTTCGCCGAACCCGGCCTGGAGCGATTCGAGCGCAGCGCTGCTGCGCGCCAGCACGCCATCGACGGCCGCATCGAGCGCATAGGCGCGCTTGGCGATCGCGCTGGTGTTTGCCTGGGCGGCCGCGTCGATCTCGCCGAGTTGCGCGGTCATCGCGGCGATATCGGCCTGAGCAGTCGCGCTGGCGGCGTGCCGGCGTGCTTCGACATCGTGGAGTGCGGCGGCGAGCGTCGTTATCTGTGCCGCGCTGTCGGCCGCAATCTGCTGCACGGTTGCCGCCAGCGTATCGACCGTGGCGACCAGCGCCGGCAGGCTGGCACCCAGGGTGTCGACCATCGCTTCGGCCGTGCTGCCGCTGCGCGCGACGTCGGCGGCTGCGGCGCGAAGCGCGTCGGCGCTGCCGCCCAGCCCGGGCAAGCCGGCCGCGGTCGCTTCCGCCAGGCTTTGGGTATGCGCCGCGCTGCTGGCGAGATGGGCGTCGATGTTGGCAAGCCGCGCGGCCAGGGTCGTTGCCGTCGTGACAGCGCCGGCCAACTGGCTTTCGGCCTCGGCGAGCGGCACCGGATCGCGCGCTGCCGGCAACAGGGCTGCAACGAGCAACAGCAACGCCAACGGCGGCAGCAGCGCCAGCGCCAGCGCCGGCAGGATGGCGAGCGTCGGTGGCGGTGCCATCGCCACCGCGGCCGTCAGCCAGGCCAGTGCCACCGCCAGCACCGCCCAAAGCGGCCAGCGCCGTTCCACCCGGATCGACACGATCAGCGATTCCACGCGATTCCCCTTGTTCGGCGGTCGTTCTACCGGTGCCGGGGGTGAGTGTCACCGGCTTTCGGGGACTGCATTTGCACGCGCGGCGCGTCGTGAGGCTTGCCAGCGCCAAGCAAGCTGGGGTAGCCGGGCCTGCGTCGCCGTACGGCGGCTGCTTGTCGCCGAAAAGGACGCCTGCGTGCCCTTCCGTCCCCAATGCTGTTTCGCCGCATGAAAGCGGTCATCCTCGCCGGCGGGCTCGGCACGCGCATTTCCGAAGAAACCCATCTGAAGCCCAAGCCGATGATCGAGATCGGTGGCCGGCCGATCCTGTGGCACATCATGAAGCTGTATTCGGCGCATGGCGTGAATGATTTCATCGTCTGCTGCGGCTACAAGGGCTATGTCATCAAGGAATATTTCCAGAATTATTCGCTGCACATGTCGGATGTGACCTTCGACATGCGCACCAACAGCATCGAAGTGCATGCCCGCAACGCCGAACCCTGGCGCGTCACGCTGGTCGATACCGGCGAAGACACGATGACCGGGGGGCGATTGAAGCGCGTCGCGCCCTATCTGGCGACGGAAGAAGCGTTCTGCTTTACCTATGGCGACGGCGTTGCCGACCTCGATATCACGGCTGAAATCGCTTTTCACCGCGCTCACGGCAAGCTGGCGACGGTTACCGCCGTGCAACCGCCGGGGCGTTATGGCGCGCTCGAGATCGATGGCGACACCGTCAACGGTTTCATCGAGAAGCCCTTGGGTGATGGCGGCTTCATCAACGGGGGCTTCTTCGTGCTGTCGCCCCGGGTGATCGACGAGATTGCCGGGGACAGCATGCCGTGGGAAGCCGAACCGCTGGCCAGCCTGGCGCGCAAGGGCGAGTTGCGGGCGTTCGCGCACCGCGGCTTCTGGCAGCCGATGGACACGCTGCGCGACAAGAACCAGCTCGAGGACATGTGGCAGCGCGGGGCCGCGCCGTGGAAGTGCTGGGCCTGACGTGAATCGCGATTTCTGGGGCCAGCAGCGGGTACTGCTGACCGGGCATACCGGTTTCAAGGGTAGCTGGGCGGCGCTGTGGCTCGAACAACTGGGGGCGCAGGTGCATGGCCTGGCGCTCAGCCCCGACCATGTGCCCGACCTGTATTCGCGGCTGGCGCCCTTTGGCGGGGCAACATCGACGATTGCCGATATCAACGATGCAGCGGCCGTGCGTGCGGCCGTGCAGGCGGCGCGGCCGACGCTGGTGCTGCACATGGCGGCGCAGCCTTTGGTGCGGCGGTCCTATGCCGAACCGGCGCTGACCTTTGCCACCAATGTCACCGGCACGGCGCAGGTGCTGGACGCCCTGCGCGCCGCGCCGGACCTGAAGGCAGTGCTCGTCGTCACCACCGACAAGGTCTATCGCAACGATGGCAGCGGGCGCCGCTTCGTGGAGAGCGACCCGCTGGGCGGCCATGACCCCTATTCGGCATCGAAGGCCGGGACCGAACTCGTTGCCGCTGCCTTTGCCGACAGCTATTTCAGCAAGGCCGGCGTGGCGCTGGCGACGGCGCGCGGCGGCAATGTCGTGGGCGGCGGCGACTGGTCGGCCGACCGGCTGGTGCCCGATGCGTGGCGCGCGCTGCACGCCGGGGTGCCGCTGGAACTACGCTATCCGCAGGCGACGCGGCCCTGGCAGCATGTGCTCGATTGCCTGTCGGGCTATCTTGTCTATCTCGAAGCGCTGGCAACGCGCCCCGGGCTGCCGCGGGCGTTGAATTTCGGACCCATGGCCGATGATGCGCCGGTGACGGTGGCCGCGGTCGCCGATACGGTGGCGCAGGCGCTCGGCAGCCCGCGCGGCTGGGTCGCGGCGCCGGGGGATCATCCTGCCGAAGCCCCGGCGCTGGCGCTCGATGCCGGTGCCGCGATGGCGGCGCTGGGCTGGCAACCGCGCCTCGATGCCCGTGCAGCGTTGCAGTGGAGCGCCGACTGGTATCGCGGATACGATGCCGGCGAGGCGCCGCGGGCGCTGTGTCTTGCGCAACTTGCTGCCTGGGAGGCCCGTTCATGAAGTTCAACCCGACCGCGATCGATGGCGCTTTCATCATCGATCTGGCGCCGGCGCGCGATGCCCGCGGCAGTTTCGCCCGAATCTTCTGTGAAGAAGCCTTTGCCGCCGCCGGGGCGCCGCTGCGCCCGGTGCAGGTCAATCTGTCGAAAAACCCGATTGCCGGCACCTTGCGTGGCCTGCATTTCCAGTCCGAACCGCATGGCGAGGCCAAGCTGGTGCAGTGTGTGCGCGGTCGTATCTTCGATGCTGCGGTCGATCTGCGGCCCGGATCGCCGACCTATCTGGCAACGGTGGGTGTGGAATTGTCGCCCGATGCCGAACGGTTGTTTCACATTCCGGCCGGTTGCGCCCATGGCTATCTGACTCTCGAGCCCGAAAGCGATGTGCTGTATCAGGTCAGCGCTGCCTATGCCCCCGCGGCGGCATCGGGGGTGCGCTGGAACGATCCGGCATTCGGCATCCAATGGCCGGTGGTGCCGGTGTCGATTGCCGACCGCGATGCCAATTATCCCGATTATGTGCCGGTAGCGCGCTGATGCGGGTTGTCGTCACCGGCGGTGGCGGCTTCATCGGTCGTGAAGCCGTGGCGGCGCTGCGCGCGCGGGGGGCCGAGGTGCACCTGCTCGGTCGCGCCCCGTCGGGCGATGGCGTGCACGGCCATGTCATCGATCTGCTGTCGCAGGACCCGGCGCCGCTGCTGCGCGCCATCGCGCCGACGCATCTGCTCCACCTCGCCTGGTATGCCGAGCCGGGCAAATTCTGGGCGGCGCCTGAAAATCTTGACTGGGTGGCGGCATCGCTGCGGCTGGTGCAGGGTTTTGCCGCTGCCGGGGGCACGCGCGCCGCCTTTGCCGGCAGTTGCACCGAATATGATTGGACGCATGAAACGCTCGATGAAGCGCTGACGCCGCTTGCAGCGGCAACGCTTTACGGCACGTCGAAGGCAGCACTGTACCGCGTGCTGGCGAAGGCGGCGCCGGTGCTCGGCCTGTCGATCGGCTGGGGCCGGATATTCTTTTTGTATGGTCCGCACGAAAATGCCGGTCGTTTGCTGCCCGATGTCGTCGACAAGGTGGCCGCCGGGCAGCGTGTCGCGACCAGCGATGGTACGCAACGCCGCGATTTCATGCATGTCGAGGATGTGGCGGCAGCGTTGGTGGCGTTGCTGGCCAGCCGCGTCGAAGGCGCTGTCAACATTGCCACGGGCGTGTCGACCCCGGTGCGCGATCTGGTGGCACTGGCGGCGACGACGGCGGGCGATGCCGGGCTGGTCGATTTCGGCGCCCGCCCGCGCCAGGCACATGAACCCGAAGTGATGCTGGCGGCGATTGCGCGGCTGCGCGATGAAGTCGGGTTCGTGCCGAAATGGTCTTTCGCCGCTGGCGTCGCGGATGCCGTGGCGCGGCGGCTGGCATGACAGCAAACATTGCCTTGGCGGCTGCCATCGCCTAACCGGTCGAACCGCAAGATCAAGGCTAGTGCTGTTTCATGAAGATTACCATCGACACCGATAACGCCAGCTTTGCTGTCGAACAGGATGGCGCCAGCGCGGTGCACGACCTGTTTTCGAAGGAAGCCTTCGACGTGATCGCCGAATTGTGGGTGAAGACCGGCTGGGTCCGCAAATATTCCTATGGCTTCACCTGGCTGGGTCGCCCCCTGATCCAACTGCCCGATGACATGGTGCGGACCCAGGAAGCCATCTTCCAGATCAAGCCCGACATCATCATCGAAACCGGCATCGCCCATGGCGGCTCGCTGATTTTTTATTCCAGCCTGATGGAGATGATGGGAAAAGGCCGGATCATCGGCCTCGATATCGATATCCGCGCGCACAATCGCAGCGCGATCGAAGCGCATCCGATGATGAAGAACATCACGATGATCGAGGGCAGCTCGGTGGCGCCGGACGTCGTCGCGCAGGTCAAGGCGCTGATCAAGCCGACCGATACCGTTATGCTCATCCTCGATTCGAACCACAGCCGCGACCATGTCCGTGCCGAGCTTGAGGCCTATGGTCCGCTGGTGTCGCCGGGGTCGTATATCCTGTCGCAGGATGGCGTGATGCAGTTGGTGGCGGGCAGCCCGCGCGCGCCGGCGGAATGGGCCACCGACAACCCGATCACCGCGGTGCATGAATTCCTGGCGGCGCACCCGTATTTCGAACTGTCGAAGCCGCCGCGGCTGTTCGACGAAACCCTCGAAACGCCGGATTGTTCGCACCACCAGGTCGGCTGGCTGCGCCGCAAGAACTGACCCCACCTCGCAGGCGAAAAAGGCGCTTATTTCCTCATCGCCCGCCCGATACGCCGTGCCGTGTTGCGCATGATCGCCACTATCGGGTCCGGCGCCGTCATCAGTGCGTCGCCGCCGATGCGGCTTGCGTCAGCAACGGTCAAAAGCGGCGGCACAGCGTCGGGATAGATAATCAGCCGGTCCATTATCGCCGAGCGCAGCCAGGCGCGCAGGTTATGGATGCGCGGCGCCAGCCCGGCGGCGGGAATGTCGCCGATACCATTGGCGGCGGCAAAGCTTGGCAGCCAGCGGTTGATCTCATCGGCATGTTCGCCAGCGGTGCGGGAAATGGCGCGCACCTGGTCCCGCGGATCGATCGGGCCGAACAGTGGCCGCAGGCTGCGGGCTTTCTGGTAGGATTCGAATAACAGTGCCTGCAATGATCGCGGCAGGCTGCCATCGGGATTATAGGGGATGCTGGGGTCGAGCGGGATATTGTCTTCCCGCAGGAACAGGCGCTGGGCGCGCTGGCGTTCGGGATCGTTCGAACGGGTGAATTGCGACGTGCCGGTGCTGGCCAGCGACGCGCCATTGATGCCCCAGGGCCGGGCTTCGTGATAAAAATGCTCACAGGTGCCGCTCAGCATCACCGAGGAATAGACGTCGGGAATGCGCGACAGGAAAAACCGCCCTTCGCTGTCACGGTTGCGATCGATGGCGGCGCGATGGACGAAGCCGCCGGTGTAAAGCGTCGGCAGGTCGAGGTAGGAAATATCGCCTGCCAGCGCCGCCTTCAGGGCAGCACGACAATCACGCAGGCCCGATTTGCCGCCAAGCGGCAACGCCAGATGCCCGCCCGGCCCGCCGGCCAGCGCCGGCCACAGATAGTTGCTGGGGCGTGACCGGATCAGTTCCACCGGATGGGCACGGGCAATCGCATCGATGGCGGCGAGGCAGCCGGGCAGCAAGCCATCATCATCGCCGATGTAGCTGATCCATTCGCCGCGGGCATGGCCAAGCGCGAATTCCCAATTATGTGACATGGAAAGCCGCTTGCCGGTGTTCAGATAGCGGATGCGCGGGTCGCCATTGGCCTCCACAATCGCGCGCGTATTGTCGGTGCTGGCATTGTCGCTGACGATGATTTCGAGGCTGGCGAAATCCTGGTCGGTGACGGTGCGCAGCGCATGTTCCAGCGTTGCTGCACGTTCGCGGGTGGGGATGATGATGGTGAAACGCGGGCCGGCGGCGGGGGTGATGACGGTCATGGCCGCTCTTTAACGCGGACTGCGCCCGCCGCGCAACCGCGCCCACAGCGGCGCGAGGCGGGCGCGGGCGGCGCCGGCGGACAGCAGCGCCGGCAGTGCGACGGCCGCCCAGGCCAGCGCCAGCAGCGGCAGCAATTGCCAGCGCGTCGGCGCCAACTGGCCGCGCAGCAACAGCATCACCCCCAGCCCGGCCCCGGCGCAGAGCAGCGGCAGCGCCAGGTCGGCAAAATACCAGCGCGCCATCTCGCCGCGCAGGATGCGGCGGTGGAGCAACGGCACCTGGAAGACGATATAGCCGAGGTTGAGCACGATCCAGACCAGCGCCGCGCCGGGGGCGCCGTAGCGCGGCACCACCAGCAGCAGCGCCGGCAGCAGCACCATGGCGGCAACGATGTTCGACACCAGCGACAGCCGCGTCCAGCCATGCGCGACCATGGTGAAATAGGGCAGTTGCATCAGCGTGTTGAGCAGGGTGCCCGCCGTCACCAGCGCCAGCAGCGGCGCAACCTTTGCCGACAGCGCGGCATCGCCGGTCCACAGCAGCATGACATCGCCGCCAAAGCCGATGAGCAGCAGCGCGATCGGCGCAACGACCACGGCGATCAATTGTGCACCGCCATGGTAAAGCCGCGCCACCGCGGCGCTGTCATTGCGCGTCGCTGCCTCGACCAGCGGCGGTGACAGTGCCTGGGTGACCGGCGCCGCCAGCGCATAGAGCAGCCCCGACAGCGTCGTCGCCAGCATGTAATGGCCGAATTCGGCGAGCGGAATGAGCTTCGACAGCATCAGTTTGTCGACCTGGGTAAGCAGCACGGCGAGCAGGTTGATGCCGATCATGCCCGCGGCAAAGCGCCGGATATCGACAAGCGCCGCCACCGAAAAACGCGCCGGCCGGTCGCCGGCGGGCAGGCAGCGATAGAGCTTCCAGCCGAACGCCGCGAGCGTGAGCAGCGACGCCAGCAATTGCCACGCGAAGAAGGCAGTTGTCGTCGGGCTGACAAAGGCCACAAGCAGCGCGGCGCCGCCGTAGCGAAAGATCGTCAGCAGCGCATTGGCGCCGTTCCACCACACCTGCTGTTGCAGCCCGATCAGCGCACTGCGCCACAGCGCCTCGCAAAATCGCGTCGCGACCACCAGGCTCATGATGATGATCGCTTCGGCGATCGCGGCCGGCGGCAGGGTGCGCGCATCGAGCCAGTGGTTGGCGAGCGTATCGGCGCCCAGCACCAGCGCGGTGATGATCAGCAGCGCCACGCCGAGCGCCAGGATTTCGAGGCTGCGCAGCAGGTCGCGGATCGCCTGCACCGGCACGGTACCGGCGGTGAAGCGCGCCATTTCGCGCGACAGCGTGGGCGTCATGCCGAAATCGAGCAGCGCCAGCCAGATCTGGATGACGGTGAACAGCCCGACCAGCGCATAGGCTTCGATGCCGAGATACCGGAGATAGACCGGCACCAGCGCCACCGACAGCAGCGTGGTGACGGCGCTGCCGGCGTAATTGGCGATGATGTTGCGCTTTACCGACACGGCGGGCCGGGGGGGCCGATACAGGGGTCAGCCATTGTCCGTGACGGGCGTCCGGATCGGGTCCGGCGCGCTACCGCGCCGGCGGCCGAGCCACAGCGCTGCCACGATGCCGAGGATCAGCCCGGCAACGCCAGTGCCGATGAGCAGCGGCAGTGCGCGCGGCCTGGTGGGTTCGAGCGAGGCGGTGGCGATGTCGAAAGGCTCGGCAGCATAGGGAGCATTGCCATAGGCGAGCATCGCCTGGCGTTCCTGTTCGGTGAGCGTCGTCACCAGCGCCTGGCGTTGTTCGGCGAGCGTCACCTCGCGCAGTTTCTGCGCCAGGTAATCGATATTGCCGCGGGTCCGCGCCGTTTGCTGTTCCCGCAGGTACGCGTCGGTGGTGGTGTGCAACTGGTTGAGAAAGCGCACCGCGAACCCGGGGTCGGCATTGTCGAAGGCCAGCGTGGCGATCGGCGTCTTCACCGATTGGCGGATGGTGACATTGTCGGCGATATAGGCCTGCATGCGGCCGGCATCCGGCGCATGCCAGCCGAATTGCGGCAGGCCGAACAGCCCGGTAATGCCGCGGCGCAGGCTGGCCGACAGGCTGGCGGGTTGCCGCCAGGCCTGGGCTTGCGCATCCCATTCGGCGGCAAACAGCGTGCGCATCAATTTGCGATCGCGCGCCATGCGCGCGGCGACTTCGGTCGAATAAATGCCATCGAGATAGAAGCGGAAGGGCGAGACGGCTTCGCTGGTGCCGCCGCCGATGCCGGCCAGCGCCGCCAGCCCGCCGAGCGCCGAGGCCGGGCGCGACCCGCTCGACGAGGGTGCGGCATAAACCTTCAGTTCGGCCGAATAGGTGTAATCGGCGCGGCGCAGATAGACGCTGCCGAGCAGCAGCCCGAGCAGTACGCCGAGCAGCAGCAACCACCAGCGCCGCGCGATGCTGCGCAACTGCCCATGCAACCAGGGCGTGGAATCGGCTTCGCCGGGGGTGCCGGCCGGGCCGGGAGTGATTGTCAGCTGTTCCGCCATGTCAAGCAGCGCCTTGGCACAGGCGGCGCGCGGCGTCCATGCCGGCTAACAATGCCGGGCCATCACAGCAGCAGGCGGAAACGGCTGCCGTGCGGCGCCACCGGTTCGCAGGTCAGCGCGCCGCCATGCGCCAGCGCGATCTGGCGGGCGAGGCTGAGACCGACGCCGGTGCCTTCGGCCTTGGTTGAAAAGAACGGCAGGAACACATCCTGGCGCAGCGCTTCGGGGATGCCGGGGCCGTTGTCGATGACATCGATGGCGGTGCGGCCGCCCTTGAGGCTGGTGGCGGTGAGCGATACCTGCGGGGTTTTAGCGGTCGATGTCGCCGCCTCCGCCGCGTTACGGAGCAGGTTGATCAGCAATTGCGCCACCAGATCGGGATCGGCATCGACCGCCAGCCCGGCGGGATCGATGCTGGCGACGAGCGGGATCGCCGGCCAGTCGCAGCGGAACAGCCGATCGAGTTCGGCAAACAGCGCGGCCAGTTCGATCGGGGCACGGCGCAGTTCGGGCGGGCGGGTGAGCTGGCGATAGGTGCGCACGAAATGCATGACGCCTTCGGACCGCCGCGCCACGGTTTCGATGGCGTGGCGGGCATCGGTGATCGCCGGATTGTCGCCCGTATCGGCCTCGGCGATCAGCTTGGCCGCGGTGGCCGACAACGACGTCACCGGCGTCATCGAGTTCATGATTTCATGGGTCAGCACGCGGACGAGATCGGTCTGGGCCGCGAGTTCGGCCTGGTCGAGCTCGGTCTGGATCGGCTGCACCGAAACGATGCGCAGCGAGGGCCGCCGCGCCAGCCGCACTTCGGCCATCGACAGCAGCGCCGCGGTGGGCACGCCGCCGATGACGAGCCTTGTGCTGCCGCGCTCGCCCGGGCGCAGCGCGGCGATATCGGCGACGAAACTGTCGCCATGGCTGGTGGCGTCCGGCCGCTGCCCGAGCAGCCGACGCGCCGCCTTGTTGAGCAGGCTGATATGGCCTTCATCATCGATGCTGAGCAACGGGCTCGGCACATCGTCGACCAGCGCAGCAAGAAAGCGGTTTTCATCCTGCGTGTCCGAGCGTTCGTGGCGCAGCCGGGCAATCGCGGCATCGAGGCTGGCGCCGAGCGCATCGAAGCCGCCGCCAACGCCTTCACCGCTGAACCCTTGGGTGAAATCGCCATGGGTGAGCGCGACGACGAAGCGGGCGACGGCAAGGTTGGTGCGGCGCAGAAACAGCCAGAGCTCGGCGAGCGCGGCGCCGGTGACCAGCCCGGCGAGCAGGGTGGTGGCATAAAGCCCGGGCCGGTTGATTGCCCAGGCCAGCGCCGCACCGGCAGCGAGCAGCACCGCGATGCGCAGCGCCAGCCCGACTTCGAAGCGGCGGCCGAGCCCGGCGAGATCGCGCGCCGCCGTCATAGCGTTTCAAAATAGACGCTGCGCGTCACAGCGTTTCAAGACAGACGCTGCGCGTCACAGGCCGTGCTTTTCCATGCGGCGATACAGCGAGCCGCGCGTCAGCCCCAGTTCTGCGGCGGCGATCGAGATATTATAGGCGTGTTTCTGCAGCACGCGCTCGATGATACGGCGCTCGGCGCGATCGAGGTTCATGTCGGCTTCGTCCTCGCTCATCACCCGGGTGACCGCGGGGGCTGCGGCGGCGCTGCGGGGTAGCGGGAAATCATCGGGCGTGAAGCGCGGCCCGGACGACAGGATGACCGCCCGTTCGGCGGCGTGGCGCAGCGCCCGCACATTGCCCGGCCAGTCGTACCCGGTCAGCGTCGCCAGCAATTCGGGCGGCAGTTCGGGCAGGTCCTTGCCGTATTTGCGGGCATAGGCCCCGAGATAATGGCTGAGCAGCAGCGCGATATCGTCGCGCCGCGCCCGCAGCGGCGGCAGCGTCAGTTCGACGGTGTTGAGCCGGAACAGCAAATCGGGCCGGAAGCGCCGTTCATCGGCGAGCGCTTCGGGCGCCATGTTGGTCGCCGCGATCACCCGCACATCGAAAGGCACCTGCCGGTTGCTGCCCACCGGCGTCACCAGCCGTTGTTCGAGGACGGTGAGCAACTTGGGTTGCAGGTGCAGCGGCAGATTGCCGATTTCATCGAGGAACAATGTGCCGCCATCGGCGGCCTGGAAGCGCCCGATCCGATCGGCGCGGGCATCGGTGAAGGCGCCCTTCACATGGCCGAACAATTCGCTGTCGAACAGGCTTTCGGCGACAGCACCGAGATCGACCGCGAGGAAGGGCTTGTCCGCCCGCCGCGACCGGGCGTGGAGTTCACGCGCTACCAGTTCCTTGCCGGTGCCGTTTTCGCCGAGCACCAGCACATTGGCATCGGTGGGGGCGACGCGCCCCAACAGCGCCAGCACGCCGCGCATGGCCGGCGAAGTGCCGAGCAGCGGGCTTTCGGGGCGCGCCGCGCTGCCGATTTCGGCCATCTTCTGCTGCGCGGTGGCGGCGGCGCGGCGGCTGGCGCGCAAGGCGCGCGCCGATTGGACGGTGGCGACCAGCCGTTCATTGTCCCAGGGCTTGGTAACGAAATCGCTGGCGCCGCACTTCATCGCCTCGACAGCGATCTTGACCCCGCCATAGGCCGTGATGATGACGACGACGGCATCGGGATCGAGGCCGCGGATCGTTGCCAGCGCCTTGAACCCTTCGGCGCCGCTCGATTGGCCGCGCGCGAAATTCATGTCGAGCAGCACGACATCGGGATCATGCCGCTTGAACAGCCCGGGCAGGGCGGCAGGATCGGGGGTAACGACGACATCGCCGAACAACGGCCGCAGCAACAGCCGTGCCGACAGCGCGACATCGGCATCATCATCGACAATCAATGCGACGCCCGTGGTCATGCCGGCTCCCTGACTGTCCGGATTCGTACACTCTCTGTCCGGAAGTGAACAGTGCGAACAAGCGCCGCGGCGCAAAATTACACTTCATCCTATATTTTTCAATGCCTTGGTCACTTGGCACGATCCCTGCAATGCCTTTGTTGTGGCTGCCCCCGCCACAAGCGAAAGGACCCTTCCCATGATCATCTCCCTGATCCGCCAGACCACCACCCTCGCCATTGCCGCTGCCGCGACGCTGGTCACCATCGCCGCCAGCGCCGCCCCGGCCGATGCGGCACCGGCCCGGCATGTTGCCGTCGATATCGGTCGCTACAATCTGGCAAGCGACACCGGCCGCGATCGCGCTGCCGATCGACTGCGCCGCGCTGTGGCGCAGGTGTGCGACCAGGGCGAAATGCGATCATTGTCTGCTCAGGCTGCCGCGCGTGCCTGTGAAGCCGAAACGCTCGCCCGCGTGCTGCCGCGCCTCGACACCCGGGTCGCCATGGCACGCGCCGGCCGCACCGATGTTGCCGCGAACGAACTTCGCCGCAACCCGGCCGACGTCACCGCCGAACCCGCCCCTGTTCGTCGTTGATGTCGCCCCGCCGGTGGGCGGCGGCGGCGGTGCCCCTCCCGCCCCGCCCGCCCACCGGCCCAATTTGCCTGCTGATCGGATCCTGCCCATGGCCGTTGTCACCCTGAAACCCGGCGATCCCCGTGAAACCGCCCCGCGGACCGCGGCCGGCGTCAGCATGGACAAAGTGATCGAAACCCGGCGCCTGCCGCTGCGCACGCGGCTGGCGATCGGCGCCGTGGCGGTCATCATCGCCGGCATCGGCGGTGCCTGGCTGTTCGCCGACAGCGCCAACCGCCAGACGGTGCCGGCGGCCAATGTGTCGATCGCGACGGTGACGCGCGGCACCTTCGATGATTTCGTGCCGCTGCGCGCCCGGGTGACGCCGCTGGTGACGGTCTATCTCGATTCGGTCGAAGGTGGCCGCATCGAACGCGTGCTCGTGGAAGACGGCGCGCAGGTGACTCCGGGCCAGCCGCTGGCGGTGCTGTCCAACGCCACGCTGCAACTGGATGTCATCGCGCGCGAGGCCGATGTCTCGCAGCAGCTCAACAATCTGCGCAGCCAGGAGCTCGAACTGCAGCGCAGCCGGCTCGAAAACCGCCGCAACCTCGCCGAAATCGAATGGCAGCAGCGCAAGGCCGGGCGTCAGCTCGAACGCGACAGCAAGCTTGCCGCCGCTGGCTGGGTTTCGGGCCGGGCGCTCAAGGATGCGCAGGACGAAGCGCGCTACCTGGGCGAACGCCGCGCCGTCACTGCCGAAACCATGGCAACCGAGCAGCGCCTGCAGGCGAGCCAGTTGGCGCAGTTGCAGCTTGCGGCATCCGGGCTGACCGCCAATCTGCGGATGGCGCGCGCCAGCCTTGATGCGCTGACCATCCGGGCGCCGGTTGCCGGGCAATTGTCGGGGTTTGCGCCGCAGGTCGGGCAGAGCCTGGCGCGCGGCGAACGGCTCGGCCAGGTCGATAGCGCCGGGCGCAACAAACTGGTCGCCGATATCGATGAATTCTATCTTGGCCGGGTTTCCGTCGGGCAGCACGCCAGCGTCGAATGGAACGGCAAAAGCTGGCCGCTGACCGTTGCCAAGATCTATCCGCAGGTGAAGGGCGGCACCTTCACCGCCGACCTGACCTTCAGTGGCGGGGAACCCGCCGCCTTGCAACGCGGCCAGACGCTGCAACCGCGGTTGACGCTGGGTGATCCGGCACCGGCAACGCTGGTCGCCAATGGCACCTTTTACGCCGACAGCGGCGGCAGCTTCGTTTTCGTTGTCGGCAAGGATGGCACGTCGGCTGAAAAACGCGCCGTGCGGCTTGGCCGCCGCAACCCCGAAGCGATCGAAGTCATCGGCGGGCTGCGCCCGGGTGACCGCGTCATCACATCGTCCTACACCGGCTTTGCCGACAAGACCCGTCTCAAGCTTTCAGGAGAATGACCATGATCCGACTGTCGGCGCTCAGAAAAGCCTATCGGACCGATACCGTCGAAACGACGGCGCTCGATGATATCGACCTGCAGATCGATGCGGGTGAATTCGTTGCGATCATGGGGCCTTCGGGCTGCGGGAAATCGACCTTGCTCAATATCATCGGCCTGCTCGATCGGCCGACCGGCGGGCGCTATGCGCTCGAAGGGCGCGAGGTGGCGGCGCTGCCCGAGAACGCGCTGACCGATATCCGCAAGCGCCGGATCGGTTTCATCTTCCAGAATTTCAACCTGATCGACGAATTGAGCGTGCGCGAGAATGTCGAACTGGCGCTGCTGTACCATGGCATCAGCCGCGCCGAGCGCGCCGAACGCGTCAACAAGGTGCTCGACAAGGTCGGCATTGCGCATCGCGCCGGGCACCGGCCAAGCCAGCTTTCGGGCGGCCAGCAACAGCGTGTTGCCGTCGCGCGCGCCGTGGTCGCCGAACCGCCGCTGATCCTGGCGGATGAACCGACCGGCAACCTTGATACCGCGCATGGCGAGGAAGTGATGCGGATGCTGCGCAGCCTGAACGAGGACGGCGCGACGATCGTGATGGTGACGCACTCCCCCGCCCATGCCGATTACGCCGGGCGCGTGGTCAACATGCTCGATGGCCGCGTGCTGCTGGAAACAAGACGGGCGGCCTGAGCCCCCTCTCCCGCTTGCGGGAGAGGGGAGAGGCGGGGCCGCCCCCCCGCGGGGGGGGTTGGTAGGTGTGCGGGGGGCGGTCGCCCCCCCCCCCCCCCGCGGGCGCCCGCGGTGGCGCGCCCCCCACCCGCGGGGGGGGGGCAGGCGGC
>JBBRVH010000014.1:0-41722 GCA_038246995.1 Sphingomonadales bacterium
CGTGTCGATCACCGGCAGCAGCGCGCCAAGCTTGGGCTTCGCTGCCGGCACCTTGCGCATATACCCCGGCGGCAACGAAAACCGGCACATCTTCAACACCGTCTCGCGGCTCAACCCGAAAACCCGCGCCGCCTCGCGCCGGCTGTGACCCTCGACAAACACGAAACGCCGAACCGCAGCATAGTTGTCCACGCCAAACATCCCCGGCCGCCCCAGAGGGGCCAGCCTAACCAATGGCCGGGTTTTATACCGCCCTCATCGACACACCACCGACGATCCATTGGCCTGGTTTGTCACCGCCGTGCACACCGGGCCGGCCGTTCGGGTTCAGGGGATTTGGTTCAAGCGATCGCCACCCGGCGCCGGCGCAGCGCGGCGCCCACCAGGCCAAAGCCCGCAATCAGCATCGCCCAGCTCGCCGGTTCGGGCACGGCATTCAATTCGGGCACGGCATTCAAATTGCCGCGGATTACTTCAACACTACCAAGCGTATTTAATGTCACAAACACTTGGCCGCTGTTCAAGCCGTCCAGAAATCGAGCTTGCGCTGTATTGAGCGGGTGGCCGGCGGTGAACCTGGTGCCATAGGTGCTCGACAACGAGAGATCGAAGCTGCGCGTGAACGATCCGCTGGTGAGACCGTTCACCACTTCCAGGGAGAAGACGGTTGTGGTGGACTGGACACCCGGCAAAGCGCAGCAGGTTACTATCCCGGACCGCAGATTCGAAGAGAATCCGGCGTAACTGATATCGAATTGCGCAAATTGGCCGTTGCCCGTTACCAAAACATTCACGAAACCGCTGGCCGTCGTGCTGTTGGCAGGGACGACATTCGATCCCAGCAGTTGCGCCTGATAAAGCTGGGCATCTGCCGGATGCGAGGCAATGCCGATCAACGCGGCAAACACCGCCAGTCCGGTTTTACGCATTGAATTGCCCCCCGAATGTTTACGAAAAAATCCGCAAAGCACACTGGCACATTAACTTTCATATACCAAGGCGTAACATTTGTGCGACATAAAACCGCGGTTCTCCACGATTTCGCATCAGGCTTGCCCTGACCCAAGTCTCGTCGGGCAAGGCCGGTTCTCGCGGAAAGGCTGTGCCCCCGTTTGTCGCACGCCGGCCGGCAGGCTGTTCCTGTCGGCCGGCGTGTCAGCCTCAGGCCATCGCCATCCGCCGTGGATTGTCAGCCATCCGGCCGCGGCGCAGCGTGCCCCCCGCCAGGCCAAAGCCGGCAATCATCATCGCCCAGCTCGCCGGTTCGGGCACGGCATTCAGATTGCCGCGTATTTCCCCGCCCGGAAAATTGGCCGTGTGCAGATTGTAATAGACCGATCCTGCATTCAACCCGTTGATGAACCGGGCCTGCGCCTGCGCCACCGATCCGCCGCTGCCGTTGATGAAGCCAGCGGTGTAGGTGGATGCCAGCGTCAGATCATAATTGCGGCTGAAGCTGCCGCTGCTGATGGCAGCGATCATGCCGGGCGCGCCACGCGCCGCGACCGCCGGCTGTCGAGCAGGTGGACCATCGCGGCGGCATAAAGCGCAAGGGCGATGTAGGTGAGGGTGCGGGTGAGGATGAGCAACTGGATGTTGTCGGCACCCGCGCTGTCGGTGACGGCGGGTCCAAGGATGATGATGAGCGTCGTCAGCGCGTTCTGCCACCAGTCGAACCCGAAGCGGCCGGGCGGCGCGTACAGCTTGTTGCCGGCGAGAAGCCCGGCCAGCGCGAACACGACGCAGAGCATGAACAGCCCCGGCCACAGGCCCAGCAGCCACCAGAGCAGGAGAGCGCCAAGGCCGCCGGCGGCCGTCGAGCCGACGAGATCGCGCGCAGCGCGGCGGGTGTCGGTGGCGGTTGCCTGCTGGGCGAGCTGGGCGCCCTTCAACAGGACCATGATATAGGCGGCGGGGTTGGACAGCGCCATGATGACGGGTGGCACCATGATCAGCGCCGATCGCACGCCGACCCAGCCGGCATCGAGCGGCGGAGCGACAGGTGAGGCGATAGCCGGCTGGGCACTGTCGGGCAGCGCGAGATGGACGATGTGGGCGATGACGACCGCAGCGACGGTGCCGACGAGCATGAGCTCGATCACCGAGACCGCCAGCGCCGAGGATTGCAGCGCCACCGTCGCGATCAAGGTGTCACCCATGATGAATAGTGTCCCAAGGACCGCCATGCCCGGGCGACAGGCAAGCGCGCCAGCAAGGGCGACACCGCCGATCATCATCAGCAGTCCGACCAGCGGCGCGTGTTCGAGGACGACGGCCAGCAGCAGCCCCCAGCCGCAGGCCAGCGTCATGACAAGCAGGAGCGGGACGACCTGGCGGACGCCGGGCGGCGGCGCCGGCGGAACGAGCAGCGCCGCCGCGAGCAGCACGACAAGGTGCGGCATCGTCCAGCCGCGGCCATAGGCGAAAGCGGTCGCAATCGCGAGGCCGAGCGCCAGGCGAACCGCGCGCCGGGTGCGGCTGGCCGCCAGGATCGAAGCCGCCTCAATAGGCATAGGACAACAGGCCGGCGGCGCGAATGAAAAGACGGCCGAGCGCGTTGAGCACGGCGTTCTCGCCGGTGTAAACGATGACTTCGGCCTGACCGCCTTCACGCAAGTTCTGCACCACATCCCCCTGCCCCGGCAGCATTTCGATGATGACCGGGAAGCGTTGCGACTGGCGCAGAAAATCGCGGTTGTTCTGGACGTCGGGAAGGCTGCCGGGCTGCGCCTTGCCGCCGCTGCTGACGCCGAAGCCGATGCTGCGGACCCGGCCCTTCAAGACCTTGCCCGGCAACACATCGAGCACGATTTCGGCCGGGGCGCCGACGACCATGCGGCCGAGATTATTCTCCGTCATGTCGGCAGTGATCCAGCCGTCATGGACGCTGATGAAGGTCATTACCGGTGCGCCGGCGCCAGCGAATTGACCGCGATCGGCGCGCAGATCGGTGACAAGGCCGTCGCCAGGAGCGCGCACCGTCGTCCGGCGCAAGTCGAGCTGGGCTCGGGAGAGGGCGCTGCGGGCGGCGACGAAGCGGTCGTTGGCGTCGCCGATGGCCCCGCGTGCAGCGCGGGCCTGCGCGACCTGTGCGTCGGCGGCGCGCAGCCGGGCGCCGGCTTCGGCATATGAAGCCCGGGCAAGTTCGAGCCTTCGTAGCGAGATGGCGCCGGCATCGAGGGCATAGATGCGTTCGTGGCGCGACCAGTCCTGCCGCGCCTTTTCGAGTTCGGTTACGGCGATGCTGCGCTGGGCCAGGCTGGCCTCGATCGCGGCATCCTGCGCCTGTTGCTCACGCAAGGTCGCGTCCAGATCGGCCTGTGCCTTGGCAATGCCGATGTCGAAATTATCGGTGCCGATCGTGAACAACGGCTCGCCGCGCCGGACGCGCTGATTATTGCGGACATGGACAGCCGAGATGGTGCCGCCGACTTCCGACGCGATCGGAACAATGAAGGCATGGACGCGGCCCTGCGAGCTATAGGGTGTCAACCGATCGCCGAGCAGGTGCAAAATCAGGAGGATGCCGACAAGGCCGAAAAAGGCCAGCCCGGCGCGGCGGGGGGTGCGGTTTTCCGCGGCGGGGCCTTCGGGCGTTGCGGCTTCGGTCATTGCGGCTTCCGTCATGGCTTGGCGTCCAGCATATCGAGGAGTTTGCCCCAGTCGGTCCGCGCCTTCATCGTGGCGCGCGTGGCGGGGTCGGCGAGATCGTTTTCGCTGGGCACGCTCCAGCCGCCGCCGATCGCCTTGTGGAGCTGGACGAGGCTGTTCGCGATGTCGGCGCGGTTGATGACGCGGCGGTCCTGCTGGCGCAACAGCGCGGCCTGGGCATCGAGGACGCGCTGGAAATCCGACATGCCCTCGCCGTAGCGCAGCGTGGCCAGCGCCAGCGAGCGCCGCGCCGCTGTCTCCGAGGCGGCGAGCAGTTCGTCCTCCTCGCGTTTCTTGGTGAAGGCAACGGCAGCATTGTCGACCTCTGTTGCGGCCTGCAGGACCGTGTCCTGATATACGGTGAGTGCCTGTTGCAGCCGCGCATCCTGGACGCGGACATTGCCGCGGATGCGGCCAAGATCGAGGACGTTCCAGCGGATCGCCGGACCGACGCCGATATCGACGGCGTTGCCGATGCCGCCCGTGGTGCGGGTGAGGCCGATCGAGCCGCCGAGCGTGAGCGAAGGGTAGAGGTCGGCGCGAGCGATGCCGATCTGCGCCGATTGTGCGCCGGCACGCCACCCCGCGGCACGCACGTCGGGACGGCGACGCAGCAGGTCGGCAGGGATATCCGCGGCCAGGGCGGCGGGCATCGTCGGCATTCGCGGCGGCGATAGTGCCAGTTCGGGCAGAGGCCCTGGTGGGCGTCCGACCAGCAGCGCAAGCGCGTTGCGGGTCTGGACGATGCCGAGCTCCAGCGACGGGATGCCCGCGCGGGTGGAGAGCAGCTGGGTCCGCGCCTGCTGGAGATCGAGTTCCGCTTCGGCTCCGTTCCGGAAAAGCAGCTCCGTGATCGCGACGCTGCGGGATTGAAGGCCGACGTTTTCCTGTGCGACGGCCAGCCGTTCCTGCAGGATGCGGTGCGCGAGATAGAGGCGGCCGACTTCGGAGCGGATCAGCAGACTGGCGTCCTGGCGAGCGGCGACGCTGGCGAAATATGCGGCATCTGCCGATTCGATCGCCCGTTTGAAGCGGCCCCAGAAGTCGATCTCCCAGCCGGCCTGGATGCCGGCATCGGCGAACAGGAAGTCGCTGTCGCCGATGGCGGCGCCGCGTCGGGCGGACGCGGCATAGCCTGCGCCTGCCGTGCCGACGGTGACCTGTGGCGACCGTAGCGCGCGGGCGACGGCGAGCTGGGCGCGCGCCTCGAGTATGCGCAGGCCGGCGATCTTCAGATTGTTGTTGCCGGCGTCGGCGGCGGCGATCAATGCCGACAGCGCCGGATCGTCAAATTGTTGCCACCAGGGATCGGCGCCGGCGATGGTCGGCACGGCGGCGAGCGACGGGCTTTGCCAATCCCTGTCCCAGCCAGGCTCGGGTGCCGTGAAATCCGGGCCAAGCGTGGTGCAGGCACCGAGCAGCAGCGCGATTCCCGCGAGCGGCAGGCGCTTCATGCGCCCGTATCGGTGCCGGCGGCGAGCCAATCCTGGAACAGCACATAGCCGACGGCAAGGATGACGGGGCCGACGAACAGGCCGAGCAGGCCTTCGGCAAGCATGCTGCCGATGACGCCGATGAGAATCACCGGCATCGGCACATCGAGACCCCGGCCGAGCATGATCGGTTTCAGGACATTGTCCGACAGGCTGGCGAACAGGGTCCAGGCGGTGAAGATCGCCGCCGTGGTGCTGTCGAGGCTGTTCCACGCCCAGACAAGCACCGGCAAGGTGATGACGACGGGCGGGAACTGGACGATGCCGAACAGCAGCACCACCAGCGTCAGCACCCCGGCATAGGGGACGCCGGCGAACAAGAAGCCGAGGCCCACAAGCAGGGCCTGGACGAAGGCAACGCCGACGACCCCGCGCAACACGCCGCGAATGGTGGAGGTCGACAGGGCCAGCAGTCGGTCACCATGCGCGGTGTTGCCCGAGACCCGGACGAAGACCGCGCGCATGAGCCCGGCGCTTTCATGCCCCCAGGCGAGGAGGATTGCCGCCACCGCGGTTGCCGCGATGGCGGCAAGCAGGCCGAGAATGCCGCTCCCGACAAAGGCCGCCAGCTTGGCGGTGGCCGCGCGGATGGCATCGCCATGTTCGACGGCGAGCTTGCCGAGGTCGCCGCGGGCACCTTCCCACACGGCGGTGGCCCTTGTTCCGATGGCGGGCAGTTGCGCCAGCCAGGCGGGGGCCGGGGGCAATGCCAGTGTTCCGGCGCGCCAGGCATCGGCCACGCTCATCACCGAACGCGCGATGGCGCCGATGATGAGAGTCAGCGGCACGGCCAGCAGGGCAGCGCCGCCAATGCCGACCAGCGTTGCGGCTCGGGCGTTGTTGAAGCCGCGCCTGGCCCGCAGCCAGCAGTGCATGGGCCACAGCATGACCGCGAGGACGCTGGACCAGAGCAGGATGACGAGGAAGGGTGCAGCGATCCGGAGGCACCCGCCGACAAGCGTCGCGAGCAAAATCAGGCGCAGGGCCGTGTCGATGACCGACGCACGGGGGGCCGACGCACTGGCGGGCGCCGCACTGGCGGGCAGTCCGGCGTGCATCGAATCGGTCGCAATTGGTGCAGATGCAGTCACTGTGTTCCCCGTCAGCCGCTACGGCGCGGCAGCGCCCACTGCGTTATATCTCCGCACGCGCTGTCGTATTGTTGCAAATGCAGCATTGCCGGGAGGGGGGCGCTATTGGTCGTCATCGCACTATCCATCGTGCGGGGGCACCATGCTGCATCGGCTTTTCTCTGCTGGCCGATCAGCGTCGGTGAAACCGGCTACCCGGTAAACAGGCAGCTTCCGCTCCAACCTCTGCAAGGCGCAACTGTCGCGGGCAGCCTATCGGTCCGCGAACGCAGAATTCGGTCTTGCCGCGGGTGCCCATGTCACGGACTTCTCGCTGGCGGCCGAAGGCAGCGTCGGCGGCAGCTTGTACGCGTCGGCAACAGCGTCTTACCGATCGACGCGGGTTTATCGTAACGACGCAGGAGTCCGACATCATGCCGGTGCCTGCAATTGTTATGTTGCTGTGAATGTTCTGTGGTTTCCAGATCATGGCCCAAGCAATGACGACCTTTCGGGCTTACGATCCCGGTGAAGCGTTTCAGGTCATCCGGCGGCGACATGCGGGCATTCTGGATATCCGCCCGGCGCGCAGTGGCAGTTTTTCCTACGCTGCTTCCAACATACATCTCGACGGCATTGATCTCGGGCGACAAGCAACGAATGCCTTTTCAAGCACAACGGAGCGGCAGGGCGACGGCCAGTGTCGGTTCGGATGTCCGCGTTTACACCCCGACATCACGCTTCGGTTTTTGCCATCCGGAGGCCTGTGGGGCATTTACCGACGGCTACAGGGGCCTGGCGGTGCGGATCCCGTTTGCGGCACTTCGCGCGGCATTGCAGCTCGTTGAAAGCGACGCAGACCCTTTGCGCCATGCCGAGGCGAACTGGTCGACAGACAATATGCCCGGTCTCGATCGGCTTTATGGTGCGCTGTCCGGGCTGTTGGCCGTATGCGAGCAATCGCCAGAGCTCCTTGCAATCGCGCAGTTTCGAGCGGCACAGGCACAGTTGCTGACACTGCACGCCGCCAACATCATTGCATCCGTTGCGGCGCGTGCGCGGCCGGATACAATGCATGGCCGATCGGCATCACTACGCGATTGTATCGACTTCATTCACGCTCACAGCCGCAACGCTGTCGATCTGGCAGCCATGGCGCGTTACGCGGGCATCAGCCTGCGCACGGCCCAATCGTTGTTTTCCGGCCAGTTGGGCACGACGATCAGCGCTTTTTTGCGGTCGTACCGGCTTGCTCGCGTCCGGTCACGGCTGCGGGCCGAAGGCGACGCCACGGTAACGAACATCGCGCTCGAAGAAGGTTTCACCCATCTCGGTGAGTTTAGCCGTTGGTATGCACAAAATTTTGGCGAAAAGCCGTCGGAAACCCTGAGAGCCGGAAGGATGCGACGTTTGCTGTGACCGCAATGTCGGCCTTGCCCTTTTCCTAGAACCCAGATTCGTCAAGCCAGCAAACTTTGATCGACGTCAGCGCTCCATGGTCGGCGGGCCTGTTGTAATTGGGCTCTACAACCACGGGGAACAGTCAGGCCACCGCTGCCGAACGCAGCACGCCTTGCACCTTGCACGCCCTGTAAGTCTGTCAGCCTGTAAGGCGCTGTCTTGCCAGTGTGCGATCGATCGTCGGCCTGGATCCCTTGAAAACGTCGGACAGGACGCTGGCAAGGCATGCTTCGGTGAACTGAGCGCCGGGCCGGTCTCGAAAGCAATCTTTCGGACCGTGCGCACAGCGTCGAAAAACGGGGTCGTCTTCAATGACCGATTGATTTCACGCTTGCCCAAAAAACAGTGACGAGAGAATGGGGAACGCGAACTCGATATTGATACATAGCACCCCGACGCCTCAGGCCGAGGTGCCGATTGTGTAACACCCTTGTGTAACAGTCAGATCGACTTTTTTTCGATCGATCTGAAGCCTTTAACCTGCCCTTCGATGCCACACTGTGTAACACCGTTGTGTGACGCTCTGGCCACAGTTCTCCCGTAGGGAACGGTTTTACAACGATTTTTGGTGTGGTGGTGCCGCTTAGGTGACTCGAACACCTGACCCCATCATTACGAATGATGTGCTCTACCGGCTGAGCTAAAGCGGCATATCGGTATGATCGGGGGCTCTAACAGGGGTCGGGCTGCGCTGCAAGCGTGTCGGCAGCTTCGCTCGGTTGCTGCCGTTATCGAACGGACATGCCACCAGCCGCCCCAGGAGCCATGATGTCCAGAGACGCCGAATTGCCGGTCGATCCGCGTTTCGAATTGCCGCCGCAGTTCATTGTGGCCGACCGGCGACTGGCCGGCGCGGCACATGATCTGTGGCGGCGCTCGGGCGGGTTGCGCGTGGCGGATTATGCCGATCATTCGCTGATTGTTGCCGATCCCGCGGGTGCCGCCACGATCGTCAGCGCCGGGGCAGCGCTCGAGGCGACCTTCGGGCTTTCGGCGGGGATGCCGCTCGACGGGTTGACCGGGCTGGCGGCCGAGGTGCGCGCCGCATGCGACCTTATCGTCTTCGATCCGCAGCCGGTGCCGTTCGAGGCCAGCCTCGCGGCGCCGGGCCGCGCCTGTGTGCTGGTGCGCGGCGTCGCGCTGCCGTTGTCGGACGGGTTTGATGCGAGCGGAATTCCGCACCAGGTGCAGTTTGTCATCAACTGGCGTGAATTGCTCGATCGCGCGGCAACGACGCGTCTTCGCCGCGAAATCGGCGCGGCTTTGCGGCTGGCGCGGCCAGATTCGACGAAATCCGATCCGTTTTCGCCAAAATCTGCTCGAAAATCGCTGCGCTGACGTGAACGTCAGCTTGCCCTTTGCGCCCGGGCGCACGCATAAGCGCGGCGGCAGCCGCCAGCGGAGCGTTTTTGTGTCATTGACAGTCAAGGGTCCGGCCACACCGGGTCGCCAGCCGGCCAGCCCGGCAGTTATCGCCGCCAACGAAAAGGCATTGACCAGTGCCTTGTTCGATTCGGCGCTGCCCGGCGAGCTCGAAAATCTCGATGCCGCTGGTCGCGCCGCGATCGCGTATTTCGTCTGCGCTGCGGCGGCAGCGCGCGCGCCGGGTATGCCGATCGTCCATCTCGATACGGCCGAAGTCGATGACAGCGTGGCGGGTGCCGGGCCGCGGCGGCGTCGGATGGCGCTGGCAATCATCGGCGAAGACCGGCCGTTTCTCGTCGATTCGACTTCGGCTGCCATTACCGCTGCCGGGCTCGATATCGACCGGCTGCTCCACCCCGTCATCGATGTGCGTCGCGACAGCGATGGTGTGCTGGTCGAGGTGATCGGCCTCGCCACCGGCCCGGTCGCAGCCGGGGTTACCCGCGAATCGATGATCTATGTCGAGATCGAGCGCACCGGCGCCAAGGCGCGGGGCGAACTGGTCGCGGCGCTGCAGCAGGTGCTCGCCGATGTCGATGCCGCGGTCACCGATTGGCAGGCGATGCTGAGCGCGCTGCGCCAGGCGACGCGCGATCTCGAACGCAACCCGCCGCCGGTAGCGCCGCATCGCGCTGCCGAGGCCGTGGCGTTTCTCGATTGGCTGGCGGCCGACAATTTCACCCTGCTCGGGGTGCGGCGCTATGATCTGAGCGGCGATCTCGATGATCCGGCGATGCAGCCGGTCAGCGAAAGCGGGCTCGGCCTGTTGCGCGATGCCGATTATCCGGTGTGGAGCGGCACGCCTGGCGCCGACGATACCCCGCACGCACTGAAGGCACTGCTCGCCAGCCCCGAGCCGCTGTTGATCACCAAGGCCGGCGCCATCGTTACGGTCCATCGCCGCGTCAATGGCGACCTGGTATCGGTCAAGGGTTTCGATCGCGAAGGCCGCGTCGTTTCGGAAACACGCTTCCTCGGGCTGTATACCTCGGCGGCGCTCGGCACCTCGCCGCGCCAGGTGCCGCTGCTGCGCCGCAAGGTCGGCGAAGTCATCGACCAGCTGGGTTTTGCGCCTTCGGGGCATACCGGCAAGGCGCTGGTCCATGTCCTCGAAACCTTCCCGCGCGAGGAATTGTTCGAGGCGTCGTCCGAACGGCTGCAGGCGATGGCGCTCGGCCTGTTGTCGCTGCTCGACCGGCCGCGGCCCAAGCTGTTCGCGCGGCCCGATGCCTTCGGGCGGTCGCTATCGATCCTCGTCTATGTGCCGCGTGACAGCTACACCAGCGGCGTGCGCGAAAATGTCCGCCGCATGCTGATCGATGCGACCGGCGGCACCCTGAGCCGCTTCGAGGTCGAACTGCGCTCCGAAGGGTTGGCGCGGGTGCATTATGTCATCGCCATGCCCGAAGGCGCGGCGCTGCGTTTCGATGCGGCGGCCGAAGCCGAGCTCGATCGCCGGCTGCGCCAGTTGGTGCGCGGTTGGGAGGAAGATCTGGAAACGGCGCTGATCGCGACGACCACGCCCGCGCGCGCGGCGCGGCTGGTCCTCAGCCATGGCCGGGCGCTGTCCCCGAGCTATCGCGCCCAGCATAGCGCCGCCGAAGCGGCTGCCGACCTGGTGGCGCTGAGCACCCTCCACGATGAAGCCGGCCGCGGCGTGCGGCTGATCCGCAAACCCGGCGATGCGCCGCAACAGTTGCGCCTGAAGATCTATCGCCTCGGCAAGATCATCCCGCTGTCCGAAGCCGTGCCGGTGCTTGAAAATTTCGGGCTGTCGGTGATCGAGGAATTCCCCTTCGATCTGGCTGGTGGCCGGCTCGGCTGGATCCATGATTTCCTGCTCGAAGCCAGCGATCCCGCCGTGCTCGCCGATTGGGAAGGGCTGCGCGCCCGGGTCGAACCGGCGCTCACCTGTGTGCTCATGGGCGCGCAGGAAAATGACGGCTTCAACGCGCTGACGATCGCTTGCCAATTGGGCGCCGAAGCGGCCGGCTGGTTGCGCGCCTATTTCCGCTACATGCGGCAAACCGGCGTGACCTATGGCCTGATGACCGTGGTCGACGCCTTGCGCCGCTATCCGGGCATCGCGCGCGACCTCGTGCGCCTGTTCGAAACGCGTTTTGCGCCCGAAATCGCCGATCGCGGCACGGCAGAGGCACGCGTGCTCGCCGACATCGAAACCGCCCTCGCGGCGGTTGGCTCGATCGATGACGATCGCATCCTGCGGCTGTATCGCTCGGTCATGCTGGCGACGCTGCGCACCAATGCCTTTGTGCCCGGCGGGCCCGAGGCCCTGGCCTTCAAGCTGGACAGCAAGGCCGTACCGAACCTGCCGCCGCCGGTGCCGTATCGCGAAATCTGGGTCTATTCGCCGCGAGTCGAGGGGATACACCTGCGCGGCGGGCCGATCGCCCGCGGCGGCCTGCGCTGGTCCGACCGGCGTGACGATTTCCGCACCGAAGTGCTCGGGCTGGTCAAGGCGCAGAAGGTCAAGAATACCGTCATCGTGCCGACCGGCGCCAAGGGCGGGTTTTTTCCCAAGCAGCTGCCGCCGGCATCGAACCGCGACGCCTGGCTGGCGGAGGGCACCGAATCCTATCGCGTCTTCATCCGCGCGCTGTTGTCGGTCACCGATAATCTCGCGGCCGATGGCAGCAACATCCCGCCGGTCGGGGTGACGTGCCATGATGCGCCTGATCCGTATCTCGTCGTCGCCGCCGACAAGGGCACCGCGACGTTTTCCGATACCGCCAACGCCATCGCCGAAGCCCATGGTTTCTGGCTCGGCGATGCCTTCGCCAGCGGCGGGCGCAACGGCTATGACCACAAGGCAATGGCGATCACGGCGCGCGGCGCCTGGATTTCGGTGCAGCGGCATTTCCGCGAACTGGGCATCGATGTGCAGACGCAAAGCGTGCGCGTGGCCGGCGTCGGCGACATGTCGGGCGACGTGTTCGGCAACGGCATGCTGCTCAGCCCCGCGATCAAGCTGGTCGCGGCCTTCGATCACCGGCATTTCTTCTTCGATCCCGAGCCCGATCCGGCGATCAGTTTTGCCGAACGCCAGCGCATGTTCGTGCTGCCGCGTTCATCCTGGGATGATTATGACCGCGCAACCATTTCGGCCGGCGGCGGTGTCTTTGCGCGCAGCCTGAAATCGGTACCGCTCAGCGCGGAGGTGCAAGCCATGCTGGGCGTGACGGCCGAAAGCCTGTCGCCATCCGAGCTGATCACCGCCATTCTGAAGATGAAATCCGACCTGTTGTGGTTCGGCGGCATCGGCACCTATGTGAAGGCGGCCAGCGAAAGCCAGGCCGACGCTGGTGATCGTGCCAATGATGCCCACCGCATCAACGGTTCCGAAATCGGTGCCCGCGTCATCGGCGAAGGCGCCAATCTGGGCGTCACCCAGGCTGGGCGCATCGAATTCGGCAGGGTCGGCGGGCGCATCAACACCGATTTCATCGACAATAGCGCGGGCGTCGATTGTTCGGACAACGAGGTCAATATCAAGATCGCGCTCAACGGCGAAGTCGTCGCCGGGCGCCTGGCGCAGGCCGATCGCGATACGCTGCTGGTGGCGATGACCGACGATGTCGCGGCGCTGGTGCTCCACGACAACATCCTGCAAACCCAGGCGCTGTCGCTTGCCGAGCGCAGCGGCGCTGCCGGCCTGTCGGGCCATGTCCGGCTGATCCAGACGCTGGAAGCCAGCGCCGCCGGGCTCGATCGCAAGGTCGAAGGCCTGCCGGGCGATGACGTCCTGGCGCAGCGCGCGCGCATCGGTGGCGCGCTCGAACGCCCCGAGCTTGCCGTCGTCATGGCCTATGCCAAGATGGCGATCTACGATGGGCTGGTGCTGTCACCGCTCGTCGATGATGCGTTGCTGGTTCCCGATCTCCACGCCGCCTTTCCGGGGGCGATGCAGGCACGCTTTGCCGCCGCCATCGATGGCCATCGCCTGCGCCGCGAATTGATCGCCACCAAACTGACCAACGAGCTTGTCAACCGCGGCGGCCTCGGGCTGGCCTTCGAACTTGCCGAAGAACTCGGTGTCGGGCTCGACGACGTGGCAGCAGCGTTCGTCGCGGCGCGTGACCTGTTCGACTTTCGCAGGGTCTGGGCGGCGATCGATGGCGCTGCGATTGCCGGGACGGCGCAGCTCGATCTGCACGTCGCCGCCATTGCCGTCCTGCGCACCCAGATGGCCGACATCATTCGCTACGCCCCCGGCCAGGCGCCTGCCACCATCGTCGCGCGGTTGCGCCCGGGCATCGACCGGCTCGCCGGCAGCCTCGACACCGTGCTGCGCCCCGAGCCGCGCGCCCAGATCGATCGCTATCGCGCCCGGCTGGCAACGCTTGGCGCTCCCGATGCGATCATCGATCCGCTGGTCTGCATCGAATCGCTCGATGGCGCGGTCGGCGTCAGCCTGCTCGCCAGCGATATCGGCGCCGATGAAGCTGCGACCGCTGCTGCCTATACCACGCTCGGTGAAGCCACCGGGCTCGATTGGGCCAAGGGCGCGGCCGCCGGGCTCGACCCGGCCGACCCCTGGGAACGCCTGCTCAAGGCCGGCCTGGTGCGCGATTTCGAAGCGTTGCGGCTCGACATGATGCACCGCATCGCTGGCCGCGATGGTGATCCGGGCGCGGCGGTTGCAGCGTGGATTGCCGGCAATGGCGGCCGTGTCGGCCGCATTGCCGGGCAGGTGGCGCGGGCACGCAACGGCGGCGTGGTGACGTCAGCCATGCTGGCGCACCTTGCCAGCCAGGCGCGGGTGGTGCTGGGGGCGTAGAAGCCGGACGACCACAGCCGGATCGTCACCCCCGCGCAGGCGGAGGTGACGATGGCGTAAGAGCCGGCCCTGAAGCCTTCAAAAATCCAGCTTGTCGTAGTGCACCGGCGGCGGCAGTCCTTCCATGCGGTCCCCGAGCATCGGGCGAAAGGTCGGCCGCGATTTCAGCGCCGAATACCAGGTCTTGGCCGCATCATGGCCCTCCCAATCGATGCCCCCGAGATAGTCCGCGACCGAAATCTGCGCCACCGCGGCGATATCGGCGAGCCCGAAGGCCGGCCCCGCCAGCCAACGCCGCCGATCGAGCAGGAAATCGACATAATCAAGATGTGCCTTGGCATTGCGCGAGGCATTGCGCACCACCCCGGCATCGGGCGCCTGGCGGGCAAACACCCGCTTGTACATGCGTTCACCGAGCAGCGGCGCGGTCACTTCGGCATAAAATTTCTGGTCGAACCAGGCCGACAACCGCCGCGCTTCGGCGCGTTCCTCCGGCCCGGCCCCGAGCAAGGGCGTGCGTTCGACGGTTTCTTCGAAATATTCGCAGATGGCGACGCTGTCGGTCAGGATCAGATTGCCGTTCTGGATGACCGGCGTCTGCACGGCGGGGTTCAGCGCGGCAAAGCTGTCGCGCCGTTCCCAGGGATATTCGCGCACCAGTTCGACCGGAATCCCCTTTACCGCAGCGGCAAAGCGCACCTTCCGGCTGAAGGGACAGAGGGGATATTGATAAAGGCGCCACATTTTGGTCAGCATACTTTACCGCAAAGCGCGCGCGGGGGAAGTGACCCTGTGGTGAAATTGCACCACAACGACGCATCAGCGTGGCGGTAGTGCTGTCCCGGCAGCGGTGTCGCGGGTGATGCGACGCTCATCGACCAGGGTGCGGCGCATCGGGCGGCCATTGGCGAGCCATTGCCAACTGCGCATGCGGACGCCGGCTGCGGCGTCGATCTCGATCATTTCGAGGATCGAGATGCCCGGCAGATCGACGCGTTCGAAGCGCAGGAACAGCGCATCGGGAGCATCGGCGCTGACAAAGGCGATGCCACGAAGCCGCTCGGTCGCCCAATGCAGGCGGTTATCGTGCAACACGCCGGGAAACACATGGTCCTCGCGCCGGCCATCGGGCCAGATGAAGCGGCTCGTCTGGACATAGGCGTGCGGACCATCCGCCGGAAAGGCGTTGACGATCTCGCTGGCATGGGCGTCGATCTCCGCCCCGGCGGGATCGAAATGCCGGTACTGACCGTGCCAGATGCCGATATGGCGCCGGCAGATCGTCATGATGTCGGGGGCGATCATGGCGCCAATCTGACGCCAAGGCAGCACTCTGTCGAGGTCAGGCCTTCTTGGCCTTTGCCTTGGCAGCCTGCGCCTGCAGTTTGGCAATTTCGGCTTCCAGCGCGGAAATCTTCATCGCCTGGCTGATGACGATGTCCTGCAGTGCCGACTTTTCGGCGGCGGCGTCCGGACCGGGCTCGGCCTTTGCCGCCTCGGGCTTGATGATCGTGGCTTCGACGACGGTTTCCGACGCGGCATCCTCGCGGCTGCCGGCCTTGAACATCCCCGATTCGCGCGCCCGCTTGATCAACGGCGCAGCGCTGACGGCGAGTGCCATCAGGCTTTCGATGAGCGGGTCCTGCCTGTTGTCGGCCATGGCGGCATCCTGTTGTTGAACATGCCCAAGATAGGCAGGCCGCCGCCGGCTTTCAACAGACTGTATGGTAAAAACAATACAGTCTGTCGCAAAACCTATTCGGCAGCGACCAGCACGGCGCTGTCATCGAGCGGGTACGCCAGTCGGCTGACCATTTCGCGCGGGCAGACCTGCCAGAGCCGCGTGCGCGTGCGATCCCATTCGGCGAGCAGCCCGGCCGACCATTTCGAGCCGGTTTCGCGGGCGTGTTCGGCGATGAGATCATGGACAACGCCTTCCCAATGCGCACTCGCCAGCCGGCCCGTCAGCACCGATTCAGGGTTGACCCGGCGCGGGAAATCACCGGTTTCATCATAGACAAAGGCCATGCCGCCGCTCATCCCGGCGGCGAAATTGTCGCCGGTACGGCCGAGCACGACAGCGACGCCGCCGGTCATATATTCGCAGCCATTGGCTCCGCAGCCTTCGACGACAACCACTGCGCCCGAATTGCGCACGGCAAAACGTTCGCCGGCACGCCCGGCGGCGAACAGCCGGCCTG
The DNA here is from genome assembly GCA_038246995.1 of Sphingomonadales bacterium. GTDB lineage: Bacteria > Pseudomonadota > Alphaproteobacteria > Sphingomonadales > Sphingomonadaceae > Sandarakinorhabdus. Next base: position 16,100 of record JBBRVH010000014.1, read on the forward strand.
CCGTGGCGCCATAAAGCACGGTGTTGCCGATGATGGCATTGGCCTGACTGGCAAGCGGCGACGACACCATCGGGCGCACGACGATCGTCGCCCCCGACAGGCCCTTGCCGACATAGTCATTGGCCTCGCCAAAGACTTCCAGCCGGATGCCCTGCACCGCGAACGCCCCCAGCGATTGCCCGGCCGAGCCGCGCAGCCGGATCTGGACATGCCCCGGCGCCAGCCCGGTCATGCCGAATTTTCGGGTAATTTCGGACGACAGGCGCGTGCCGACAGCGCGGTGGGTGTTGCGCACCGCATAGGTCAATTGCATCTTTTCGCCGCGGCTGAACAATTGTTCGGCGTCGCGGATCATGTCGGCATCCAGGCTGTCGGGCACCGGGTTGCGATGCCCCTCGATGCCGAAGCGGCGCATGTGATCGGGGGCATCGACCTTGGCGAGGATCGGGTTGAGGTCGAGATCGTCGAGATGTTCGGCGCCGCGGCTGACCTGGCGCAGCAATTCGGTGCGGCCGATGACATCGTCGAGCGATTTCACCCCGAGTTTGGCCAAAATCTCGCGGACTTCCTCGGCGATGAAGCTCATCAAATTGATGACCTTTTCAGGCGTGCCGACGAATTTCTGGCGCAGCGCATCGTCCTGGGTGCAGACGCCGACCGGGCAGGTGTTCGAATGGCATTGCCGCACCATGATGCAGCCCATGGCAACAAGGCTGAGCGTGCCGATGCCATATTCCTCGGCGCCCAGGATGGCGGCGATGACGATGTCGCGGCCGGTCTTCAACCCGCCATCGGTACGCAGCTTGACCCGATGCCGAAGCCCATTGAGGGTCAACACCTGGTTGACTTCGGACAATCCCATTTCCCACGGCGTGCCGGCATATTTGATGCTGGTCTGCGGGGATGCCGCCGTGCCGCCGACATGGCCCGAAATCAGGATGACATCGGCATGCGCCTTGGCCACGCCGGCGGCGACCGTGCCGATGCCGGCGCTGCTGACCAGCTTCACGCACACCCGGGCGCGCGGATTGATCTGCTTGAGGTCGTAGATGAGCTGCGCCAGATCCTCGATCGAATAGATGTCGTGGTGCGGCGGTGGCGAGATCAGCGTGACCCCCGGGGTCGAATGGCGCAGCCGGGCGATGAGATCGGTGACCTTGAAGCCGGGCAATTGTCCGCCTTCCCCGGGCTTGGCACCCTGCGCCACCTTGATCTCGATTTCCTCGCAGGCGTTGAGATATTCGGCCGTCACGCCGAAGCGCCCGCTGGCGATCTGCTTGACCACCGAATTGGCGTTGTCGCCGTTTTCATACGGAGTGAAGCGCTTGCGGTCCTCGCCGCCCTCGCCGCTCACCGCCTTGGCGCCGATGCGGTTCATGGCGATGGCGAGCGTTTCATGCGCCTCGGGCGACAGCGCGCCAAGGCTCATCCCCGGCGTGACGAAGCGCTTGCGAATCTCGGTGATCGATTCGACTTCCTCGACCGGAATTGCCTTCGTTGCCACGAAATCGAGCAGGTCGCGCAGCGCGATCGGCGGCTGTTCGCGCACCGCCCGGCTGAATTTGAGATAATCCGAATAGCTGTCCGCCCCCACCGCATGCTGGAGCAGATGGATCAGCCCGGCCTGATAGGCATGGGCTTCGGAACCGGCGCGATAGCGATAAAGCCCGCCGATCGGCAGCGCGATGACGTCTTCATCGAACGCTGCCTCGTGGCGCATCTGGGCATTGATGAACAGCGATTCGAAACCTTCCCCCGAAATCTTCGCCGGCATGCCGGGAAAGAAGTCGTTGACCAGCGCGCGGCTGAGCCCGACGGCTTCGAAATTATAGCCGCCACGGTACGACGAGATGACGGCGATGCCCATCTTGGCCATGATCTTGAGCAGTCCGTCCTCGACCGCCTTTTTGTAGCGGGCGACGCAGTCGTCATACGGTCGCGCCCCGAACAGGCCGCGGGCATGGCGATCGGCAATGGCTTCCTGCGCCAGATAGGCGTTGACGGTGGTCGCCCCCACCCCGATCAGCACCGCGAAGTAATGCGTGTCGAGCGCTTCGGCGGCGCGCACGTTGATCGAGGCAAAGGTGCGCAGGCCCTTGCGCACCAGATGCGTGTGCACGCCCGCTGTGGCGAGGATCATGCTGATCCCCATCCGCGTTGCCGACTGGTGTTCGTCGGTCAGGAAAAGCTGGCTCTTGCCCGAACGCACCGCGGTTTCGGCCTCGGCACGCACCCGGGCGATCGCCGAGCGCAATGCTTCCGGCCCGCCAAGGATGTCGAAACTGCAATCGATCTCGGCAACCTGCTTGCCGAAATGCGCCTTCAGCACTTCCCAGCCCTTGTTGGTCATCACCGGCGTGTCGATGACCATCACACCTTCCTGGCGGGCGTCGTCATCGAGGATGTTGCCGAGGTTGGAAAAGCGCGTCTTCAGGCTCATCACCCGGGTTTCGCGCAAGCTGTCGATCGGCGGGTTGGTGACCTGGCTGAAGTTCTGCCGGAAAAAATGCGACAGGTTGCGCGGATTTTCCGAAATCACCGCCAGCGGCGCATCATCGCCCATGCTGCCGATGGCTTCCTTGGCATCGTCGACCATCGGGCTGAGCAGCAGTTCCATGTCTTCCATGGTCTGGCCGGCAGCAACCTGGCGGCGGCGCAGTTCATCACGGCTGTAGTGCGCGCCGGGCTGGGCGCCATCATGGCCCTTCATCGACGTGAAAGTGGTGAAGCCCGCCACCATCGCGGCATAATCATGCGCGGCGGCGATACGGTCCTTGATCTCGCGATCGGTATAGAAACGCGGGCCGCTGGCGCCGAGCGTGCCGATACCATCGCCATCGAGATCGACCGCGATCATTTCGCCGGGGCCGAGCGCCCCCTTCATCACCATATCGGTTTCGGGAATGACCACCATCCCGGCTTCCGAGCCGGTGACGAGCAGTCCGTCGCGTGTCAGGCAATACCGCATCGGCCGCAGCGCATTGCGGTCAAGACCCGCCACGACCCAGCGGCCATCGGTCATCGCCAAGGCCGCCGGCCCGTCCCAGGCCTCCATGACGCTGGCAAAAAAGGCATACATTACCCGGTGCGTTTCGGGCAGGCTGTCATCCTTGGCCCAGGCTTCGGGAACGAGCATCAGCTTGGCGGTCGGCGCGTCGCGGCCCGAGCGCACAAAGGCTTCGAACACGGCATCCAGCGCCGCGGTATCCGACGCGCCCGCCGGGATCAGCGGCTTTATATCCTCCGAATGTTCGCCAAAGGCCGCCGCAGCCATCTTGATTTCGTGGCTTTTCATCCAGTTGGTGTTGCCGCGCACCGTGTTGATCTCGCCATTATGGGCGAGGCAGCGGAACGGCTGCGCCAGCCACCATTGCGGAAAGGTATTGGTGCTGTAGCGCTGGTGATAGATGGCGAAGCGCGAGGTGAAGCGTTCGTCCATCAGGTCGGGATAAAAAACCGACAGTTCCTCGGCGAGGAACAGCCCCTTGTAGATGATCGAGCGCGCGCTCAGCGAGCAGATGTAGAAGCCCTGCGTCTGGCTTTCGATGACTTTTTTCTCGATGCGGCGACGGATGAGATACAGGTCCTTTTCAAACGCCTCGATCGCCTCGGCCTTGCCTTGCGCGCCAAGCGCCGGATCGGCGAGCGGCCCGGCGATCATGATCTGTTCGATTTCGGGGCGCGACAACATCGCCTTGTCGCCGATCACCGAGACGTCGACCGGCACCTGGCGCCAGCCATAGACCTTGTAGCCGAAACCGATGATTTCGGATTCGACGATGGTGCGGCAGGTTTCCTGCGCGGCCAGATCGGTGCGCGGCAGGAAAACCTGGCCGACAGCCAGCAGGTTGGGCTTGGGCGCATGCCCGGCGCGGCCGATATGTTCGTGGAAGAAATCGAGCGGCAATTCGACATGGATGCCGGCGCCATCACCGGTCTTGCCATCGGCATCGACCGCACCGCGGTGCCAGACTGCCTTCAACGCCTCGATGCCCGCCACCACGACGCGGCGCGACGGCTTGCCATCGGTGGCCGCGATCAACCCGACGCCGCAGGCATCCGATTCCATGTCGGGGCGGTACATGCCGATATCGGCAATGCGGGCGCGTTCGGCGGCCGAAGCGGTGAAGGGAGTGGTCATGCCGCCGTCCTTACTTTGCCGGGCTGTTGAGCGGCGCGAGCGCGGCCTTGAGGCGCGGCGCATTGGCCTTCATGGCGGCATCGAGCTTGCCACCGATGATCTGCGCCGAGGCGCGCCCCATTTCAGCAGTCACCTTGCCCTGGCGGGTGTAGAGCGCCTTGCCGAGCGGGGAGCGATAGAAATCGGCGAGGCCCTTCAGTTCGGCCGTCGTGTAGCTGCGGGCATAAGCGCGCGCCGCTTCGGTAACGACGGCATCGAGATTGGCAGCGATGACTTTTTGAGCGATTTCGGCCTGGATCACGCCGGCTTTCTGCAACGCCGGATCGAACTTTGCCTTGTTGGCCTGATAGGCCTGCACAAAGCCTGGCTGCTGCGCCAGTTGCGCGCGCATCGCATAACCGCTGCGCATCGCGGCGACATTCTGCGCCATCACCTTGTTGAGCTGTCCGCGCACATCGAGCTGCTTCACGAGCACCGTGGCGGCCGCCATGGTGGCGGGATCGACGGGCGGCGGCGCCGCTGCGGGCGAAGCGGCCATGACAACGGCAGTGATCAGATTGAGCATCGGTTCGTCTCCTCAGGCCGCAACCGCGGCAACGCCCAGCCGGGCGCGCAAATACTGGTGCATCTGGACCGACACGTCACGGCCATCGCGCACCGCCCAGACAACGAGCGAGGCACCGCGGACGATATCACCCGCGGCAAACACACCGGGCAGCGACGTCATCATTGTCTTGTGATCGACGCGCAGCGTGCCCCAGCGCGTCACCGACAGGTCGGGCGCGCCGAACAGCCCGGGCAGATCTTCGGCATCGAAGCCCAGCGCCTTGATGACAAGATCGGCCGACGCGATGAAATCGCCGCCGGGATCGACCTCGGGCGCCCGCCGGCCATCGGGCCCGGCCTGGCCGAGCCGCATGCGACTGGCGCGGACGGCGCCCGGCGTGATCGACGCGGGCGCGGCGAGCCAGACGAATTCCACGCCTTCTTCCTCGGCATGGGCGACTTCACGCATCGACCCCGGCATGTTGGTGCGATCGCGGCGATAGAGGCACTTCACGCTCACCGCCCCCTGCCGTACCGCCGTGCGCACGCAGTCCATCGCGGTATCGCCGCCGCCGATAACGACGACATGCTTGCCGGCAGCATCGAAGCGCCCCGCATCGGGCACCGTGTCGCCAAAGCCGGCGCGGTTCGACGCGGTGAGATAATCAAGCGCATCGAGGACATTGGCGCCATCGGCCCCCGGCACGGCGACGGCGCGCGGCGTGTAGACGCCGGTGGCGACGAGCAGTGCATCGTGGCGTTCGCGCAATTCGGCGAGCGACGCGTCGCGGCCGACCTCGAAATCATGATGGAAGACGATGCCGGCGTCCTTCAACCGGTCGACGCGGCGCATCACCACCGGCTTTTCCAGCTTGAAACCCGGAATGCCATAGGTCAGCAAGCCGCCGGCGCGGTCGTAGCGATCATAGACATGCACCGCATAGCCCTTGGTGCGCAGATATTCGGCGGTGGTCAGCCCGGCCGGGCCGGCACCGATGATGCCGACCGATTGCGCCGACCGATCGGCGATGATCCGCACCGGCTTGACCCAGCCATTTTCCCAGGCGGTATCGGTGATGAATTTTTCCACCGCACCGATGGTGACGCTGCCGAAATCTTTTTCGATGACGCAATTGCCCTCGCACAACCGGTCCTGCGGGCAGATGCGACCACAAATCTCGGGCATGGTGCTCGTCGCTGCCGATAGTTCATAGGCTTCCTCCAGCCGGCCTTCGGCGGTCAGCTTGAGCCAATCGGGGATGTTGTTGTGCAGCGGGCAATGCACCTGGCAGAAGGGCACGCCGCATTGCGAACAGCGCGACGCCTGCTCCTCGGCCTTGGCAATGATATAAGGCCGCGCGATTTCGAGGAAATCCTGCGTGCGATCATCGGCGGCGCGCTTGACCGGATAGGCTTGCTGCGCGCTGGTGAATTGCAGCATCTTGATCTCGGCCATCGCTGTCACCCCTTTTCGACGCCGGGAGGTAACCGCTTCGGCACGGGGAGTCACGCGAATTATCGTATATAGGTCAGCTTTACTTACCTATAAGATCGTCGCCGATGCGAATGAGCCGGGCTTCCCAGCGAAACTTGTCCGCTATCGGCCCTATCTTGCGAGCAACCAGACCAGCGCCACCGAGCCGACAACAATCCGGTACCAGGCAAAAGGCGCAAAGCCGAAGCGGCTGACGATCGCGACAAAACCCTTCACGACCGCCAGGGCGACAATGAACGAAACGCCGAACCCGATGGCGATATCGTTCAACTGGCTGACATCAAGGCTGTCGCGGTTTTTCCAGAGCAACAACACCGTGGCACCGCCGATGGTGGGCACCGCCAGGAAAAAGCTGAATTCCGCCGCCGTCTTGCGGTCGATGCGCAACAGCATCGCCGCCATGATCGTCGCCCCCGACCGCGACACCCCGGGGATCATCGCCACGCACTGTCCGATGCCGACCAGCAGCGCGGATCGCGTCGGCATCGTCTCGACACTGTCGATCACCGGCGCCGGCGCGGTCTTTTCGATCCACAGGATGGCAAAGCCGCCGATGATCAGCGCCACCGCCACCGTCATCGGGCTGAGCAGCATCGCTTCGAAGGCCTTGATGAACAACACCCCGGCAATGCCGGCGGGCACGAAGCCGAGCACGATGTTGCGGGTAAATGCAAAGGCGCCGGCCTCGCGCCCGAACAGACCGACGGCGACATCCCGAAAGCGCCGCCAATAGGCAACCACGACCGCCAGGATCGCCCCCGACTGGATGGCGATTTCAAAGGTGGCATTGCCTTCGCCCTTGTAGCCCAAAAGCTCGCCGGCAAGGATGAGATGCCCGGTCGACGACACCGGCAGGAACTCGGTCAGGCCTTCGACGATGCCGAGCAGGATGACGTCCAAAAGGCTTTGCTGCATGAAAACTCCGCGCCGACCCTGGCCTCAGGCCCCGGGCGCATTCTGGTTGAAGCGGCCGCTCGGGCGATAGCGCTCGAGCATCGCCGGCACGAACGCTGCCATCGGAGTCGGCAGCACGCCCAGATCGGCGAGCCCCGGCATGCCCGGGCCGACGATATTGTCCTTGCCGAGCATGACAAGCTGGTCCGAATTCATCGGCATGAAGGGCAGCAAATCGCCCATCTTGCCCATCAGCGTGGCGATCCCCGCCGGCACTTCGACCAGGGTGCGGCGCTGCCGGGTTTCGGTGTTGATCATGGCGAGGATGGCGCGAAAGCTGAGCACATCGGGCCCGCCCAGTTCATAGGTGCGCCCCGCCGCCGCCGGGCTGTCGAGCGCGGCGACCACGGCATCGGCGACATCCATCACGAACACCGGCTGGAAACGGCTATCGCCGGCGATGACCGGCAATACCGGTGACAGCCGCGCCATGGCAGCAAAGCGGTTGAGAAACTGGTCTTCCGGCCCGACGACCAGGCTGGGCCGCAAAATCGTCGCGGTCGGGATCGCCGCGAGCACCGCGGCTTCGCCCTGCGCCTTGCTGCGCGCATAGGGCACCGGCGACGCGGCATCGGCGCCGATGGCGGAGATCTGCACATACTGGCGCACGCCGGCCGCCGACGCCGCCTGCGCCGCCCGCCCGGCGCCCTGCGCCTGCACGGCATCGAACCGCTGCTTGCCCGATTCGGCGAGGATGCCGACCAGGTTGACCCCCGCCGATGCGCCATCGAATGCCGCCGCCATCTGCGCATCGGAGGTGATATTCCCGTGCACCAACTGGATCTGCCCCAGCCCACCCAGCGGTTTCAGGAACAGCGCGGTTTCGGGGTGGCGCACCGCCACCCGCACCCGCAACCCGGCCTCGGCCAGGCGCTGGACGATATAGCGGCCCAGAAAGCCAGAGCCGCCAACGACGGTAACCAGCGCGCCCGGCGCCAGCGTTGAAAGGATATGGGTCATGCCAGCCCTTTAGCGCGGGTGCTTGCGCCTGTCTCGGTCGTTGTCTTGCGTCACATCGACCGAATTTTCGGCAGCCTTTCTGCACAGTGTCGATTGACAAGCCCGCCGCCGCCCCCTAACCCGCCGCTCCTACCCCGTGCCCGGATGGCGGAATTGGTAGACGCACCAGCTTCAGGTGCTGGCGCTCGCAAGGGCGTGGAGGTTCGAGTCCTCTTCCGGGCACCACTATTCACGAACATGCTGAAAATGCTGGGAAATCGTCCTCAAGACGGTTCCCTCAGCGCGTCTGTTACACAACGCTTTTACACAATGCTGATCGACGATCGGCTGAAAATCCCCAAAATTTCGGGAAAAATCGGCGGCGAGACTGTTACACAAAACTGTTACACAAATTCCCCCAAGGCATGGTCGTCGCGCGTCTGCGCCGTGATGGCTGCAAGATGTCGATGCTGGGCTATAATGCCGCAAGTGCCGACATCGTCGACAGGTTCGCCCGGCATGACAAGACCGGTTTCGAAATCGGGGCGGTACCGTAAAGATACCGGCGGCATCGGAAAATCGGCTGTCGTCAAATCGGCATCGACTGCTATGAAATGCCGAATACCCGTTCATGCCATGCGCGACGTTGCGAGGAACAGATATTGTTTATCACCAGCGTTAGTCTCGTCGTTGCTCTGGCGATCGCTGCTTTTTTGAGTTTTGGCCGGTTCGCGCGCGGTGATAGCTGGCGCGCCACCGTTACGCCCCTGGCGTCGATCATCGGCAGCGGATTTCTGATTTGCGGACCTTTGCTGGCCAAGGAATTCGGTAGCGGTGCGATCGTGGCCATGGCGGCGCTTTTGGCAATTGCCTATGCCGTTGGCGCTGTCATTCGCTTCAACATCATTCACTTCGAGAATTTCGCGCAAACGGCGGCGCCCCAGGATTCGATCCTGTGGTGGGCGCGCATCGCCCAACTGGCGCTGGCGGGCGCCTATGCCGTGTCGGTCGCCTATTATCTCAAGCTGCTCGCCGAGTTCGTCCTCGAATATCTTCCCGAAACCGGGATGCCGCACGCGCTCGCGTCGAACCTGCTGGTGACCCTTCTGATCATCGTACTGGCCGTGCTGGTGTTCATCGGGGGGGTTCGCCGGGTTGAACATATTGCGCACGGTACGGTCGCTATCAAAATCGGGATCATTGCGGGGATGCTGGTCGGGCTGGGCTGCTGGTGGTTGCTGGAGCCGGGAAGCGCCGAGCCCCTGCCGCCGGCCCAATTCTCCATAGCCAGCCTTCCGTTGCTTCTCGGACTGTTGATCACCGTTCAGGGGTTCGAAACGTCGCGCTACCTCGGCAACGAATTTGACCAGGCGCTGCGGGTCAGGACCATGAAGATCGCTCAGCTGGTGTCGGCGGCGATCTACCTTGCTTTCCTGGCGCTGCTGACGCCCTTGCTGGGCAGCGCCGCCAATGCGGAAGGTGTTGCCGGCATTATCGATGTGATGCGGATCGTTGCGGCGCCACTGGGGCTGTTCGTGCTTGTCGGCGCAGTGACGGCGCAATTGAGTGCAGCGGTCGCCGATTCCATTGGTTCGAGCGGGCTGCTGAACGAACTGACGCGCCGACGCTTGTCGGTGCCGGTGTCTTACATGCTCGCTTCGGGCCTCGCCGTCGCCATTGTCTGGCTCACCGATCCCTTTCAGATCATCGCGGTGTCGTCGCGCGTCTTCGCGTTGTTCTACGCATTGCAGTGCCTGATCGCCTGGCTGGTTGCGCGACGCACCGGTGTCGGCACGTTTGCCGGCTATGCCGGCGTCACCGCGGTGGGGCTGGTGTGCCTGGTCGCAGCGGCAATCGGCGCCCCGGCCGAATAGGCTTGCCGGTAACCAGCCCGGTTCGAAAGGACATTAAGTCGTTTCCTTTGCCTCGAAAAGCGGTCAAATCCAGTCCCATGCTCGATCCCATCACCCCTGCAAGCCAGACCCGTGACGGGCCCGAGGGGCTGGAGCAGGTGCCGCTGTACCGTTGGTGGCGTCGCACCATCGTCGGCCCCATCGACCATGAAGCGATCGTCCAGCGCATCGTCGAGGAGAGCGGCTGGTCGCCGCGTTTCGCCTTCATGACGATGATGTCGGCGGGCATTGCCGTGCTGGGTCTGCTGCTGTCGTCGCCGGCGGTCGTGATCGGCGCGATGCTGATCTCGCCACTGATGAACCCGATCATCGGTTTCGGATTCAGCCTTGCGCTGTTCGACTTTGCCGAGCTGCGACGGTCGCTGACGGCGCTCGCCATCGGTGCGGCGGTGGCGGTGGCCTTTACGGCGCTCATTGTCGCCATCTCGCCGCTGCAGGCGCCGACGCCCGAGATCGTTTCGCGGACCCGGCCCAATCTGTTCGATCTGTTGGTGGCGCTGTTTGCCGGCCTTGCCGGATCCTTCGCACTGATCCGCGGCCGCGGTGAAACCGTCGTCGGCGTCGCAATTGCGACGGCGCTGATGCCACCACTGGCGGTCGTGGGCTATGGCATTGCCACGCGCAACATGCCCGTCGGCGCCGGTGCCTTTGCGCTGTTCGTCACCAACTTCATCACCATCGCGCTGTCGGCAACGGTGATGGCGCGTTTTTATGGTTTCGGTCATCACCTGTCGCGCCGGCAAAGCTGGACGCAGACGATCATCCTGACTCTGGTGTTCGTCATCATGGCGATTCCGCTCGGCATCTCGCTCAATGGCATCGGCCGCGAGGCGCTGGCGGTTTCGCAGGCGCGATCGCTGCTGGTCGACAGGTTCGGCGCAAAGGCACGCGTGACCCAGCTCGATCTCGATTTCGCCAGCAATCCGCTCGCTGTACGCGCCGTGGTCATCACGCCGCGCGCGACGATCCAGCGAACGCCGGTCATCCAGTCGGCACTGGCGGAACGGTTGGGACGACCCGTCCATCTTGATCTCGACCAGATCCTGCTGGCGGCAGGGGCAGGCGCGCTCGAAGCGCAGCGCGAGGAACTGCGCCAGGCGAGCGATACCCAGACCAGCGAGGCGCAGCGCGCCACCGCCCTCGCGCGGCTGATTGCGCTGGTGACGGGGGTGCCCCAACAGGATGTGACGATCGATCGCGATCACCGCCGGGCGACGGCGGCAGCGGTGCCGCTGCCCGGCGCGACCATCGCCACCTATCGCGCGCTCGAGGCGCGGGCCGCGGCAGAGACCGAGGGCTGGTCGGTCGCTATCGTGCCGCCGCGGATGCCGTTTCCCGAAATCGGTTTTGCCGACAATGACGATGCGCTCGATGCCGTCGCGCGGGAAGCGGTTGCCGCCACGGCCTGGGCGGCCCGACGCTGGAACATGCAGTCGCTCGGCGTTCCCGGCCTGCCGGCCGGCGACGCGCCGAAGCTTCCGAACCTGTCGCAGCGCCGCGCGTTGGCGATTGCGGTGCTGCTGCGCGCCCAGGGTGTGGCGCCGCTGCCGGCACCGGTCGCCGGGCAGCGGTTCCGCCTTGCAACTGATATCGGGGATGGGATTTCATGATCGGTGGCCAGACGCTCACGGCCTTTGATGTTGCGGCGCTGCTGATCGTGCTGGCGGCGGCGCTCGGCTATCTCAACCTGCGCTTCCTGAAGCTGCCGCAGTCGGTCGGCATGACCATCATGGGTGCCGTTGCGTCACTCATCCTGGTGGGCGTTGATCGGCTGGTCCCCGGTATCGGCATTGGCCATGACATCGTCGGCTTCATCGCCAAGATCGATTTTCACACGACCCTGATGGATGGGATGCTGTCGTTCCTGTTGTTTGCCGGCGCGCTGCATGTCGATTGGCGCGAGATGGCGCGCGGCCGCTGGCCGATCCTGGTGCTGAGCACCGTTGGCGTCGTGCTGTCGACGGTACTGGTCGGCGGTGGGCTGTTGCTGCTGGCGCGCCTTATCGGCTTCGATCTGCCGCTGATCTGGTGCCTGGTGTTCGGGGCGCTCATCAGCCCGACCGACCCGGTGTCGGTGATGGGCGTTCTGAAGCGCACCAGCGTCTCACCGACGCTCGAGGCGACCGTGGCCGGGGAAAGTCTTTTCAATGATGGCGTCGGCGTCGTGGTTTTTGTCATCCTGCTCGAGAGCGCCCTGTCGGGGACCCCGTTCTCGATTGCCGACGCCGGCCGGCTGTTCGCCATCGAAGCCGGCGGCGGCATCCTCCTCGGTCTCGGCCTTGGCTGGATCGCCTTTCGCGCCATGCGATCGATCGACGATTACCAGCTCGAGGTGCTGATCAGCCTTGCCGTCGTCATGGGCGGCTATGCGATCGCGCGTCCGCTGCATGTCAGCGGCCCCGTTGCGATGGCGGTGGCCGGCCTCATCGTCGGCAATGCCGGCATTGCCCATGCGATGAGCGAGACGACCCGTGACTATCTGCAAAAATTCTGGGGCCTGATCGACGACATCCTCAACACCGTGCTGTTCCTGCTGATCGGGCTGGAAGTCGTGACAATTCCCAGCGACATCCGCCTTCTGGTGCTGGGGCTCGCGGCAATCCCGCTGGCGCTGGCGGCCCGCGCGACGTCGGTCGTGGTCCTGCTGAAGGCCATCCAGCCGCGCCACCGTTATGGACCGGTCGCGACGGTCACGTTGATCTGGGGTGGCTTGCGCGGCGGCATCTCGATCGCGCTGGCGCTGGGGCTGCCGGAAGGGCCGGCGCGGTCGACTATTCTCGCTGCAACCTATGTCGTCGTGCTGTTCTCGGTCGTGGTGCAGGGCGGCACGATCAAGGCTGTTGTCGAGCGTGCCCTGCGGCGCGAAGCCAGGTGAAGGCACTGCTGACCCGCAACGCCGAACGATTGCGCGAAAGCTATTGGTTCGTGCCGTCGCTGATGGCGGTCGCGGCAATGCTGCTCGCTGGCGCCCTGATCTGGCTCGACAGTCACCAGGAGACGCTCTGGATGGATCGCCTGCCGTGGCTCTACGCGGCCCGGCCCGACGGCGCGCGCAGCCTGATGTCGTCGATCGGCGGTTCGATGATCGGGGTGGCCGGTACGACCTTCTCGGTGACGATCGCGGCAGTCGTCTACGCGTCGGGCCAATACGGCCCACGCCTGCTCAGCAACTTCATGGCGGATCGCGGCAACCAGGTGACGCTGGGCACCTTCATCGCCACCTTCGTCTATTCGCTGATCGTCGTGCGCACGATCCGGTCGCCGGGGGAAACGCCCGGCGCCGAGGGCTTTGTGCCGCAGCTGGCGGTTCTGGTCGGCCTGTTGCTGGCGCTGTGTTCGACGGCCGTGCTGATCTACTTCATTCACCATGTGCCAAGCCGTATTCACATCAACAGCGTCATCGAACGGATCGGCGACCGGTTGCTGGCAGAGATCATCGACAAATTCCCGCTTCTTGATGGCGGGCGACCGGCAGCGGGTGACCAGGATGCAAGCATCCCTGCCGCTTTGAGCGCTGGAACCAGCGACACCGAAACGGCAAGACGCGCCAAGGTGCTGGCGACGCAAACCGGCTACATCCAACTTGTCGACAAAAGCGTCCTTGTCGAAACGGCGGCGTCGGCCAATCTGGTACTCCGGCTCGTCCACACAGCAGGCGATTTCGCCCATGATGCTACCGTCCTGCTCGAAGTCGCGGCGGCGGGCGCGTTTGAAGCGTCATGCGCAGACCAGCTGCGAAGTGCTTTTGTCATCGGCTCGCGGCGCACGCCATCGCAGGATCTCAATTTCCTGATCGATGAACTCGTCGAGATTGCAGCGCGCGCCTTGTCGCCCGGCATCAATGATCCCTTCACGGCGAAATCCTGTCTCGATTGGCTGGGCGCGGCGCTGGCCGAATTGGCCCGGCGCGACATGCCGGCCCGGCTGCACAGCGATGACGAGGGCCGACTGCGGCTGATCACCCGGCCGGCATCGTTCGAGGATTATGTCGCACGGGGCTTGGGTGCACTCGCCCAATATGTCTCGAGCGATGTGATCGCGGCGCGGCATTTCCTCGTTACAATCGGCCAAGTCGCCACAAGCTGCGATACAGCTTCACGGATCATGGCGCTCATGAACCAGGTCGGCAATCTGCGGGAGCTTTCCGACAGGGCGTTGACCGGCGCAAACCGGCGCGTGGTGCTTGACGAGGCAGACCGGATGTTGCGTGCGCTAAACGCTCCCGACTACAGGCAGCGGCTGCGCGACAACAGTTTCGACTAGTCCCTTTCCAGTGTGAGTGGCTCACCCAGGCCACCCGCCCCCTCGACCTTCATGGTCGGCAACGTCACCGGCATCGTCCCTGATCGGATCTTGAAACCCGCCGGCCGCACCATAGAGGCGGCCGGTCGCGCCGATTATTGCAATTGCGTCATCAACCTTCATCGTTCCCAGGCGTTGAGGACATAGCCGCTGGCATGTCGCCGACCGGTTGCGATCGCCCGCCAGCTGCCGGCAAACTGATTTGGAGACGTGAATGTCCGACCGTCCGGACCCGCCACGATTGTTGCCAGCACCGGCCGAATGCCCGCCCGATGCGATCCTGTTCCTCGATTTCGACGGCACGCTGGTCGATATCGCCGATGCACCCGATGCCATCGTCGTCGATACGGCGCTGGTCGATTTGCTCGCGAGCCTGGCGACCCGGTTCACTGCTCGCCTGGCCGTGGTCAGTGGCCGCTCGATCGCCCAGCTGGACGGGCTGATCGGGCCGGTTGCCGGGCGTTTCGCCCTTTCGGGCAGCCATGGCGCCGAGTTTCGGTTTCAGGGCGACAGCGAACAGCGCGCACGTCCCGCCGCTCTCGATCAGGTCGAACAGGCGATGCTGGCGGCTGCCGCGGCGCACCCGGGCGTTCTCGTCGAGGCAAAGAGCCAGGGGGTGGCGCTGCATTTTCGCGGCAATCCCGATTTTGCCGCCACGGCAGAGGCGCTGGCACGCCGGTTGGGCCGGGACTTCGGCCTGTCGGTGCAGCCCGGCAAGATGGTGTTCGACCTGCACCCGCACGGCACCGACAAGGGCCAGGCCGTCGGGCGCTTCCTGGCCCATGGCGGCACCACCGCGGGCCGGCCGGTATTCATCGGGGACGATGCCACCGATGAACATGGCTTCATCGCGGCAAAGGCAGCCGGCGGCTTTGGCATTCTGGTCGGGACGCAGCGAGAAACGGCGGCCGATTACAGGTTGCCCGACCCCGCCGCGGTGCGGCACTGGCTAGGGGAGGCGATCCGATGACCGCGACACTCGATCTCTGGCCGATCGGAAATTGCCAGGTTTCCGCGCTGGTCGATCGCGCCGGGCGCATTTCATGGGCGTGCGTGCCGCGCGTCGATGGCGATCCGGTTTTCTGCTCGCTCCTTGATGACCAGCCCCGCGCCGGCGACGGCGCGCGCGGTTTCTGGGAGATCGATCTGGAAGCCACCGCCAACACGACGCAGCATTACATCCGCAACACGCCGGTGCTCGTGACGCGCCATGCCGATGATAACGGGAACATTGTCGAGGTCATCGATTTCTGCCCGCGCTTCGGCCGTGCCGGCCGGATCTATCGCCCGGTTGCCTTTGTCCGGATCGTGCGACCCGTTGCGGGCAGCGCGCGTATCCGCGTTCGGCTGCGCCCGGCGCGCGACTGGGGCAGCCATGACGCCGAACGGACCCGCGGCTCGAACCATGTCCGCTATGTCCTTGACGATACGACCCTGCGCCTGACGACCAACGCCTCGATCGGCTGGGTGGAGGATGAACGCCTGTTCCGTGTCGAGCGCCCGCTGTATTTCTTCCTGGGCCCCGATGAGCGTTTCGAAGGCGACTTGCCGCGCACGGTCGAGGACATGCTCGAGCAGACGATCGCGGAATGGCGCCACTGGGTACGGGGGTTGGCGACCCCGATCGACTGGCAGCAGGCGGTGATCCGCTCCGCGATCACGCTCAAGCTGTGCCAGCACGAGGAAACCGGCGCCATCGTCGCGGCGCTGACGACGTCGATCCCCGAACACGCAGGTTCGGAACGGAACTGGGATTATCGCTATTGCTGGATCCGCGATGCCTATTACACCGTCCAGGCGCTCAATCGCCTCGGTGCGCTCGACGTGCTCGAGGCGTATCTCGAATATCTCCGCAACATCGTCGACAATGCCCGGGGCGGGCATATCCAGCCGCTTTATGGCGTCGGGGGGGAAGCTCGGCTCGATGAACGGATCGCGCCGGGGCTCAACGGTTATCGCGGCATGGGCCCGGTCCGTGTCGGCAACCAGGCCTATGGCCAGGTCCAGCACGATGCCTATGGCCAGATCGTGCTGTCCAACGCCCAGGCCTTTTTCGACCAGCGCCTGTTTCGGATGGCCGGCATCGAGGATTTCGAGGCGCTGGAAGCCGTCGGCGAACGCGCCTGGGCGGCGCATGACAAACCCGACGCCGGCTTGTGGGAACTGCGCACCCGGGCCCATGTCCATACCTATTCGGCGGCGATGTGCTGGGCGGCGTGCGACAGGCTCGCCAACGCTGCCGAAACGCTGGGGCTGGCTAGTCGGCGCACGCTGTGGCTCGAGCGCGCCGATGCGATCCGGGACACCATCGAAACCGCCGCCTGGCGACCGGACAGCCATCGCATTTCAGCGACGTTCGACGGGGACGATCTTGACGCCAGCCTGATCCAGCTGCTCGACCTGCGATTTCTGGCACCCGACGATTCCCGCTTCCGCGAGACCCTGACGGCGGTCGAAGCGGGGCTGCGGCGTGGCTCGCACATGCTGCGCTATGCCACCGAAGATGATTTCGGCCTGCCGGAAACCGCCTTCAACGTCTGCACCTTCTGGTTGATCGAGGCGCTGCATGCGACGGGACGCGACAGCGACGCTCGCGCGCTGCTCGAAGAGATGATGGCGCGGCGCACTGCCGCCGGGCTGCTGTCGGAGGATATCGATCCGCAGACCGGGGAATTGTGGGGCAATTATCCGCAAACCTATTCGCTGGTGGGACTGATCAACTGCGCAACCCTGCTCAGCAAGCCGTGGAGCGCCGTACGATGAGCCGCCTGATCATCATTTCGAACCGGGTTTCCGCCCCGACGTCGAAGGGCGACGGCGCCCAGGGCGGGTTGGCCGTGGCGCTGTCGGCAGCGCTGCGCGAAAGCGACGGCATCTGGTTCGGCTGGTCCGGCCAGGAAACGGACAGCTTTACCGGCAAGGTCGACATCCAGCAGGCATGCGGCGTGACGACCGCGACGATCGACCTCGAGGTGCAGGACGTCGACGAATATTACAATGGCTACGCCAACCGGACGCTTTGGCCACTGTTCCACTATCGCATCGACATCGCCGAATTCGAACGCGGGTTTGCCGGCGGCTATGCGCGCGTCAACATGCGCTTTGCCGATACCGTCTTGCCGCTGATCGAGACCGACGACCTTGTCTGGGTCAATGATTATCACCTGTTTCCGCTGGCCGCGCGCTTGCGCGATCGGGGTTGCCGGAACCGCATCGGCTTTTTTCTCCACATTCCGTGGCCGCCGATGCGCTTGATGCTGTCGCTGCCGGGGCACCGCGAACTGGTGACATCGATGTTTTCCTATGATGTCGTGGGGTTCCAGACCCAGGATTCGCTTGCCGCGTTCCTCGATTATGTCCGCGCCGAACTGGGCATCGACATCGGCGATGACGGCGTGTTGGTTTTCGAAGGACATTCGCTGCGGCTGATGGCGTGCCCCATCGGGATCGATGCCGGTGATTTCGTCGCCAGTGCCAATGGCGATGTCGCGCGTGAGATGCACGCCCGCATGATTGCCAGCGCCAACGGCCGGACAATGATCGTCGGCGTGGACCGGCTCGACTATTCCAAGGGCCTGCAAGAACGCTTCCTTGGCTATGAGCGGTTCCTGTCGACGCGCCCTGAGGAGGAGGGGAAGATCTTTCTGCTGCAGATTGCCCCGCCTTCGCGCGGAGAGCTTCAAAGCTATCAGGAGATCCGGGCCACCCTCGACGGGCTTTCGGGGCGGATCAACGGTGAATATGCCGATGCCGAATGGGTGCCGATCCGCTATGTCAACAAGGGCTATCGCCGCGAGCAGCTGGCAGGCATCTATCGCGCTGCCCGGATCGGCCTGGTGACGCCGTTGCGCGATGGCATGAACCTTGTCGCCAAGGAATATGTCGCCGCCCAGGATCCTGACGACCCGGGCGTGTTGATCCTGTCGTGCTTTGCGGGCGCGGCCGAACAGCTCGTTGACGCCTTGCTCGTCAATCCGCACAGCCCGGAGGAGATGGCGGACGCCATTGCCACCGCCAAGGCCATGCCGCGCGACGAACGGATCGATCGCTGGCGGCCGATGATGGACAATATCGCACAGCAGGACGTAATCTGGTGGCGCAAAACGTTTACGGATGCCCTCGAAGAAAGCTAGCTCGCCAGACTGTCCGAACAGGCGGGGCCACCTCACGCATCGTGCCCGATCACAAGCGGGATCAAATGCACCCGTTCGTCGGCGGCTATTTCCCCTGCAACCGCGCTGCGTACAGCCCCATCCGGTTCCGCACCGGTGCTTCATCCCCCACATTGGCCGGCAGGCCCAGTTCGGCCAGGGTTTCCCGGGCAGCGACACTGCCGGCGGCAGGATCGGCGGCAATGGCGGAGAGGATGGCGGCGCGGCCCTTGTCGGGCAGGCGCGCCTTCAATTCGGCCGCGACCAGCCGTGGCAGGTGGGATTGCAGCGGTTCGGTATCATACAGATCGGCCACGGCAGCGATCAGCAGCAGGTTGCGGGCCCGTTGGGCAAGGTCCGGAACGGCTGCCGCCGGCCATTTTTCAAGCTGGCGCTCGATGCGGGCGAGCGCGCTGGCGGTTGCGGCATCGGGCGCCGTGCTGGCGATGGGCGCAATCGGTCCGGCCGGTGCGGCAGCGATGGCGAGATCGGCGCGGGGCATCGGCGGGCCAGGCCGATGCCAGACCAGCGCCGACAGGCCGAGCCACGCCGTGAACATCAGCGCATAGGGCCAGCGGCTTGGCCACAGCCGGGCCACCAGCAGCGTCACCGCCGCGGTGCCGGCCAGTGCGAGCAAGGCTGAACTTGCCGCGCGGGTGCCGGTACCGGTCAACGCCGTCTGGATCGCGGTGGTGGCCCATTGCGCGGGCAACAGCACCAGCAGCCAGTCCGGCAACGCGCCCGGCCGGGCCAGGGCTGTCAACAGCATCGCTGCCTCGCCAGCGACCACCAATACCGCGATCAACCAGCCCTTGTTGCCGGCGGAGCGGGCAAACAGGCGGCCCCGTGCGGCAAAGCTGATGCTGGCGATGCTGATGGCAAGCGCGGTCGAGACCGGGTGTGGCAGGGCTGGCAGGCCCAGCGCTCGCGCCAACACCATCAGGCCGGCCCCGGTCAGCAGGGCAAGAACGACGCCGATCCACAGGCGCCCGGCAGCGGCGGCGGCGATCATGCCAGTGCCCATCAGGCCCACGGCCAGGATCGGGCCGCCGACCAGCGCCAGCGGTGCCGGTGCCGGCGCACCCACTTGCATCAGCATGGCCAGCGCCGGTGCCGCAACGCCGGCCAGCCCCACTGCCAGCCAGGCCAGGAACGGCCAGGCCGGAGGTTGAACGTGCGAGGAGGATTTCATGGGACCGACACTGGTAGAAGCGCCCGGCATTGTCGAGCAAGCCGCCGAAAAGCACGTTTGGGCAGCGGCGCAGAACGACGCCGCCAGCCTGCGCTATTCTTCGCCGAACTTGTCGATAACGAGGCCGGTCAGTTTGGCGACAGCGGCTTGCGCTTCCGGGCCGGTCGCCGAAATCTCGATGCTGTCGCCGATACCGGCGGCGAGCATCATCAGCCCCATGATCGACGTGCCGGTGACACTCGATCCATCATGGCTGACGGTCACTTCGGCATCGAAGCCGCTCGCCATGGTGACGAACTTGGCGCTGGCGCGGGCGTGCAGGCCGCGCTTGTTGGTGATCGGCACCGTGACGGGGCCGACCGGCATCGCAGCAGCGGCGGTCAAGCGGCTTCGCCCAGCATCTTGGAGGCAACGGCGATATATTTGCGACCGGCTTCCTGCGCGGCTTCGACCGCGGCGGGGACCGTCATCATCTTGCGCACGCTTGCCAGCTTGATCAGCATCGGCAGATTGACCCCGGCGATGACGTCGATGTTCGGCCCCATCAACGAAATGGCGAGGTTGGATGGCGTGCCGCCGAGCAGGTCGGTCAGCATGATGACGCCCTGCCCGTCATCGCAGCGCACCACGGCGGCGGCGATTTCGGCGCGGCGCAACTCCATATCGTCTTCGGCTTCGATGCAGATCGCTTCGATTCGCGGCTGCGGCCCGACGACATGTTCGGTCGCAGCCAGGAATTCGGCGGCCAGGCGGCCATGGGTGACGAGGACAAGACCAATCATGCGGCGCCCTGCTCACCCGTTCCGGGGGCTGCTGTCAATATGGCGGCGTCATTGCCGTGCTTGCCGACATCGCGGTGAACGAGCAACGGCGCATGGCCGGCGGCCACCAGCCGCAACTGCAATTCGCGCGAAACCGCCACGCTGCGGTGCCGGCCGCCGGTGCAGCCGATGGCGATGGTCAGATAGGCCTTGCCCTCGCGCCCATAGCCGGGGAGCAAGGTGAGCAGCAGATCGGCAATGCGATCGATCGCCGGTGCATAGGCCGGATCACGCGCCACGAACGCCGCCACCGCCGGGTCCTCGCCGGTCAGTGGCCGCAGTGCCATGTCCCAATGCGGGTTGGCAAGAAAGCGCATGTCGAACACCAGATCGGCATTGCGCGGCAGGCCTTGCGCAAAGCCGAAGGATTGCAGCGTCACCGTGAGCGGATGCTGCCCGCCGCGCCCCAGCCGTTCGGCGATGCGCCGGCGCAGGTCGGTCACCGACAAATCGGTGGTGTCGATCACCATGTCGGCCCAGCGCTTGAGCGGCTGGGTAAGCTCGCGTTCGCGTGCCACGCCATCGGCGGCGGGGCGATCGGCGGCGAGCGGGTGACGGCGCCGCGTTTCGGAAAAGCGCCTGACCAGTTCGTCATCGGCGCAATCGAGATAGATCAACCGGATATCGACGCCTTCGCCGCGCAGCGTACGCAGCCGCGCCGCCAGCGCATCGGCATCGAACGCCCGGGTGCGGGTATCGATACCGAACGCCAATGGCCGCGGCGGGCCATCGCCGCCTTCGGCCGACGCGAGCAGGGTCTCGACCAGCCCGAGCGGCAGATTGTCGACCGCTTCGTAATCAAGGTCCTCCAGCGCCTTCAGCGCCGTCGATTTGCCGGCACCCGACATGCCGCTGATGATCAGCATCGGCGGAGCCGCAATGGGCAACGGCGGAGCCGCAATGGGCAACGGCGGAGCCGCAAAAACAGGAGGCGCGGGGTCGGTCACAGCCGCGGTTGATACGCCGTCGCCGTGCGCACGCAAAGCCCGTTCGACGCGGAGCACCGCCGATTCGGCAGCCGCATCGAAACCGAGGCACGGCAGCATGACCCCGCCGAAATCGCGCCGGGGCGGATCGGGCAGGCGATCGGGCGGCAACCCCAGGTCGAGCGCCAGCACCACCCGCGCCCGCGCCAGCGCCGGTTCGGGCACGATGCCGACACCGCGCACTTCGATCAGCCCGGCCAGCACCGGCGGCGCGCTCGCCCACAAGCAGGAATTTTCCCGGGCAAGAACAACACGATCATCGGCCACCAGCCGCCAGCCACGATCGACCAGCCGCAACGCCAGGTCGGATTTGCCGACCCCCGATGGCCCGAGCAACAGGACGCAGCGCCCGCCGAGCGCCACCGCCGTTGCGTGCACGGTCGGCGGCGCCGTCATCAGATGGCCGGCAGTTCGACAGTGTAGCGCGCGCCGCCGCCGGGGCGATCATCGACCCGGATGCTGCCGCCATGCGCCTCGATGATCGCCCCGGCGATCGACAGGCCCAGCCCCGAATGGCGCCCGAAATCTTCCGAATCGGGGCGTTGCGAATAAAAGCGCTTGAAGACATCACCGCGGTTTTCGGCCGGCACCCCCGGCCCCTGGTCATCGACGCGCACGAACACCCGCCCCGGTGCGGTTTCGGCCGATACCAGCACCATGCCCGGCACCGGCGAAAACGACAGGGCATTGTCGATGAGGTTGCGCAGCACCTGCGCCAGCCGCGCCGGATCGCCGAACACCGGCGCCGCGCCAACCAGCGGCGGCAGATATTCAAGCGCCACCCCGGCCGGCAGCCCGGCGGTGCGATAGGCCGCCACCAGCCCGGCACACAGCGCCCCGGCATCGACCGTTTCAAAGCGGGATCGCGACAGTTCGGCATCGAGACGGCTCGCTTCGGAAATGCCGGTGATCAGGCGGTCGAGCCGGCCGACATCATCGCGAATCACCGCCGTCAACCGCGCGCGCAGTTCAGGCTGTTCCACCGTTTCGAGGACATCGACCGCGCTGCGCAGCGACGCCAGCGGGTTCTTCAGTTCATGCGCGACATCGGCGGCAAAGGCCTCGGTCGCATCGATCCGGTGGCGCAGCGCGATCGACATGTCCGACAGCGCCCGCGCCAGCGCGCCCAGTTCATCGCGCCGATCGGGCAGCCGCGGCACAATGACTTCGCGCGATCGCCCGAGCCTGACCCGGTGCGCCGCAATGGCCAGCATGCGCAGCGGCCGCACGATGGTGCGGGCGAGGTAGAACGACAGGCCAAGGGTGAGCGCCGTGACGCCGAGCAGCAGCCAGAAGCTGGTCAGGCGCTCGGCGCGCAGGATGCGGGTAAGGTCGCCGGCATTGTCGGTCAGATGAACGATTTCGCCGCCGCCGACGCGCGCCGCGGCGGTGATGATGAACGATCCGTCACGCGCCCGGCGCAACATTGTCACCGGCGCGCTATTGATCCGGCTCCGCTCGATCTCGGTCCAGTGCCGGCCCGTGTCGACGGGCGCTTCGGCATAGGCCGGCAGTTGGCCGAACGATCCGAGCGTTTCGAGCAGGCGATCGATCGTCTTGGCCGATCGGCGCCGCCAGGGGTCACTGGACGGATCGACAATGGCAAAGCGGCGCACGCCCGGCCGTCGCCAGTTATCGGCAAACAACGTCCCGTCGGCACCATAGAAACGGAGCCGCGTGCCGCGCGCAAAGTCCTGGCCTTCCAGTGCATCGATGGTCGCGCGCGGCGGCAATGGTGACACCAGCCGGGCAATTATGGTCGCCTGGCCCGCCAGCGCGGCGGTGCGTTCATCGAGCAACCGCGAGCGCACCGTATCGAGATAGAGCAGCATGATCGCCAGCACGATGACGGCGACGATATTGACCGCAAAGATGCGCGCCCGCAGCGAGCCGAAGCCCAGGCCGCGCCGCCATTCCTGCACTTCCCCCGGCAGGGGCGCAGGTTCGGCACTATTCCTCGTTGAAGCGATAGCCGACACCGTAAAGGGTCTCGATCCCCTTGAAATCATGATCGACGGCGCGGAACTTCTTGCGCAATCGCTTGATGTGGCTGTCGATGGTGCGATCATCGACATACACATCGTCCTGATACGCCGCATCCATCAACTGGTCACGCGACTTCACGAAGCCGGGCCGGCTCGCCAGTGTTTCGAGGATCATGAATTCGGTGACCGTCAGCGCGACATCGCCGCGCCGCCCGGCGCCGGCATCCCAGGTGACGCGGTGGCGCGCCGGGTCCATCGTCAGCCGGCCGCGGATGATCGGTTCCCCCGCCGGCACGTCGCCGGGGCTTTCCGCCGGTGCATTGCGGTTGGCGACCCGGCGCAGCACGGCCCGAATCCGCTCGATGAGCAGGCGCTGTGAAAACGGCTTGCCGATATAATCGTCGGCACCCATCGCCAGGCCGAGAGCCTCGTCGATCTCGGTATCCTTCGACGTGAGGAAAATCACCGGCACCTGCGATTTTTCGCGCAGGCGGCGCAGCACCTCCATCCCGTCCATGCGCGGCATCTTGATATCGAGCACGGCAAGATCGGGCGGGTTTTCCAAAAGGCCGCGCAGCGCGGTATCGCCGTCCGAATACATCCGCACCACAAAGCCTTCGGCCTGCAGCGCGATCGACACCGAGGTGAGGATGTTGCGATCGTCATCGACCAGCGCGATCACCGGGGCGCTGGCAGGCGGGGAAGAAACACTTGCGGACATGACGCCATCTTGTCGCGCCGTGCGCCGTCAAACGCAAGCCGGCCCGTCGATTGACCATTGCCCGGCCACAAGCATTTTGACGAACCGGCATCGCTTCGTTATGCGCCACCGTATCGGGGAGATCGTTGCCGCAACGACGGCATCCGTTGCAATCGGGCGGCCCGCTGCCGCCGACGTACAAGGAAGGAATTGGCGCGTGCCAGCATCGACCGTTTCTCATCATGGCCTGTCCGCACAGGGCTATGAAACCGGCGCCGCGCTCCACTGGAACCTGGGCACCGCCCCGCTGATCGAAATGGCCGTGCAACGCGGCGAAGGCCTGTTGTCGAAGGATGGCGCGTTCGTTGTCGAAACCGGCAAGCACACCGGGCGCAGCGCCAATGACAAGTTCATCGTGCGCGACGCCGCCACCGATGGCGTCATCTGGTGGGACAAGAACAAGTCGATCACCCCGGCGCAGTTCGCCACCATCAAGGCCGATTTCGCCGCCGCGCTCGCCGCCCGTGAAACATTGTTCGTCCAGGATCTGTTCGGCGGGTCGCAGCCCGAATATCGCGTCAACGTCCGCGTCATTACCGAATTCGCCTGGCACAGCCTGTTCATCCGCACGCTGCTCGTGCGCCCCGAAGCCGCCGCGCTTGCCGATTTCCTGCCCGAATACACGATCATCGACCTGCCCAGCTTCAAGGCCGATCCGGCCCGCCATGGCTGCCGCAGCGAAACCATCGTGGCGGTGGATTTCGAAGGCAAGACCATCCTCATCGGTGGCACCGCCTATGCCGGCGAAATGAAGAAGAGCGTGTTTTCGATCCTCAATTACCTGCTGCCGCTCAAGGGCGTCATGCCGATGCATTGTTCGGCCAATATCGGCCCCGATGGCGACACCGCGGTGTTCTTCGGCCTGTCGGGCACCGGCAAGACCACGCTGTCGGCCGATGCCAGCCGCACGCTGATCGGCGATGACGAACATGGCTGGTCCGACCAGGCCGTCTTCAACTTCGAAGGCGGCTGCTATGCCAAGATGATCCGCCTGTCGGCCGAAGCCGAGCCGGAAATCTTTGCCACCACCAAGCGTTTCGGCACCGTGCTCGAAAATGTCGTCATCGATCCGCTGACGCGCGAGATCGACCTCGATGACAATGCCCTCGCCGAAAACAGCCGCGGCAGCTATCCGATCGACTTCATCCCCAACGCCAGCGCCGACAACCTCGGGCCGGTGCCGCAGAACATCATCATGCTGACCGCCGATGCGTTCGGGATTCTGCCGCCCATCAGCAAGCTGACCCCCGACCAGGCGATGTACCACTTCCTGTCGGGCTATACCGCGCGCGTAGCCGGCACCGAAATCGGCGTGACCGAGCCCGATGCAACCATCAGCACCTGTTTCGGCGCGCCCATCATGCCGCGCCACCCGTCGCTCTAAGGCAATTAGCTCAAGGACCGCATCGCCAAGGGCGGCGTCGCTGTCTGGCTGGTC
>JBBRVH010000015.1:0-41643 GCA_038246995.1 Sphingomonadales bacterium
GCTGATAACCCCCAAGAGCTCATATCGACGGGGTTGTTTGGCACCTCGATGTCGGCTCATCACATCCTGGGGCTGGAGCAGGTCCCAAGGGTTTGGCTGTTCGCCAATTAAAGTGGTACGTGAGCTGGGTTCAGAACGTCGTGAGACAGTTTGGTCCCTATCTGCCGTGGGCGTCGAGATTTGAGAGGAGTTGTCCCTAGTACGAGAGGACCGGGATGAACATACCTCTGGTGGACCTGTCATCATGCCAATGGTGCAGCAGGGTAGCTATGTATGGACGGGATAACCGCTGAAAGCATCTAAGCGGGAAGCCTCCCTCGAGATTAGATCTCATCGAGTCGTGGAAGACCACCACGTTGATAGGCCGGATGTGTAAGCGCAGTAATGCGTTCAGCTAACCGGTCCTAATTACTCTGATCACGCTTGTTAACTCCACCATCAACGACAACACTGATTTCCTGCACGGGATAACATCGTTCAAACCCAATTCCTGCCGCGCCGGCTTCATGGCTTGGTGGTCATAGCGCCTGTGACCCACCCGATCCCATCTCGAACTCGGCCGTGAAACCAGGCAGCGCCGATGGTACTATTGCTCAAGCAATGGAAGAGTAGGACGCCGCCAGGCCTTGTAGCCGGCGCAGCACGGATTTGGAAAAACCCATTCATATGTCACAGCTTTTGAAGCAACACGCCCAAGGTCACTTGTGGCGTGTTTTGCTTTTGTCGCGGGGTGGAGCAGCCCGGTAGCTCGTCAGGCTCATAACCTGAAGGTCACAGGTTCAAATCCTGTCCCCGCAACCAGATTTCCAAACAGCCCTGCCGGTGCAAACCGGCGGGGCTTTTTGTTGCGCGCAGCGCAGGTCGAATTCAGTCCAGCATTGCCGTCAGCGTCTCTAGCCGATCCGCCTCCCGGGTCGGTTTTTCCCAGCGAATGCGGGAAATCCGCGGGAAGCGCATGGCAATGCCCGATTTGTGCCGCTTTGAAAGGTTCAGGCCTTCAAAGGCGATTTCAAAGACCAGCCCGGCGTCGGCGGTGTGCACAACTTCCCGCACCGGGCCGTATTTCGACACCGTGTTGGCACGAATGAACTTGTTGATCTGCGACAGCTCGGCGTCGGTGAAGCCGAAATAGGCCTTGCCGACCGGGACCAGCTCGTCGCCATCCGCGCCGGCCCGCCAGACGCCGAAGGTAAAATCGGAATATAGTGACGACCGCTTGCCCGACCCCAGTTGCGCGTACATCAGCACGGCGTCGACGTTGAACGGATCGCGTTTCCATTTGAACCACAGCCCGCGCGGTCGCCCGATGACATAGGCGCTGTCGCGCCGCTTCAGCATCAGCCCTTCGATCGCATCGGCATCGGCGCCGGCGCCTGCTGCGGCGGGATCGGCCCGGATCCGTGCCAGTTCGTCCCAATCGCTGAAAGGCACCACCGGCGACAGCGTGATCCGCGGGTCATCGAGCCGAGCCACGAAAGCTTCGAGCCGCTTGCGGCGTTCCAGGAACGGCAGCGCCCGCAGATCGTCGGCACCTTCGGCCAACAGGTCATAGGCGCGCATCTCGATCGGAAATTCGGCGAGCAGCTTTGGCGTTACCGACTTGCGATTGAGGCGCTGCTGCAGGACGCCGAAGGGCTGCACCAGGCCATCGCGAACGACGAGCAGTTCACCATCGATCGTCGCGGCGCCGAACCTGTCCTTCTGGACGCTGGCGAGCAGATCGGGGAACGCCGGCGAGATATCCTCTCCGGTGCGCGAGAACAGTCGCGCCACTGCCGGGTCATTGCCGCTTTGGCCGGCCACTGCCGATACACGAATGCCGTCCCACTTCCATTCCGCCGCGAAGTCGGCGGGGTCGAGCCCGGCCATGTCCCGTTCGAGCAGCGGATGCGCCAGCATCGGCGGCCGAAACGGCGCCGGGTTGATCGTGTCGAGGTCGGGGCCGGAACCATCGAGCCAGGCGAACAGCGTGACGAAGGGCGGCTCCAGCCCGTGCCAGACATCCTCGATCTCGTTGACATCGCGCTTGCCGAGCGCCGCCAGTGCCGTCTTGGCCAGTCGTGACGACACGCCGATGCGCATCGATCCGGTGATAAGCTTGAGCAGTGCCCAGCGTCCGGTCGCATCGAGCCCATCGAGCCAGATCGCCAGCTGGCCCGGGAACGCCGCGCGCGTCGTCGTTGCCAGCGTTTCCACGACGGTCGACAGCGCCGGCGGTTCACCGCGTTCGGCGGGTTCGGGCCACAGCATCGCCACGGTTTCCGACAGGTCGCCGACGAATTGATAGCTCAGGTTGAACAACAGCGGGTCGACGCGGTCACGCAACAACACGCGCACCAGGCTTGGCGTCGCGTGGCGAAACTTGAGCGATCCCGTCATCGCGGCCAGGCCAAAGCCGCGTTCGGGGTCGGGCTCGGTCGCCAGATAGGTTTCGATCAACCGCAACTTGCCGTTGCGCGACGGCTCGAATGACAGGCGGTCGAGCAGGGTGGCAAACGACCGCACGTCAACCGGCCGGAATCGTGTCGACGGGCGCTGTGGTATCGGGCTCGGCCTCCTCGTCGCCATAGCCGATCAAGTCGAGCGGCCGCGCTTCGATTCCTTGCAACTGCGCCCAGTGCACCAAGGCTTCGGTCTCGCCATGCGTGACCCAAAGCTCGGGACAGCCCGTCGCCAGCACCGTCGCGCACAGCGCCGGCCAATCGGCATGGTCCGAAACGACCAATGGCAATTGCACGCCGGTCTGGCGCGCCCGGGCGCGCACCTGCATCCATCCCGAAGCGCCGACAATGAGCGGATCGTTGAAGCGCGCGCTCCAACTGCCCTTTACCGCCGCTGGCGGCCCGATGACGATCTGACCGGCAAGTTCGGCAGGCGTGGCTGTTTCGACAAGCCGGATATCGCCCAGATCGATCCCGGCATCGGCATAATAGGCGGCAATCCGCGCCGTCGCGCCATGTTGCCAGACCGGGCGATCATAGCCGGCGCGCCGGATCAGCGCCATCAAGCGCTGCGCCTTGCCGAGCGAATAGGCGCTGACGACATGGGTGCGTTCGGGAAACATCGCCAGCGATGCGAACAGCCGCGCCACTTCATCGCCGGCATCGGGAAAGGCGAAGATCGGCAGGCCGAACGTCGCTTCGGTGACAAAGGCATCGCAGCGCACGACCTCGAACCCCGGGCAGGTCGGATCGAAGGCGCGCTTGTAGTCCCCGGAAACAACGACGCGAAAGCCATCCTGTTCGATCGCGATCTGTGCGGAGCCGAGAATATGGCCGGCGGGGTGGAAGCTGACGGTCACATCGCCGATCCGCTGTGGCACGCCATAGACCGCGACCTGGCGCGTGCCGCAGAAATCGGCGCCCAGCCGCATCGCCATGATATCGAGTGTTTCGGCGGTGGCCAGCACGGCGCCATGGCCGGCGCGGGCATGGTCGCCATGGGCATGGGTGACAAGGTTGCGCGGAACGGCGCGCATCGCATCGATATGGAAATCGCCCGGCGGGCAATAAAGCCCGGTGGCGGTCAGGGTCAGCAGGTCGTTGGTCTTTGTCACTGCGTTCCGGCCTATCCGACCCATCGTGCCCGCGCCGGATGGCCCCGAGCTTGCAGGTTGAACCGATAAGGGCGATCGACCGTTCCCGGCAACAAGGTTAGGCGCCCCCGTGCCGTTGGGTCGCGCCTGCCCCGTCGGGCCGCGCCTTACGTCAAATGCCCCATTGGCGGTCACGCGGCCCCCCAATACCTGTTTGTTACGGAATGATGGCTGCAACGCTGCGACCGCGACCATGGCCACGTCCATGGCAACCGCCCGGGGGGGATGATCGGGTTTTGCCGGGTTCAGGCGTTGGAGGGGGATAGCATGACGGGTGCGGTGCGGGCGAAATGCGCGTTGTTGGGCGCAAGCATGTTGACGACGATGGTGCTGGCCACCGGCGCGGCCGGGGCGCAAACCCTTGTTGCGGCGGCCGATGCCGCCGATGGTGAAGACAGCATCGTCGTGACGGCGACCCGCCGGTCGACTGCGCTTGCCGATGTGCCGATCAACATTTCGGTGCTGGGTGCCGAACAATTGCAGGAACAGCGGCTCAACGACATCCGCGATCTCGGCGCCTTCACGCCCGGGATCACCGTGACCGATACCGGCCCGCGCGGCGCCGCCACGATCGTCATGCGCGGGCTGTCCGCCAATGATTCGAGCAATTTCGCCGATAATGGCAACAACGCCATCGGCACCTATCTCGGCGAAGTGCCGCTCTATCTCGATTTCAAGCTGATCGATTTGAAGCGCGTCGAAGTCCTGCTTGGGCCGCAGGGTACGCTGTACGGCCTCGGCACGCTCGCTGGCGCTATTCGCTATATCCCCGAACGCCCCGATGCGACGCAAGTCAGCGGCAGCGTCCATGGCCGGGTCTATGATGTGAAGGAAGGCAGCGGCGTCGGCTTTGTCGGCGATGCGGTGCTCAACCTGCCGCTGATCAAGGACGTGCTCGCCTTCCGGTCGGCTACCGGTTACTATTCCGACCCCGGATTTATCGATTATCCCTTCACCGTCAAGACGATCGGCGTGTCGCTGCCCCAGCCCGGCCCGGCGTCGAACCCGCTCGGTACGCAGGCGCAGCAGGATGCCAATTTCAAGCGCGAAAAGGACGTCAACTTCGAACGCACCTTCACGACGCGCAACCAGCTCGGGCTGACGCTCGACAACATCACTACCTATCTCAGCTATGTCTATCAGGAGACCAAGACCGGTGGCCGCCAGGCCAATGGCGGCGGCGTGCTCGGCGAAGGCCGCTATGAAGGCCCATGGCGCGTGCTCGAACCGGCGACGCGCAAGTCGCACCTCGTCAGCTTCGAAGTCGAAGCGCAACTGGGTGAATTTGCCCAGCTGGTGTCCGCCTCGGCGCGGACCTGGACGCGCAACACCAGCTCGGTCGATGTGACCGACCTGCTGCTCGATCTCGATTATGGCTATGAAGGCTTTCCGGCCTTCACCGGCTTCACCCGGTCGAGCGCCAATTCGGACCAGTTCAACCAGGAATTGCGGCTGGTTTCCACCCACGGCGGGCCGTTCAGCTGGGTGATCGGCGGTTTCTACAATGAATTCAAGACCGCCACCTCGTATCGCGAATTCATCCCGGGTTTCGGCGCTTCGCCGACGGGGATCGCCTTTGGCGTGATTCCGAACCCGACCGACAATGAATTCGCTTCGTTCGGCCGCAGCAAAACCGAAGAAATGGCGGCGTTCGGCGAAGCCAGCTACCAGATCACCCCGCAATGGCAGGTGACCGGCGGCCTGCGCTATTATGATTACAAGCTGACCCGCCGCGGCGGTTCCACCCTGCCGTTCTTCGATGGGCCGGTCACCAGCGACGACGATATCCCCTTCAGCTCGGGTTCGGCCAAGGCCAATGGCGTCGTCTGGAAGGCCAACACCTCGTACAAGTTCGGCGATGATGCGCTGGTCTATCTGACCTATTCGACCGGCTATCGCATCGGCGGCGCCAATACCGGCGCGGCGCCGTGCATCCTGCCGCTCAATCCCAATGTCCAGAATATCTGCGCGCTGCCCGACGAGCTGTTCTTTGGTCCCGACAAGACCAAGAATATCGAACTCGGTGTCCGCGCTGCCTTTTTCGACAAGAAGCTGACCACCAATATCTCGGTCTTCCAGATCGATTGGGACGGCATCCAGCTTAGCGGCACGACGCTCAACGGCGGCATCGGCATCACCAGCAACGGCGGCAAGGCGCGCAACCGCGGCTTCGACGTGTCGTTCAACGCGCAAGTCACCGAACGCTTCTCGCTGCGCGGCAATTATTCGTTCCTCGATGCCAAGCTGACCCAGGATGTTCCCGACCTGTTGCAGATCCGCAACAGCCTGACCGCCAGTTTCCGGCCCAAGTTCAGCGAAGTCGGTGTCCTCGCCGGCGATCGCCTGCCGGGTTCGGCGCGCAATTCCGGAGCGCTGTCGGCAACCTATGTGCTGCCCGTCGGCGAAGCCGAAACCATCTTCAACTGGACCGCAACCTATACCGGCGACATCCTGACTCGCGTCGGCCAACGCGGTTTCGGTGAAAAGCTGCCGGGTTATGTCCTCAACCGCGCGGCGGTGACCTATCGTGCCGAAAAATACGAACTGTCGGTGTTCGCCAACAACATCTTCAACAAATATGCCGTGACCGGCGTCTCGAACGATCTCAGCCGTTTCGGGTTCGTCAACGGCGGCGTCATCTCGCGCTATTATGGCCGCAGCGTGCTGACGCCGCGGGTGGTGGGCGTCGAGGGCCGCTATCGCTTCTGACGCTTCGCCGCGCGTGAAAAAAGCGCCGTCCGGTACAACCGGGCGGCGCTTTCCTGTTCAATCGGTGGCGATGCCCGCGGCGTCGAACAGCGCTTTCACGGGCGCCAGCGCTTCGGCATGGGCGCGCCAGCGGGCGACGGCATCGCGGTTGATCGGGCGGCGAACCTGTGCGGCGCTCGGCGTGGCGACCGCGCTGGTCTGGGTGTGGAAGTCGAGCGCGGCATCGGTCCAGCCAAGCCCGCAATGAGCATAGAGCCGGCGGCTTTCGCCCTCCTGGTCGGCGACCAGGTCTTCATAGGAAAGTTGCAGGATGCGGCCAGGCAGCAGCCGGTCCCAGAACGCCATCAGCCGATCGAAACGGGCGTAATAATGCGCCGTATCGATCAGGTCGTAGCTGTAGAAATAATAGGCCGAGGTGGTGGCGAACAGGTTCTTGTAGTTGCTCCACACCGTGTCCATCGGGTGGCGGCGCAGGCAGACGATGCTCGCCTGCGGCAACGCCCGGGCGATCTGGCCGATATTGAGGAAATTCGCCGGCAACTTGTCGATGAAGCGGCCATCGGCGCGCAGCCGGTGCTGGTTGGCGCGTTGCAGATAAAGGCGGCCGACCGCGTGCGGATCGAATGCCAGCGATGCTGCAACGGTTTCGGGGTCGATGACCAGCCGTGATCGCGTGCCCGACAGTTGCTTGATCGCCAGCGGCATCGCCTGCAATTCGCCGGCGCTGTGGACGTGCGGATGCGCCGACAGGATGCGATCGACCAGGGTCGTGCCGGTGCGCGGCATGCCGGTGATGAAGATCGGCGCGTCGGCAAGGCTGCTGGCGGCCGGGGATGCGGTGCCGAACCCCGCCTCGATGGCATCGAAGATCGCTGCGTCAACCGCGAAATCATAGCCGATGCGCGCCTTGTGGGCGGCATTGGCAGCGGCGAGATGCCCGAATGCCGCCGCCGCCTCGCCGATATCGTCATATTCCTTGGCCAGCGCATAGCGGATGCGCAGCGCATCATCGGGCGCCGGCCGCCGCGCCAGCACGGTTTCGAGCCGGTCGATATGGTTGGCGGCGCGGCTCGCCCTGGCCAGCCCCGAAAGCGCATGGTGGGCGCGGCCATCGGCGGGCGCTCGCGCCAGGATGAACTCGAACTGCGTTGCTGCTTCGGCCGTGCGCCCGAGAAAGCCGAGCACCATCGCCAGATTGCGGCGATGATCGAGATTGCCTGCATCCAGCGCCACTGCCGGTTCGAAACTGCGCAACGCCGCCGCATGATCGCCGAGCCGGGCATGGATATTGCCGATGGTATCGAAGGTCAGCGCATCGCGCGGCCCCAGCGCCTCGGCGGCCAGCGCCGCGGCCCGCGCCTCGCCATCACGGCGCAGCAGGATGAGCAGCCGCGCCTGATGGGCGCAATATTCAGCGGTCGGCGTCAGCGCGATCGCCGCTTCGACATGGTTCAGCCCGGCACCGACCCGGCCCTCCCCGGCATCGGCCATGCCGATCAGGAAACGCGCCTCGGCCGCCGTCGCGGGGTTGGCCACCATCACCATCGCGTGGCGGCGCACCGCGGCCAGATCGCCGCGCGCCAGCGCTTCGCGGGCCGGATTGGCCATCTCAGGCGCTCATGGCTCGGGCCGCGGCGGCACCGGATAGACGATGAAATCGCCGGCAATGCCCAGGGCCGGGGTGCCGTTCATCGCCCGGACGCGCGCCTGCAGCCGCGTGATGGCATCGGCCGGCAACGGCAGCGGGTGCTCGTCGGGGTGGGCGGCGGCGCGGTTGCCATAATCCTTGCCCGGTGTGTTGGTCATCTCGATATGCGCGCCGAGCAGCGCGCTTACCTTGTGGGTGCGGGCAAAGGCCGCCAGCCGATCGGCGCTGGCGACAAAGACCGGGAATTTGTCGGTCGGGACATACAGCCGACCCGGATACAGCATGTCCCCCGAAAAGATCAGCCGGGTGCGCGGGTCCCAGACCATGATGTGCGCCGGTTCATGTCCCGGGGTCGGGATGATCGCCAATCTGCGCCGGCCTAGATCGAAGCCGGCAATGTCGACGGGCCAGTTGGCCACCCCGAAGAACGCGGCCACTTCGGCAGGCTTCAATCCGACAATTGTCGTTTCGGGGCGGCCGGCAAATTCGCTGTCACCCTGATGATGGTCGCCATGGCTGTGCGAATGCGCGACCACCAGCGGTATCGTGCTGCGCTTGTGGGCCTGCAACCAGCCGGCGATCACCGCATCGACCGCCGGGCGAATCGCCAGCCCGCCGGCGCCGCTGTCGATGAGCAGGGCGCGTTCGGTCCCGAAGAGCAGGTAGAGGAAGGGCGCTTCGAAATTGGTCCGCACCGATTGGCGGATGATGAAGCTGTCGGCGTCGATGCGCTGCACCTGGGTTTGTGGCTCGGTCGCGGTCGTGCCGGCGATCCAGGGGGCAAGGCGCGGCGGCGCGGCGAGCGTGCCAGTGGCGACGAAAAGCGCCAGCGCTGCGCCGCAAAGGCGGGAAAGAACGGGCATCGGCCAACCTCCTGACCCTTTCACGCCGCAGCGCACAAAAGGGATAGCATCGTCTCGGACGTTATGGTTTATTACGGAACGGGGCAAACGTAATATTGCGCAGCCTGTGGAGACACGATGATGGCACATTGGTTGCGCACGGCCCGAACCGCGGTTGTCGCCGCTGCCACCCTGGTGCTGGCCGCGTGCGGTGGCTCCGAAGCGCCGCCACCGGCGAAGACCGAATTCAGCATCGGTTGGTCGATCTATGCCGGCTGGGTGCCCTGGGCCTATGCGCAACAGGCCGGCATCGTGAAGAAATGGGCCGACAAATATGGCGTCGTGATCAAGGTTGTGCAGGTCAACGACTATGTCGAATCGGTCAACCAGTACACCGCCGGCAAACTCGACGGTGTTACCGTCACCAACATGGACGCGCTGACCATTCCGGCCGCCGGCGGCAAGGACAGCAGCGCGATCATCATCGGCGATTATTCCAACGGCAATGACGGTGTCGTGCTGAAGGGCGCCGCGTCGCTCGCCGCCATCAAGGGCCGCAGCGTCAACCTGGTCGAGCTGTCGGTGTCGCATTATCTGCTGGCGCGCGGGCTCGAAACCATCGGGTTGAAACTCGCCGATGTGAAGACGATCAACACCGCCGATGCCGATATCGTCGGCGCCTTCGCCGCCCCCGACGTGACCGCGGCGGTGACCTGGAACCCGCAGCTCAATGAAATCAAGGGCACGCCGGGGGCAACGCTGGCGTTCGATTCGTCGAAGATCCCGGGCGAAATCCTCGATCTGCTCGTCGTCGATACGGCAACGCTGAAGGCCAACCCCAATCTCGGGAAAGCGCTCGCCGGCATCTGGTACGAAACCATCGCGCTGATGCAGCAACAGGACGCCGCCGGCGCCGCCGCACGTGCCGCCATGGCCAGGCTGGCGGGGTCGACACCGCAGTCGTTCGATGCCCAGCTGACAACGACGCACCTGTTCGCCACACCTGCCGAGGGCGTTGCCGCCGCTGCCGATCCGGCGCTGGTCACCACCATGACGCGGGTGCGCGATTTCAGTTTCTCCAAGGGCCTGTTCGGGCCGGGCGCGACCTCGCCCGACGCGATCGGCATGGGCTTTCCGGCCGGCAAGACGCTCGGCAACAAGGACAATATCAAGCTGCGCTTTGATCCCGCCTATATGCAGATGGCGGCCGACGGCAAATTGTAAGTGCGGCTCGTCAACATAAGGCCGACACGGCGCAATGCGGTCCTGCTCGGGCTCGCACCGCTGTTGCTGCTGGTGCTGGCCTATCTGATCGCGTCGGCCAGCCGCCACGCCATCAACCCCGCCGACAAGATCCTGCCGACCCCGGCGGCGATGGCCGCGGCGATGTATTCGCTTGTCGCCGTCCCCGATCCGCTGAGCGGCGATCTGCTGTTCTGGGCCGATACCGCTGCCAGCCTGTCGCGGCTCGGGCTTGGGCTCGGCATCTCCACCCTGTCGGCGCTGATTGTCGGGCTGGTGCTCGGCCTTATTCCCGGCGTGCGTGCCACCTTCGGGCCACTGGTCACCATCATCGCGGTCATCCCGCCGATCGCGCTGCTGCCCATATTGTTCATCATCTTCGGGCTGGGGGAGGCGGCCAAGGTCGCGCTCATCGTCATCGGCATCCTGCCCTTCATGATCCGCGATATCGCCGCGCATGTCGAAGCGCTGCCCGCCGAACAATTGGTCAAGGCGCAGACGCTGGGCGCCAGCAGCTGGCAACTGGCGCTGCGGGTGGCGTTGCCGCAGGCGATGCCGCGCCTCATCCAGGCGGTGCGGCTGTCGCTCGGCCCGGCCTGGGTGTTCCTGATTTCGGCCGAAGCGATCGCGTCCGATGTCGGCCTTGGCTATCGCATCTTCCTCGTCCGGCGCTATCTGTCGATGGACATCATCCTGCCCTATGTGGCGTGGATCACCCTGCTGGCGATTGTCATGGACTGGGCGCTGCAACAGGTCAGCAAGCGCGGTTTTGCCTGGTCGCATGCGCGATGAACGCGTTGCTGTCGCTGAAGAACGTGTGGGTCGAATATGGCGACAAGGTCGTCCTCGAACGCGTCGATCTCGATATTGCCGAACATAGTTTCGTGTCGATCATCGGGCCTTCGGGCGCCGGCAAGAGTACATTGCTGCGCCTGCTGCTCGGCCAGGAGGCGCCGACGCGCGGCCGCATCCTGCTCGATGGCCAGCCCCTGAAACCCGAATGCGGCCCCGATCGCGGCGTGGTGTTCCAGCGCTATTCGGTGTTTCCGCACCTCGATGCCCGTCACAATGTGTTGTTCGGGCTGGAGTGCGCGCAGGCGCCGCTGCTCGGCCGGCTGTTCGGCGCGGCGCGGCGGCGGGCACTCGCCGAAGCCGATGCGATGCTCGTGGCGGTCGGGCTGGGTGATAATGGCCATGTCTATCCGGCGCAGATGTCGGGGGGCATGCAGCAGCGCCTCGCCATTGCCCAGGCGCTGGTCAAGAAACCGCGGCTGCTGTTGCTCGATGAACCGTTTGGCGCGCTCGACCCCGGCATCCGGGCCGACATGCACGTGTTGATCAGCCGGTTATGGCGCGAACAGGGGCTGACGATCGCGATGGTGACGCATGATATCGGCGAGGCGTTCGCGCTCGGTACCCGCGTGCTGACGCTCGACAAGCGCCGCAACGATCCGCACGCGCCGCACCGTTTCGGCGCCACCGCGGTCTATGACATCGCGCTCGATCGCAAGCGCGCGACCCAAATCGCGGGCGTTTCCAGTATTACGATTGACGAAAATGATAATAACTGAAAGGGACGTCACATGACCGACGACACCCTTGGCACCGGCCTCTCGAGGCTCAGCATGAGCCTGCCGTCCGACCTTTATCACGAGCTCGACGTGATGGTGAAGGAACGCGGCCTGCCGTCACGCTCGCAGCTGATCGCCGAACTGATCCGCAACGCGCTCGCCGATCATGGCGAGGAAGCGCATCCCGATGCGCTGCTCGCCGGCACGATCACGCTGGTCTATCGCGCCGGGATGGGGCGGGTGCGCGAGCTGCTGGTGCAGACGCAGCATCTGTATCTGAAGGAAATCATCTCGGCACAGCACGTCTTTCTCGAGGATGATCAATCGCTCGAAGTGTTGCTGGTGCAAGGCCCCGCCACCCGGCTGCGTGCCTTGTGCGATGCGCTGCGCAAGGTGCGCGGCGTGCAGCAATTGCGGCTGTTCACCACCACCGCGCTGCTGCCGCCGCTCCACGAACAGGTCAGTTTCAAATCCGCCAGCGCAAGGAAGATCGCATGACGGTACCAGGTGCCGCGCTTGCTGATCCGAATGCCGCGCGTGACCATGCGCGGGCGCAGGAAGGCACGATTGCCGACGCCATGCCGATCCTGCCGCCGGTGGCCGATGACCTGCCGGCCGGCATCACCGCGGACGATCTGTTGTGGG
The DNA here is from genome assembly GCA_038246995.1 of Sphingomonadales bacterium. Taxonomy (GTDB): domain Bacteria; phylum Pseudomonadota; class Alphaproteobacteria; order Sphingomonadales; family Sphingomonadaceae; genus Sandarakinorhabdus. Next base: position 12,253 of record JBBRVH010000015.1, read on the forward strand.
AAGAAACCATCGCGCCCGGCGGCTATGCCACACGCCGGTTGCCGCGCGGCTCGCGCACCCGGCTGATCGATATCGAGGGCGATGCCTGTGCGTCGATCCTGGTTTTCAACGCTGAAATGCCCACGGAACGCCTGAACGTCGCCGATACGGTGAAGATCCAGTGGAATGGCTATCTTGGGGCCGGCAAGCTGCTGTTGTCCGACATGGGCCGCGTGCTGATGAGCTTCGAGGCCGATAGCGCCGGCACGCATGACGCCTTTTGCGGGGCATCGAACGCGGCGTCGAACGCCCGCACCTATGGCGAAGGCGGCAATTGGAGCGCGTTTCCCAACGCTCGCGACCGGCTGTTGCTGGGTGCCGCCAAACATGGCCTTGGCCGCCGCGACGTCCACCCCTGCGTCAACCTGTTCAAGGGCGTCAGGATCGTCCAGGGCGGCGGCACATTGCTCGATACCGGGCCGTTTGCCCCCGGCCGGGCGGTGACATTGCGCGCCGAAATGGACGTGATCCTCGTCATCGCCAATTGCCCGCATGTGCTCGATCGCCGGCCATGGAGCGTCGGCAAATTGCGCGCCACCGCCTGGCGCGGGGCGATTGCCGGCGCCGATGATGCCATCCGCAACGCGACACCCGAGGGCCGCCGCGCCTTTGCCAATGTCGACGACCTTTACCGCCGCTGAGGAGCCCCGCGTGACCGATGCATCGCTCGCCGGGCTGTCCGGCGCTGTCCTTCATGACGAAATCGTCCCCGCGCGGGCGCCCTGGCGGCACCGCGTCAACGCCGGCGAAACGCTGCGCATCGTCGATCTGGAGGGCAACCAGGCGGTCGATTTCCTGATGTACGCCGCCGCCGATGATGCCGAACGCTACAGCGCGCAGGATACAATCGCGGCGCAGGCCAATATCTTCCTGCGCACCGGAACGCGGCTGCTGTCCAGCGAAGGCCGGGCGATGATGACGATCATAGCCAGCGCGGTCGATTATCACGACACCATCGGCGGCGCCTGTTCGTGCGAATCGAACACGTTGCGCTATGGCCACCACACCAAGGCGCAGCATGCCTGTGTCGACAATTTCCTCGATGCCAATCTGCGCGATGGCCGCGGCAAGCGCGACATGGTCTCCAACATCAATTTCTTCATGAATGTGCCGGTGGAGGCCGATGGCGCGCTCGGCATCGTCGACGGCATTTCGGCGCCGGGGCTGACGGTCGACCTGAAAGCCGACATGGACGTCATCGTCGTCGTGTCGAACTGCCCGCAGATCAACAACCCCTGCAACGGCTTCAACCCGACCCGCGTCCGCATGATCGTTTCGGCATGAGCTTCGATACTGTCCTCATCGCCAATCGCGGCGCCATTGCCTGCCGCATCATCCGCACGCTGCGGGCGATGGGCCTGCGTTCGGTCGCGGTCTATTCAGATGCCGATGCCGGGTCGCTGCATGTCCAGCAGGCCGATCTGGCGCTGCGCATCGGCGCCGGCCCTGCAGCGGAAAGCTATCTCGATGTCGCCGCCATCCTGCAGGCAGCAAAGGAAGCCGGCGCCGGCGCCATCCACCCGGGCTATGGCTTCCTGGCCGAAAACGCCGGTTTTGCCGATGCCTGTGCGGCGGCCGGTATCGTCTTCATCGGGCCGACACCCGACAATATCCGTGCCTTCGGCCTCAAGCACAGCGCCCGCGCGCTGGCGATCGCGCATGGTATCCCGCTGGCGCCGGGGACCGACCTGCTCGGCGATGTCGACGCGGCCGTTACCGCCGCGGCCGGGATCGGCTATCCGATCATGCTCAAGGCGACCGCCGGCGGTGGCGGCATCGGCATGCGCGTCTGCCGCGACGAAGCCGCGGTGCGCGACGGTTTCGCCAGCGTCGCCCGCATGGGAGCGGCAAGTTTCGGCGACGCCGGGGTGTTCCTCGAACGCTATGTCGAACGCGCCCGCCATATCGAGGTACAGATTTTCGGCGATGGCGAAGGGCATGTCGTGGCGCTCGGCGAACGCGATTGTTCGCTGCAACGCCGCAACCAGAAAGTCGTCGAGGAAGCACCTGCGCCGAACCTGCCCGCGGCCGCGCGCGCCGGGTTGATCGCGGCCGCCGTGAAACTGGGCGAAGCGGCGCGCTACCGCTCCGCCGGCACGGTCGAGTTCCTTTACGATGAAACCCGCGAGGATTTCTTCTTTCTCGAGGTCAACACGCGATTGCAAGTCGAACATGGCGTCACCGAAGAGGTGATGGGCATCGATCTTGTCGAATGGATGATCCGCGGCGGCGCCGGTGATTTCGCGTTCCTCGCCACAGCGCCAGGCGAACCCGGGGGCGCGTCCATCCAGGTCCGTGTCTATGCGGAGGACCCGGCGCTCGATTACCGCCCGACATCGGGGCTGATCACCGATGTCGCCTTCCCGCCGGTCCGCGTCGAAACCTGGGTGGCAAGCGGCAGCGAGGTCAGCAGCTATTACGACCCGATGCTGGCCAAGATCATCGTCACCGCTCCCGACCGCGACGCAGCGGTAAAGGCGATGCAGGTTGCGCTCGACGAGACGCGGATCGCCGGCATCGAAACCAATTTGCGCTGGCTGCGCGATGTCGTCCGCACCCCGGCGTTCGTGTCGGGCGGTGTCTCCACCAAGGCGCTCGAAGACGTCGCCTATCATCCGCGTTCGATCCGCGTCTTGTCGGGCGGCACCGCCACCAGCGTCCAGGATTTTCCGGGCCGCACCGGCTATTGGGCGATCGGCGTGCCGCCATCGGGGCCGATGGACGCGCTGTCGTTCCGGCTCGGCAACCGGCTGCTCGGCAATGCCGAGGGCATGGCCGGGCTGGAAATCACCGCCACCGGGCCGACGCTGCTGTTCAACACCGCAACGACGATCTGCCTCACGGGTGCCGATTTCGGTGCAACGCTCGATGGCCTGCCCGTGCCGCGCCACGCGCCGGTCGCCGTGGCACCGGGCCAGCAACTGGCGCTTGGCCGGGTCCGCGACGGCGGAGTGCGCGGCTATCTGGCGCTGGTTGGCGGGCTCGATATTCCGGCCTATCTCGGCAGCCGCAGTACCTTCGATCTCGGCGAATTCGGCGGCCATGCGGCGCGGCGCCTGCTGGCGGGAGACACGCTCCACCTCGGCGATGCCCCCCCTGGGGTCCCCGCTGCCATCGCCGCGGCGCCGCCGATCGGCAATAATTGGCAGTTGCGGGTGCTCTACGGTCCGCACGGTGCGCCGGATTTTTTCACGGCCGACGATATCGACACCTTCACCGCGGCGCAGTGGAAGGTGCATTACAATTCCAATCGCACCGGCGTCCGCCTTATCGGCCCCAAGCCGCATTGGGCGCGCGCCGATGGCGGCGAGGCTGGCCTCCACCCGTCGAATATCCACGATAACCCCTATGCGATCGGCGCGGTCGATTTTACCGGCGACATGCCGATCATCCTCGGCCCCGATGGCCCGTCGCTCGGTGGTTTCGTCTGTCCGTTCGTCATCATCGCCGCCGACCTGTGGAAAATCGGGCAATTGGCGGCAGGTGACAGCCTGCGCTTTGCCGTCGTGACGCCCGCAGCCGCAGCAGCGGCGGCAGCGTTGCAGGCGGACTGGCTCGAAGGCGCCGCGCCGGCCGCTGAAACCCCGGTCGAAGTCTGCGGCATCGGCGGGCTCTCCCCGATCCTCGCCGACCTGCCCGCCACCGCCGGTCGGCCGCGCACCGTCTATCGCCAGCAGGGCGACCGCAATATCCTCGTCGAATATGGCCCGATCGTCCTCGATCTCGAATTGCGCATCCGTATCCATGCGCTGATGATCGAATTGGATCGGCTCGCGCTGCCCGGGGTCATCGATATCGTCCCCGGCATCCGCTCGCTGCAACTGCACTTCGATGGTGCCGCGCTCGACCAGCAGGCGGCGCTGGCAGCGCTGATCGATGCCGAGGAACGCCTTGGCGGCCTCGATGATTTCACCATAGCCTCGCGGATCATCCACCTGCCGCTCAGCTGGAAAGACCCGGCGATCTACGAAACCATCGCCAAATATGAAGAGGCAGTGCGCGATGACGCGCCGTGGTGCCCCGATAATATCGAGTTCATTCGCCGCATCAACGGGCTCGGCAATATCGATGCTGTCCATGGCATCGTCTTCGATGCGACCTATCTCGTCATGGGGCTGGGCGATGTCTATCTCGGGGCGCCGGTTGCCACCCCGATCGATCCGCGCCACCGGCTGGTCACCACCAAATACAACCCGGCGCGGACCTGGACACCGCCCAATGTCGTCGGCATCGGCGGCGCCTATATGTGCATCTATGGCATGGAAGGCCCCGGCGGTTACCAGCTTTTCGGCCGCACCATCCAGGTCTGGAACACCCACCGGCAGACCGATGCCTTCGTCGATGGCAAGCCCTGGCTGCTGCGCTTTTTCGATCAGATCCGTTTCTTCCCGGTCAGCCATGACGAACTGACCGAATGGCGGCGTGATTTCCCGTTCGGCAGGCGTGCCATCCGCGTCGAGGACACCGAGTTCCGGTTGGCCGATTACCGCGCTTTCCTCGCCGACAATGAAGTGTCGATCGCTGCGTTCCAGCAACAACGTCAGGCCGCCTTCGATGCAGAACGCGCCGATTGGGAACGCAAGGGCGAGTTCGATCGGGTCGCCGCGCTCACCGACAGCGGCGCCGGCAGCGCCGACGACAGCGCGATCGTGCTGCCCGAAGGCTGCGAATGCATCGAAGCGCCCTTCGGCGGGGTCATCTGGAAGCTGCTCGTCGCTCCGGGCGACAGCGTCGGCGCCGACACGCACCTGGCGATCATCGAAGCGATGAAAATGGAATTTCCGGTCGAAGCCCCGGGCGCGGGCACCATCGCGGCCGTCTATGTGTCGGAACGCCAGGCGATCCAGCCCGGCGCGCCGATGTTTGCCTTCCGGCGCGGCGCATGACCGATCTGTCCCGCCTCGATGCTGGCGCCATCGCCGCAGCGGTCGGCAGTGGCGCCACCAGCGCGGTCGCGGTCATCACCGATGTGCTGGCGCGGCTGGCCGCCTATGACGCGGTGCAGCCGCAGGCGTGGATTTCGCGCTTCGATGCTGCCGCGCTGCTCGCCGCCGCCGGTGCCATCGATGCCCGGGTCGCGGCTGGTGCGGTGCTGCCGCTCGCCGGCGTGCCCTTTGCCGCCAAGGACAATATCGATGTTGCAGGGCTCGATACCACCGCGGCGTGCCCCAGTTTTGCCTTTCGCCCCGCCGCGTCCGCTACCGGGGTCGAACGCCTGCTTGCCGCCGGTGCAATCTGCATCGGCAAGACCAATCTCGACCAGTTCGCCACCGGCTTGAACGGCAGCCGCAGCCCGCATGGCGCGCCGTGCAATGTCTATAACCGCGCCTATGTCAGCGGCGGCTCAAGCTCGGGCTCGGCAGTCGTGGTGGCGGCCGGGCTCGTCGCCTTCGCGCTCGGCACCGATACCGCCGGTTCGGGGCGGGTGCCCGCTGCCTTCAACCATCTTGTCGGGCTGAAACCCTCGCGCGGGCGTTGGAGCAACCACGGCGTCGTGCCGGCGTGCAAGTCGCTCGATTGCGTCACCGTGCTCGCCTCGACGATTGCCGACGCGGCGCTGGTCGATGGCGTCATCGCCGGTTTCGATCCGCTCGATGCCTGGTCGCGGGCGCTGCCCGATGTGCCGCGCGCCGCGCGCCGCATCGGCGTGCCGCTCAGGCATCAGCGCAACTGGTTCGGCGATCTCGAATCGGAATATCTGTTCGAAGGCGCGTTGGCGACGCTGGCGGCGGCGGGTGCCGAGCTTGTCGATATCGATATCGCGCCGCTCAACGAAGCCGCGCAACTGCTCTACGGTGGCCCCTGGGTGGCCGAACGCACCGCCGCGCTCGCAGCCGTCATCGCTGCCGATCCGGCCGATTTCGACCCCGTCGTCCGCGAAGTCGTTTCCGCCGGGCTCGACATGCGCGCCGTCGATCTGTGGAACGGCATCTACCGCCTCGCCGAACTGCGCCGCGTCGCCGACACGATGTGGGACGGCATCGACCTGCTCTGCCTGCCGACCACCGGCACCACCTATCGCCTCGCCGAAATGCGTGCCGCCCCGATCGCGCTTAACAGCTCTCTGGGTGCCTATACAAATTTCGTCAATCTGCTCGACATGGCGGCGATCGCGGTGCCGGCCGGCGCGCGCCACAATGGCACCGGCTTTGGCATTACCTTCATCGCGCCGGCGGGCACCGACCGCGCCTTGCTTGCCGCCGGGCAGGCCTATCTCGATGCGGCGAGCCTTGCCGCACCGCCACCCCTGGATCTGGAGGGTCGCATGCAGACCGTGAAGCTTGCCGTTGTCGGGGCGCATCTGAAGGACATGCCGCTGCACTGGCAATTGACCTCGCGCGAGGCGCGCTTCGTTGCCGCGACCCACACCGCGCCCGCCTACAAGCTCTTCGCCATGGCCAACAGCACGCCGCCCAAGCCGGCGCTGGTGCATGTCGGGGAGGGTGGTGCCGCCATCGCCGTCGAAGTCTATGAACTCGATGTCGCCGCCTTCGGCAGCTTTGTCGCCGAAGTGCCGCCGCCGCTGGCCATCGGCACGGTGACGCTGGCCGACGGCAGCAGCGTCAAGGGCTTTGTTTCGGAACCGCGCGCCAGCGTCGGCGCCGAAGACATCACCGCGCTCGGCGGCTGGCGCGCCTATATTGCGCAGCGGCCCTGAACATGGTTTTCTATCGGTACCGAAAGCATCAATCTACGTCATTTGCCTAGCTGCCCGCCGAGGGAAATGATCGCAAGGGGTATGCCATGATGCAGAAATTCCTCAATCTGTTGCCGCCGCTTACCCTTGCTGCCGTGCTGCTGTTCTGGGCCAATGTCCCCAAGGCCTGGGTCGACACCTGGTGGGTGCTCATGGTCGCCATTTTCGTCGTGCTCGGCTTTGTCCAGTTGATGGAATATTTCGCCGAGCGCCACGCCGGCTGGCGGCTCAACAAGACCGAATTCTTCACCGATGTTTTCTATGTGGCCTTCGGCAGCATCGTCATCACCTGGGCAATTCAGACGCTCGCCGAACCGCCGGTACTCGCCGCCAAGAAAGCGCTCGGCATCGCCACGCCATGGATCGCCGACCTGCCGTTTCTCGTGCAGGTCGCGATGGCGCTGTTCCTGTTCGAACTCGGCCAATACTGGATGCACCGGTTGATGCACAACAACAGCTGGTTCTGGGCGACCCATGCGCCGCACCATCACATCACCCAGCTCAATGCGATGAAGGGCTATGTCGGCAACCCGATCGAGTTGTTCCTGATCAGCCTTGGCGTCCTGGCGCTGTTCGATTGGGACAAGGCGGCGCTGTTCGCCTCGATCAGCGTTGGCAGTACGGTGGCGGTCTATGCCCATGCCAATGTGCGCGCCGATCCGCCGATCTGGTATTCGTTTTTCTTCACCACCATCCGCAATCACAGCCTGCACCACACCGCGCTCAGCTATGAAGAAACGCGCTGCAACTATGGCAATTCGCTGATCCTGATGGACCGGATCTTCGGCACCTACAAGGAAGGCGAATCGACCGTCGTCGGGCAGGGCGAACGCCGGCGCCTGTCGATCCCGCAGCAATGGATCTTCCCTTTCCAGCCGCTGATCGAGCGCTGGAAGATTTCGCGTACACCCGCCAACTGACAGGGCATGACATGAACAGACTTGGGGCGCTGATGATGGCCGGTACGCTGTTGGCAACCGCGGCGGTTGCCGCGCCGGTCGAACAGGTGATCGCCGTGCCGGGCTTTGCCGATTTCCTGGCGGTCGATGGCGATACGGTGTGGGTGACCAACGCGGGTCGTGTCGAACAATGGTCGCGGCAGGGCAAGCTCGCCGAGGTCAAGCTGACCAAGCCGTGCGGCGCGATGACCATTGCCGCAGGTTCGCTCTGGGTCGCCGATTGCACCGAAAAAACCGTCAACCGCATCGATATCCGTACCGGTAAGCGCACCGCCGTCATCAGGACCGGGCTGGCCAGCCCCGATGGCGAGATGAATGTCGTATCGGGCGCCGGCTCGGTCTGGGTGGCAAGCGACAAGACCGGCCTTGTCGCGCGTATCGATCCGGCCACCGACACGATCGTCGCGTCGGTGAAGGTCGAACCCGGCAGTTGCTATCTGGCGTTCGGCTTCGGCGCGGTCTGGGCGGTCAGCGCCGGCAGCCAGACGCTGCAAAAGCTCGATCCTGCGACCAATACCGCCGTTGCGACCGTCAAGGTCGGCAAGCAGCCGGGCTTCCTCGCGGCGGGTGCAGGCGGCGTCTGGGTGCAGGAACAGGGCGATGGCACGCTGGTGCGCATCGATCCGGCAACCGCCGCCGTCACCGGCCGCGTCAAGATCGATGAAACGCTCAAATATGGCGATATCGATACCGGTGGCGGCAAGATATGGCTGCGCACCACTGCGAAACAGAGCTTTGTCGTGGTCGATCCGGCATCGCTCGCCATCGTGGCCCGGGTCGGTGAGCCAACCGGCAGCGGCGCCCTGCGCTATACCGCTGCCGGGGTGTGGACGACCGCGCATGACAAGCACATCCTGTCATGGTGGGCCGACCCTGCGACAATCGGCAACTGAAACCAGATCCTGCTGAACATGACCGATAGCCGAAAGCCTCCGGCGGCTGGGGCCATCGGCCCCAGACCCCATCTGCTGGCTCTGTCCAGTCGCAACCGCATGTTGCTTTAATGTAAAATCGGTTGGGGTCTGGGGTCGTCGACCCCAGCCGCCGGAGGCTCTGCTATGCCCCCGCCAGTTGCTTGCGGAACAGGCGCTGCACCAGCCACGCTTCGAGCAGGCGGCCGATGACGTAGAGCGCTGCAAAGATGCCGGCAAAGACATAGGCCGGCGTCGGCTTGGGCTTCTCGTCGCTGCTGTCGTCCTTTTCCTTGGCGTCCTTCTTTTTCGGCTTGTCGGGTTCGGGGGCGCCAAGCGCCTTGTCGATCGGGTGCAGCACGATGATCTTGTCGGGCTTCTTCTTGGCCTCGGCGTCCTTGCTCGCCACTGGTTTGTCGAGCTTGTTCAGCGCAATCGTCAGTTGCGCCGCCCCCAGGAAGAGCAGCGGCGCCAGGAAGCACGCCAGCAACGACCGGCTGATCAGATGATAGCGCAGCAGCAGCGCGGCGGCGTCGTTTTCGATGCGCAGCGTGCCGGTGTTGAAGATCGCCAGCGGGTCCTGCGCCGCCGGGTCCTTCTTGGAAAAGCGCAGCGTGTCGCCATTGCGGTCATGGCTGGTGCCGGTCTGTTCGAACACCGGCTCGAGCCGGGCAAAGGCTTCATCGCGCGATTGGCCGGGCACGAGTTCGATACTGCCCCGAACATGCCAGACCCAGTCGAAATATCGCAGGTTCACATGATCTCCGGCTGAAAAACCCCCACGCCGTTCACGGCGAGCGGCACGGGGGAGGGTATGTGGCCGTGCCTATTCGGCCGGCAGGCCGACCGGGCGGCCGAAGCGTTCGCGAATCGTCTTCCAGCCTTCGGTGAAGGGATGCGCCATCTGTTCGGCAATCGACATGCGCCGCCCGCCGTCGAGCCCGAGCAATTCGGCCTCGCCATCGACACAGGTGCCGAAGATGCGATCGATGAAGATGTAGATGCCGGCATAATTGCTGCGCGTGGCTTCGAAATCCTGCGAATGATGGACGCTGTGATGCTCGGTGGTGTTGAACATGAAACGCCACCAGCGCGGCGTGTTGAAGCGCACATTGATGTGCATGTAGCTGCCGACCGCCAGGCCGATGGCGCCCGCAAGCAGCGCGGCGCGCGGCAGGAAATCGAAAAAGCCGCCGATGCCGAGCCCGATCAGGAACAGCTCGACCGGGTTGCCGACCGCGCCCTTGTTGATGTTGAACTGGGTGATGTAGTGATGCACCGAATGCGGCAGCCACAACGGGTACCAATTATGCATCGCTCGGTGCATCCAATATTGCCCGAAATCGAAAATGAACGAGATCGCAAAGGCTTGCACCAGCAACGGCAGCCCGGTGAACCAGGCCAACTTGTCCCAATCAAAGCCGTTCTGCACCGCTTCGATCATCGCGCCATCGCCGATATAATGGTCGACCAGCCGCAGGAAGGTATAGCCGAGCCCGACATAGAACAGGTCGGTCGCGCATTCCTTCCAGGTCAGTTGCCAGCTTTTATAGCGCGGGTTGACCCATTCGAGGCCGAGCAGCAGCACGCGAAAGCCGATGCCGATGCCGATGGCGGTCGACGCCTTGGCGATCGAATTGGGGGCGTAATACCAGAAGGCGACCAGCGCCACGAGCATCACCGGCTGGAACCAGGTGAAGAAGAACTGCTTGAACGGGCCGCCTTCGACCCGGGGGATATTGTCCCAGCCCAGGGTCACCGGCGCTTGCGTACCGATCATCCGCTTTCCCACGCGCACGCCGTCCATCTTGCCCCCGCGGTGTCCAATCGAGCCTAGTGCATAGACGAATTCGCCGGCAGCGTCATACGTCATCGAACGTAGTGCGACGGAGGGGGCAACCGAGGGGGGCACGTCGGTCAATCAACCGGTTTCAGGCGATAGTGGCTGACACCCCATTCCTGACCTCCGGCATGGCCGAACAGTCCGGCGGTAGCGAGATAGAACAGGCGCCAACGTCGGCCCCAAAGTGCCGCATCAGCGCCATAAACCGCCCTGAGCTCGACATCGATTGCGGCGCGATTGGCGTCGAAGCGCGCCAGCCAGTCGTTCGCCGTCTGCTGGTAATGGCGGCCGTTCCAGCGCCACGCCTGTTCGATGTGAAAGCTGTTGCCGAACTGGCCGATCAGGCCATGGCTGGGCATGATGCCGCCGGTAAAGAAGTGCTGGGCGATCCAGTCCGACCGGTCGGCGCGGTCGAAGCGATAGGGCTGGCGCTTGTGGGTGAACACGTGAATGAAAAGCCGGCCACCGGGTTCCAGCCAACGCCGAACGCGGGCCAGCAGGTCGGTCCAATTGGCCATATGCTCGAACATTTCCACCGAGACGATGCGGTCGAAGCGCATCCCGATGTCGAAATCATTCATGTCGGCGGTGATGACGCTGATGTTGCCAAGGCCCATGCTGGCAGCCTCGGCCTCGATATGGGCGCGCTGCGGCGCCGAATTGGACACGGCAGTGATCTGCGCCGCGGGGAAGCGTTCCGCCATGGTGAGGGTAAGCGAGCCCCAGCCGCAACCGAGTTCGAGGATGCGCTGGCCATCGGCGAGGTCGGCATTGGCGATGGTTTCGGCAAGCGCACAGGCTTCGGCTTCGGCGAGGCTCTCGCGGCCGGTCGGGTAATAGCAGCAACTATATTTGCGGCGCGGGCCAAGCGTGAGGCCGAAAAAGGCTGGCGGCAGTTCGTAATGCTGGTCGTTGGCAAGATCGGCATGTTCGGCGATCGGAAAATCGACCATGCCGTGCGCGAACGCCGTTTCGCTGTCGGGCTGCTTGCCCAGCTTGCGAGCGGTGCGAGCGCAAAGCCATTCGATACCGGCGCGGGTGACGGGATCGGGCAGCGGGGTCGCTTCGACAAGGCGGGTGGCGGTTTCGATGAAGCCCATGGTCGTTCTATCCCCTCGGCGCCTGTGAACGGTGACGCACGAAAACTATACGAAACAGGCACTGATCTGGATGGATCGCCGCACCTGTTAATCTGAATCGCGACATGCACCGTATCTCCTGGCGCAAGGCTGGAAATGCGCCTTGCCGGTTTGGGGAAATCGGGCAGGATCATGGAATTGGGTGTAACAGCGGGCAAATGCCGCAACATTGCCATTGTTGGCAGCGGCATCGCCGGGCTGTCGGCGGCCTGGCTGCTCGCCACCGCGCATGACGTGACGGTGTTCGAGGCCGATGGCCGGATCGGCGGGCACAGCAACACCGTCGATGCCGGGGGAACGCCGGTCGATACCGGCTTCATCGTCTATAACGAAGCGACCTATCCAAACCTCACGGCCCTGTTCGCCCATCTGAAGGTGGCGACGGTGGCCACAGAGATGAGCTTTGCCGTGTCGGCGGCCGGCGGCCGGCTCGAATATTCGGGGTCGGACCTCGGCGGGTTGTTCGCCCAGGCTTCGAACCTGCTGCGGCCGCGCTTTTGGTCGATGGTGCGCGATCTGCTGCGTTTTTACCGGGAGGCGCCACAGGACCTGGCGAAATTGGGCGATGAAACGCTGGGTGCCTATCTCGACCGCAAGCGCTATGGCGCCGCCTTCCGCGATGACCATCTTTACCCGATGGCGGCGGCAATCTGGTCGACGCCGGTGGCGGCGATCGGCGATTATCCGGCGGCAAGCTTCATCCGCTTCTGCGAAAATCACGGGCTGCTGAAGATCAGCGATCGGCCCTTGTGGCGGACGGTGATCGGCGGCAGCCGGCGTTACGTCGAGCGGCTGACCGCGGGCTTTGCCGACCGGATCGAAACCGGCGTGGCGGTGGTGAGGGTGCAGCGGCTGGCGGACGCGGTGGAGCTGCACCTCGCCGATGGCACCGTGCGGCGCTTTGACGATGTCGTGCTCGCTTGCCATGCCAATGACGCGCTGCGCCTGCTCGGCGATGCCGATGCGGCGGAAACGGCAATCCTGGGGGCTTTCGGCTATCGCGCCAACGAAGCCGTGCTGCACAGCGATCCGCGCTTGATGCCGGTGCGGCGGCGGGTGTGGTCGGCGTGGAATTATCTGTCGGAAGGCGGCACCGATAGCCGGTTATCGGTGACCTACTGGATGAATCCGCTCCAGCATCTGCCGGCCGACAAACCGCTGTTCGTGACGCTCAACCCCTTGCAGCCGCCCGATCCGGCGCTGGTCATCCGGCGCGAAACCTATACCCATCCCGTGTTCGACGCCGCCGCCGGGGCGGCCCAACCGCTATTATGGTCGTTGCAGGGCCGGCGGCGGACATGGTTCTGCGGGGCCTATTTCGGCGCGGGCTTTCATGAAGACGGCCTGCAAGCCGGGCTGGCGGTCGCGGAACAGCTTGGTGGCGTGCGCCGGCCCTGGACGGTGGCGGATCCGTCGGGCCGCATCCATGTCGGGGCACCGCCGCCCGCACAAGTCGCCCGGGTCGCGGCATGACCGGCGCGTCGGGCCTGTATGTTGGCCAGGTCATGCACCATCGCCGGCGGCCGCGGGTCCACCGCTTGCGCTATCGCATGTTCTCGCTGTTGCTTGATCTTGACGAGATCGATGCTCTGGCGGCGCGGCTGCGGCTGTTTTCCCGGGCGCGCTTCAACCTGTTCGCCTTTCACGACGGCGACCATGGCGATGGCTCGGCCACCCCGCTGCGTTCGCAGGTCGAGGCGCATCTCGTTACCGCTGGAATCGTGCCCGATGGCGGCGCCATCCGACTGCTCACCATGCCGCGATTGTGCGGCCATGTCTTCAATCCGCTCAGCGTCTATTTCTGCCACGGGCTGGGCGGCGACCTCAGGGCCATCGTCTATGAAGTCAACAACACCTTCGGGCAGCGTCATTCCTATCTGCTGCCCGCTATTGTCGACGGCGGTGGCATCGTCCGCCATTCGACGCCCAAGGCCTTCCATGTGTCCCCGTTCATGGCGCTCGAAATGACCTATGATTTTCGCGTCCTGCCGCCTGCGGATCGCCTCGTCATCGCCATCACGGGCCGCGATGCCGCGGGCGTGCTGATCACCGCAGCACTGACCGCCGAGCGCCGGCCATTGACAGATGCCAGCCTGCTCGGCGCCGCGTTGGCGCAGCCGCTGATGACGTTGAAGGTCGTCGCCGGCATCGGGTGGGAGGCGCTGCTGCTCTGGCTGAAAGGCGTGCCCGTCCATCCGTTGCCGCCGGCGCCGACCCATCCCCTCACTGCTCCTGCGAGGCCCTGACCGATGCGCAAAGATGGTATGACCCTTGGGCTTGGCGAAGCGCCGAAAGCGCTCGCCGCCGCGCCGCACGGGCTTGGCGCCTGGCTGATCCGCCGGGCGCTGTCGTGCATCGAGAGCGGCCGGCTGAGCATCGTCACCCCCGATGGCGCGCGCCACGACCATGCCGCAGCGGCGCCGGGGGCGGAGGCGACTTTGGTCATCCATGATTGGCGGGCGCTGCGTCGGCTGGCGCGGTCCGGCGATATCGGCTTTGCCGAAGGGTATATCGCCGGTGACTGGTCATCACCCGACCTTGTCGCGCTGATCAGGCTCGTCGCCGAAAATGTCGCGCACCTGCAGCGCGTCATGGACGGCTGGGCGCCGGTGCGGCTCGCCAGCCGCCTCAAGCATCTGGCGCGGCGCAATTCGGCAAGCGGCAGCCGGCGCAATATCGCCTTCCACTATGATCTCGGCAATGATTTCTATCGCCACTGGCTTGATGCCAGCATGACCTATTCGTCGGCGATGCGAGTCCGCCCCGGCCAGACGCTGGAGGCGGCGCAAGCTGAAAAGCTGGCGCGCATTACGGCGCTGCTGGCGCCGGGCCCGCAGGACCGCGTGCTCGAAATCGGCTGCGGCTGGGGCGCACTGGCGGCGCATCTCGCCGGCCATGCCGCCTCGGTTACCGGCGTCACCCTGTCGCGTGAACAGCTCGACTGGGGCCGGCGCAGCGTCGCGGATCTGGGCGGTCGCGTCGACCTGCGCCTCCAGGACTATCGTGCCGTTGCCGAAACATATGACCGGATCGTGTCGATCGAGATGATCGAGGCCGTCGGCGAACGCTATTGGCCGGTCTATTTCGACAAGCTGCGCGCCTGCCTCGCCCCCGGTGGCCGCGCCGTCCTTCAGGTCATCACCATCCGCGAGGACCGCTTCGACGCTTATCGCAGCGGGTCGGACTTCATCCAGCGCTACATCTTCCCCGGCGGCATGCTGCTGACGTCGCAAGCCATCGCCAGCCAGGCCGGGCGCGCCGGTTTGCGGTTGGCCGACGCCGAAATGTTCGGCATCGGCTATGCCGAGACCCTGGCCGAATGGCGCCGGCGCTTTGACGCTGCCTGGCCCGACATTGCGCGCCTGGGCTTCGACGACCGCTTCCGCAGGCTGTGGGATTATTATCTCTGCTATTGCGAAGCCGGCTTTCGCGCCGGCACGATCGATGTCGGCCTGTACGTCCTCGAAGCTTGATGAACGCCTCAGCAGCGCAAGCGCGCCAATGTGCTACCGGGACGGGCTGAAAGACAGTATATCGGGCCTGACTCGAGGGGGGACGACGCATGATGCTGCGAGCGATCAGTCTGTGTGCCGTGTTGCTGGCTGCGGAAAGCGCGGCGCAGGAGGCCCCGGAAATTCGCTTCGACGCCGTCGACTTTCTGAAACCGCCTGCCGACATTCATCTCGGCGAAGTGGCCGGCGTTGCGGTTGGCAAGGCCGGGCAGGTCTATGTCTTCCAGCGCGGCAATACCGAGGGCCCGGCCTATGCAGCAGCAGCGGCCCAACTGCTCGAATTCGATCGCAACGGTCGGTACGTCCGGGAGATCGGGCATCACCTTTATGCCTGGTCCTATGCCCATGCGACGCGCGTCGATCCCGCCGGCAACATCTGGGTGGCCGACAAGGGATCGAACATGGTCGTGAAGTTCAACCAGGCGGGACGCGTCGCCATGGTTTTCGGCCGCAAGCCCGAAGCCAGCGACGAAAACGCCCGCCCGCTCGAGCATCCCAAGCCGCCGCTCCCGGCCGTCGACGGGCAGTTCCGCGAAGTGACCGACATGGCGTGGGACAGCCAGGGCAATACCTATATCAGCGACGGCTACATCAATTCGCGCGTCGCCAAGATCGCACCGGATGGCCGCTGGCTGGGCGCATGGGGCAGCTTCGGCAGCGCGCCCGGTGAGTTCAACACGCTGCATTCGATCCAGGTCGATGCGCGGGACCAGGTCTATGTTGCCGATCGCGGCAATCGGCGCATTCAGGTGTTCGATACCGCCGGCAGCTTGCAGCGAATCATCCAGATCAATGTCCCGTCGCCCGCCGACGCGCCGGTAGCGATCGGCAACCGCCCGGTCGTTCCGCCGGCCGGTCCCGACGCCGCGACGAACAAGACGATGATGCCAGGGGCCCCTTGGGCGCTGTGCATCACCCCGCGCAGTAGCGACGGCAACCAGTATCTCTATGTCGCCGATGCGTGGCCGGGACGCATCTACAAGCTTTCGCTCGATGGCAAGGTGCTCGGCTGGCTCGGCGGGTCCGGCAAGCTGCCGAAGCAGTTCGGCTGGGTCCACGAGATCGCCTGCCCTGCCGAGAATGAGCTTTATGTCGCCGAACTGCTCAACTGGCGGCTCCAGAAGCTGACGCTGCATCCCTGACCAAAGCCTGCCGGAGCTGTGGTTGGACTGTGGACAAGCTGCGCCGCGTGGAGCTGGACCCCGCCAATTATGAGTGAATCTCCCGTTACGGAGGGTCTCGAGGACCGGATAATCCCGGGCAAACGGGCTGGGTGGTGCCGGATGAGGGGATTGAACCCCCGACCTTCGGTTTACAAAACCGCTGCTCTACCGCTGAGCTAATCCGGCGACCGGTGTCGGCTACAGCCAAGCTGCGGCTATTTCAACACCCGAGCGCACATTTGGGGTCCGGGTCCCACCAGACGATGCGCACCACCATGTCGCCGGCATCGCGGCGCGGATCGGTGGCGATGGTGTTGATACGGCCGGTTTCGGGGGCGATGACGGTTTCCACCACGCGGCCGAAGGCATCGGCAATGGCGGCGATCGGCTGGCCCTTGGTCACATCGCTGCCGAGCGGCGCCAGCAGCGTCATCCAGCCGGCGGTGCCGGTGCGCACCGCCACGATGCGGTTGGAAACATAGGGCTCCGTCGCCCGCACCTGGCCCATCAACATGCCGCGATCGGTCATCAGATTGGTCAGGCCGGCGACCCCGCGCGCCACCGAATCGGCATCGAAAACTTCAGGCCGGCCCAATTCGAAGGTGATCGCCGGCACCCCGTCGCGGGTCAGTTCGTTTTCCACTGTGCCCTTGTCGCCGGTGTCCATCTTCACGATGTCGGGCCCGACCCGTTCGGCCATCGCCCGCGTTTCGGGGGTCGAGGCAAAGGCATACATGACATAGGCGGTGCCGCGCGATTGCGTGTGGAGATCGACCGCCAGGTCGGCATTGGGGCGCAACAGCCCGTCCCACAGCCGCTTGGCATAGCGTTCGGCGGCGCCGCCGGGCTTGCCGGGCATGACGCGGTTGAGATTGCTGCCATCAGGAAATTCGCGGGTGCTCGCCAGCAGCGCCGGCGTATTGAGCCCCGGCACCATGACCAGCGTGCCGGCCAGCCGTGCCGGATCGACCTGCGCCGCCAGCCGGTGGATGACGGCGATGCCGTTCAGTTCATCGCCATGGATGCCCGCCGTCACCAGCAGCCGCGGCCCCGGGCGGGCGCCCTTGATCACGATCACCGGCACGTGCCAGCCCTGCGCCACCGCATTGTCGCCGGCCCGGAACCAGAAACGCTGCACCTGCCCCGCTGGCAGGTCTGCGGTATCGAGCCTATCGATCACCGGCACGCCGCCAAGGCTGCCGCTGCGTTCGGTCGCAGCGGTTGCCCGTGTCGCCAGCAGCGGTGTCGCCAGCAGCAGCGCCGCCACCAGCAGCCGGATCACGCCGCTTCCCCAGGCGCACTTGCCTTGATGACCAGCGCGTGGACGCCGCCCGGCGCCATCAGGTCGCCCAGCGCCGCATAGACCAGCCGTTGCCGCGCGATCCGCGACTGGCCGGCAAAGGCGGCTGCGGTCAGCCGGACGGTGAAATGGCTTTCGCCCGAACCGTCGTGCCCGGCATGGCCACGATGGCTTTCGCTGTCATCGACGATCGCCAGTGCCTCGGGCACCAGTGCCGCACGCAGCCGTGCCTCGATCTTGTCTGCCACCGCGCCCATATGTTCCCTTTCGCAATTCGCCTGTCGTCTATAGTCGAACCAGCACCAACGCCAACACCGCCAGGGACCGCCCGTCATTACCGCCGAATCACCCGAGACACCGCGGCGCCCGCAACGCCTGCATGGCCGCATCGAGCGTCCCGACCCGGCCGGCTGCGACCATCCCGGCTGTCCGTTGCCGGGCGAATTCCGCGCGCCGCGTTCGAATCGCCTGCCCGGCAGCGAAGGCGGCTGGCAATTCCTGTGCCTCGATCATGTCCGCGCCTTCAACGCCGGCTATAATTTCTTCGATGGCCTGTCGCCCGATGAAATCCACGAGGCGCAATCGCCGCTGGCCGGCTGGGAACAGGCAACGACACCCAGGGGTCGCCCGGCGTTCAGCTTTGGCGATGCGCACGACTTGTTCAACACCGACCGCCGCCCCGCCGCCCCGCGACGCTGGGCCGCAACCGGCGATGCCGCGGCGCTGTCGGCGCTGGGGTTGACCGATGCTGCGACCGCTACCGATGTGCGCCGCGCCTATAAACGCCTCGTCCGCCGCTACCACCCCGACAGCAATGGCGGGGACCGCAGCCACGAAGGAAAGTTGCAGGCGGTCGTCAACGCCTATACGCACCTGAAATCTGCTTCAGCCTTTCGAACGGAGTCCTGACCGCCGTGGCCACTTTCCCGACCGACCCTGCCAACCCGCTGTGGAGCGCGCCGCGGGCGCCCGACACCAGCGTCGATGCCCGCGAAGTCTTCGGCGTCGATATCGACATGCAGGTGCCGGCGTTTTCGGTCGCCGATGAACGCGTGCCCGATCTTGATCCGTCGTATGTTTTCGATCCGGATACGACGCTGGCGATTCTGGCCGGCTTCACCCACAACCGCCGCGTCATGGTGCAGGGCTATCACGGCACGGGCAAGTCGACCCATATCGAACAGGTGGCGGCGCGGCTTAACTGGCCGTGCATCCGTATCAACCTCGACAGCCACATCAGCCGCATCGACCTGATCGGCAAGGACGCCATCGTGCTGCGCGATGGCCAGCAGGTGACGGAATTCCGCGAAGGCCTGTTGCCCTGGGCGCTGCAGACCCCGACCGCGCTGGTCTTCGACGAATATGATGCCGGCCGCCCCGATGTGATGTTCGTCATCCAGCGCGTGCTGGAAGTGGAGGGCAAGCTGACCCTGCTCGACCAGAACCGCGTCATCCGGCCCCACCCCTATTTCCGGCTGTTCGCCACCGCCAACACCGTGGGCCTGGGCGATACCACCGGGCTGTACCATGGCACCCAGCAGATCAACCAGGGCCAGATGGACCGCTGGAACATCGTCACGACGCTGAATTACCTGCCGCACCACACCGAAACCGCGATCGTCGTCGCCAAGTGCAAGGAATTCGATACGGACGCAGGCCGCAAGCAGGTGGCGAACATGGTACGCGTGGCGGACATGACCCGCGCCGGCTTCATCGGTGGTGACATCAGCACCGTGATGAGCCCGCGCACCGTCATCACCTGGGCGCAGAATGCGACGATCTTCAACAATATCGGCTTTGCCTTCCGCCTGAGCTTCCTAAACAAGTGCGACGAAGCCGAACGCGGGATTGTGGCGGAATATTATCAGCGGGTTTTCGGCGAGGAATTGCCCGAAAGCATCGCGGTGAAGGCGCGGCGATAATTTGTATCTCCCCTCTCCCCTCGAGGGAGAGGGGTGGCGCGCAGCGCCGGGGAGAGGGAACGCGAGCAACTATGCCGGCACCGCGCTACAGCAAGGATAACCTCGCCTTCGCAAAGCTGCTGCGTCAGGATTCCATGCCTGCCGAACGCGCGTTGTGGGACATTGTGCGCGCGGGCAAACTCGGCGCACGCTTTCGTCGGCAACAACCGATCGGGCCCTTTGTGGCCGATTTCTATTGTGCTGCGGCAGGGCTTGTCGTCGAACTTGATGGGAAGGGCCATGATGCCGAAAGCGATGCCCGCCGGAGTGACTGGCTCGTCGCGCAAGGCTATTGCATGATGCGTTTTACCAATGGCCTTGTCTTGAACAACCCGCACGACGTTTACCTGGCGCTGACGGCGGCGCTCCATCCCCCTCACCCCGGCGCTGCGCGCCACCCCTCTCCCTCAGGGGGAGAGGGGAAGATGAGCCACTAGCCCATGTCCGCCCCTGAAAACCCCGTCGAAGATTTCCGGCAAGCCGTCGCCGCTGCCTTGCGCGCGCTCGGCCACGCGCCCGATGTCGAACTCGCCTTTACTGCCGACAAGCCGTCGTGCTTCGGCGATCAGGCGCGGGTGCCGCAGCCGGGGCGGGCGTTGCCGGCCGATCAGGTCGCCGAAGTACGCGGCTGGGCCGACAGTTTCGCGCTGCGCAAGCGCCACCATGATCCGGCGCTGCACGGCATCGACCAACCCGACGCCGGGCTGGCGCGCGATATCTGGAACGCCGTCGAACAGGCGCGTTTCGAAGCGCTGGGCGCGTCGGAAATGGCCGGGGTGTCGAAAAATCTCGATCGCATGACCGAGATGCGGGTGCGCGCCGATCCGATCGTGCGGGCGCGCAGCCCCGAGGAAGTGCCGATGGCAACCGCGCTCGGCTTGCTGGTGCGCGAGCGGCTGACCGGCCAGCCGGCGCCCAAGGCGGCCGAATCGGCGCTCGATCTGGTCCGCTGGGATATCGAAGCCCGCGCCGGCAGCCATCTCGATGATCTTGTTGCCAGCCAGGGTGACCAGGCGGCCTTCGCGCAGGTGATGCGCCGCGTGCTCTCCGATCTCGGGCTTGGCGCCGATCCCGATGCCGAGCCCGAGGAATCGGGTGATTCGGAGGAAGAACAGGAACAGGACAGCCCCGGCGAGGAAGGCGACGAGCAGGACCAGGACGCCGGCAACGATGAGCAATCGACCGAAAGCCGGGTGGAAGAATCGCAGGACGATGCCGAGGCCAGCGAAACGCGCGAAGCCGAGATGGACAGCGACATGGTCTCCGATGCCGATATGGGCGAGGATGGCCAGGAAGGCATGACGCCATGGCGGCCCAACCTGCCGATGTCCGACCTGCCGCCCGATTTCGACTACAAGGCCTATTCGCGGGCGAATGACGAGATCATCGCCGCCGACGAACTGTGCGATGCGGAGGAACTGACGCGGCTGCGCGCCTATCTCGACCAGCAACTGGTGCCGCTGCAATCGGCGGTGACCAAGCTCGCCAACCGCCTGCAACGCAAGCTGATGGCGCAGCAGAACCGCAGCTGGGATTTCGACCAGGAAGAAGGCCTGCTCGATGCGGCGCGGCTGGTGCGCATCGTCACGAACCCGAGCTATGCCATGAGCTACAAGGTCGAGCGCGATACCGAATTTCGCGATACGGTCGTCACGCTGCTCATCGACAATTCGGGATCGATGCGCGGCCGGCCGATCAGCATTGCCGCCATCTGCGCCGATATTCTCGCCCGCACGCTCGAACGCTGCGCGGTGAAGACCGAGATCCTGGGCTTCACCACCCGCGCCTGGAAGGGCGGGCTGGCGCGCGAGAAATGGCTCGCCGATGGGCGCCCGGTGAAGCCGGGGCGGCTCAACGACCTGCGCCACATCATCTACAAACAGGCCGATGCGCCGTGGCGCCGGGCGCGCAAGAACCTCGGGCTGATGATGCGCGAGGGGCTGCTCAAGGAAAATATCGATGGCGAGGCGCTGCTCTGGGCGCACGACCGGTTGATGGCGCGGCGCGAGGATCGCCGCATCCTGATGGTGATTTCGGACGGTGCGCCGGTCGATGATTCGACGCTTTCCGTCAACACCGGCAATTATCTCGAACGCCACCTTCGCCAGGTCATCAAGCAGATCGAGACGCGGTCACCCGTCGAGCTGATCGCCGTCGGCATCGGCCATGACGTGACGCGCTATTATGCCAAGGCGGTGACGATCATGGACGCCGAACAATTGGGCGGCACGCTGATCGACCAGCTCGCCGGGCTGTTCGATCCCAAGACCGGCAAGCCGCGTGGCCGCAAATGACCGCGCTGGCGCTCGCCGGGGTTTATGTCCGCGATGTCGCCGCCAGTGTCGCTCGTATCCGCGAGAATGTGCTCGATTGGGAACATCTGCCGGCACTGCACGCCAGCAGCTTTGCCGCGTGTGCACTGGTCGATGCGGATGGTGACGGCTGGCGCGTCCGGCTGACCGCGGCGGGCGGCGGCGAGGCGCAGACGCTCAAGCTTTACATCGCGCCCGATACCAGCCGCTACCGCGTCGTCACCGAAGCCGGCCCCGGCGCGACGAGTGAAATCCGCGTCCGCGTCCACGAAACAGCGCCGCATGCGTGCCATGTCCACGTCGAATATCATGTCCCGGTCAGCGATCCCGAGGTGCTGGCGATGATCGGCAAGGGCTTTGTCGCGATTTACGAACGGTTGTGGGATGAAGACGAGGCGATGATGCAGGCGCGCGAGGCGGCGCTCGCCCCGCGCCCGCGCGCGCCCGACCGGGTCGATCTTGGCCGCGAGGACATGCTGGTGCTGCCGCGCGATTTCGATATGGGCAGTGGCCGTTTCCGCCTCATCCGTCACAACGGCGCGCTGCTGGTCCACAGCCGCGTGTGCCCGCACTGGCTGGGGCCGCTTTCTGGCGAACCCGATGGGGATGGCTGCCTGACCTGCCCGTGGCACTTATATCGCTTCGACGCCGCGACCGGACGCAGCGCCGATGGCCGGGCGCTGCGACTGGCCCCGGCGCCGCGCATCAGCATCGAAGCTGGCCGCGTCATCGCGTGCGCGTAGCCCTGTTCACCCGCTGGCCCGAAGCCGGCAAGGCCAAGACGCGGCTGATCCCGGCACTGGGAGCACAAGGCGCCGCCGATCTCCATCGCCGTCTGACCGAGCGCACGGTGGCGACGGTGCGCGCTGCCGGGCTGGCGCTGGAAATCCGCAGCACCGGGGCCGAACCGGCGCGCTTTCGCGACTGGCTGGGGGTGGAAAGCGTTGTCGATCAGGGGGAGGGCGACCTTGGCGAACGTCTCGCCCGCACCGCGCAAACCCTGCCGGTACTGCTGCTCGGCGCCGATATTCCGGGGCTGCTGCCGCATCACCTGACCGCCGCCGCCGCCGCGCTCACCACCGCGCCGGCGGTCATCGGCCCGGCGGCGGATGGCGGCTACTGGCTGCTCGGGCTGGCGGTGCCGATGCCGCAATTGTTCACCGATATCGAGTGGGGCACCGGGTCGGTGCTGGCGGCAACGCTCGCCAAACTGCCGCCGGGCGCGCCGCGCCTCGAAACCCTGTCCGATCTCGATACCCCCGAAGACCTCGCCCACTGGCCCGACCTGTGAGCATCGCCCCAGAAATTGCCCCGGAAATCGCCATCGTCATCCCGATGCTCAACGAGGCCGCCGCGCTGCCGCGCCTCGCCCGCTGCCTCGCGGCGCTGGAGCCGCGCCCGGCGGAAATCCTCTGCGTCGATGGCGGCAGCGACGATGACAGCGTGATGGTGGCGCAAGGCCTTGGGATGCAGGTCATCAGCGCCCCCAGGGGCCGCGGCCGGCAGTGCAACGCCGGTGCCGCCGCGACCAGCGCGCCGATCATCCTGTTCCTCCACGCCGATACCTGGCTGCCCGATGATGGCGTCGCGGTGGCGGCAGCGACGATGGCCGACCCGCACACGGTGCTCGCCGGTTTCACCGCGATTCTGGCGGGGCCGGAAAAGACCCGCTGGGTGACGACGGCGCACAACTGGCTGAAAACCTGGTACGCTCCGGCGCTGTTCCGCCCCTGGCTGTTCGTGCGTGGCGGGCGGCTGTTGTTCGGCGACCATGCCATGTTCGTGCGGCGCAGCGCCTTCGATGCGATCGGCGGCTTCGACGAATCACTTGCGGTGATGGAGGAGGCCGATCTGTGCGTCCGCATCGTCCCCCACGGCCGCACGCGCCTGCTCAGCCGCACCGTCACCACCTCCGATCGCCGCATCGCCGCCTGGGGCGAATGGCGGGCGAACTGGGTCTATCTGAAGGTCGGCATCCGTTGGGGGCTGGGGTTGCGGTTGCAGACGCTGGGGAAACTGTACCCGGATGTGCGGTAGGGGTGCCACCCTGAAATCGAAGGGTCTCTATTGTGGCCTGGTACCGAATGCTCGCGCCATTTCTCACGATGCCCTGTAATTTTGAAATGACTGCGCTCTCAAATACTCGACTGTCCATCATTCAAGGTGACATCACCCGACTGGACGTCGATGCAATCGTCAACGCCGCGAATTCATCCTTGTTGGGCGGTGGCGGCGTGGACGGAGCCATCCACCGGGCGTCGGGGCGGGACCTTGTCCACGGATGCCGGCTGCTCGGTGGTTGCAAGACCGGTATGGCCAAAATCACCCGAGGTTACCGCCTGAAGGCTCGCCACATCATTCATACGGTGGGACCGGTTTGGCGAGGTGGGGAGCATGACGAGCGGGAGTTGCTATCGAGTTGCTACGCATCTGCGCTCGATCTGGCCTTCCGACATAATCTGCGAACAATCGCGTTCCCGGCCATTTCGACCGGCATCTACAAGTTTTCGATTGCCGAAGCCGCCCGCATCGCCACGAGTGTGGTCCAGGATACGATTTTGCACCGGCCAGACGCCTATGAAGAGATCAGCTTTGTCTGTTTCGATGAGATTGCGACAGCCGCATTCACGCAGGCGCTTGCCCGGTAGAATACCCGCCGAGGATAAAACTTCACCTTGGATGGCTCGAGCGAGCGACGGATTTCGGCATGGCCAAAATCGAACCGGTTTGTCCCGGATTGAAACCTTCTTCTCCCTCCCCCCACCGCCGCAGGCGGTAGAGTGGGGAGGGTCGGGGTGGGGGTGTTGCAGTGTGGCCCTGACCCGGCGACCCCCACGCCCCTCCCCACCCTATGTTCGCTGCGCTCACATGGGGGGAGGGGGAAGATCTACCTCGCCCCGCCGGGGAGAAGTCGAGAGAGGCGCTTAGCGCGGCCCGGGAGAGGGGCGCTTTTGTGGGCGCGCTCGCAGCCGCTCTCCCGGCTCGGCGGTGCCGAGTCCGACCTCCCCCCCGGCGGGGGGAGGTTTTCGTTACGCGGCCGCTTTCACGCGCACGAACCCTGCCGCCACCGCAAATGCAATCAACCGGTCCATCCATGCCGCGTCGGTCGGCGGGCACGCCGGCAACAGCGCGCAATCCGCCACGAAGCGCGGGTCGCGCAGCAGATAGGCGGTGTAGAGCGTCGCCGCCGCGGCGTGCCAGCGGCGTTCGCCGGCGGGGAGGAGCGCCGGGTCGAACTGCGCCGGCGCCACCCACGTCGGCGTGCCGAGCCCGGCGCGCGCCATGGCGGTGCCGATGGCGGGAATTGGGGTGGGGGTGCTGGCGGTCAGATGCACCGTCTGCCCGGCGAATTCGGCGAAGCGCTCGGTCATCAGCAGCAGCCCGGCGATGACATGGTCGATCGGCACCAGGTCGAGCGTTGCGCCTGCCGCCGCCGGCAGGGTGTGGATGCGGCCTTCGGCGATCAGCTTAAAGATCATGTAGATATTTTCGAAGCGCGAGATCCGGCCGTTGTCCCAATCGCCGACCACCACCGAAGGCCGGGCGATGGCGAAGGCCAGGCCCGAGGCGCGCACCAGCGCTTCGCCGGCCGCCTTGCTGGCTTCATAGCCGTTGGTGAAGGCGGCGCCGGTGAAGCCCGGCGCGATCGGGCCATCGGTCGTGCCGCAGACATAGGCGGTGGAGACGTGCAGCAACCCGGCGCCGCTCGCCCGCGCCACGGCGATGGCATGGCGGGTGCCATCGATGTTGACGGCGCGATAAACGTCTTCGGCCGCATCGAACGCTGTCACCGCCGCCGAATGGACGAGCAGGTCGATGGCGGGCACCTGGCGCAGCCCCAGCCCCGCCAGCCGCACATCGCCGCTGCGCGTCACCACCTCGCCCGGCGCAGGGTCGGCGCCCTCCGCCCGGCTCGGCACGGGTTGCCCGCGATTGTCGGTCAGGTCATGCCGCCGGTGGACCAGCGCCGTCACGGCATGGCCGGCGCCGGCCAACTGCGCGCAGAGTTCGCTGCCGATCAGCCCGGCAGCCCCCGTCACCAATATCCGCATCGGGTCAGCAGCAGCCCGCTGATGCCACCGCGCCGGTCGCGACTGTATCGAAGGGCAGGCTCGTCCCGCAGCCGGCAAAGATGCCGAAATGCCGCGAAAAATCGCCGTTAAAATCGAAATGCCGCGCAAAGCGCGTGTCGTGGAGCATTTTCCAGCTGTTGCCGCAGACCGGGAACACCTTGCCGGTTTCGATGACATGATGCTTGTCGAGCATGAACCGCTCCGGCTGCCCCGCCACCGTGCCGCGATAGACGACGGCCTGGCCATAATCTTCGCATTCGGGCTCCAGCCCGTCGAGTTTGAAAAGCCGGAAGGTCGCCGAATAGAAAGCGATGCCATCGGTCATCGCCCGCACCGCCTCGTCACCGATGCCGAGCGGGCGGTCGGTGACCAGCCGCGGGTCATCGAACCCCGCTGCCTTGGCGAGGGTGAGGAAATCATTCCAGTAAAGCGCCCCCGACAGGCATTCGCCGTGCAGCACGGGATCGGATTTCAATGCCTCGGGCACCCGGCGATCGGCATAGACATCGGAAAAATACAGCTCGCCGCCGGGTTTGAGCAGGCGGTGCGCGGCGCGGAACACGGCGCCCTTGTCGGCAACCAGGTTGATGACGCAATTCGAGACGATGACATCGAAACTGCCGGGTTCCAGCCCGAGCGCATCGAGCTGTTCGATATCGCCATCGACGAAATCGACATTGGCAAAGCCGAAGCGGTCGCGGTGCCAATCCTGCGTCGCGCGTGCCACCGCCAACTGTTCGGGCGTGGCATCCACCCCCGTCACATGGCCATCGGGGCCAACGAACTGCGCCAGCGCATAGACATCCTGGCCGGCGCCGCAGCCAAGATCGAGAATTCGCGCGCCGGCGATATCGGCGGGCGCAATGAAACCACAGCCGTAATAGCGCCCGGTCACATCGGGGTGAATGCGCGCCAATGCAGCGCGCAGGTCCGGCCCCGGCGCATCGGCGGTGCTGCAGGCGTCGGTGCGCAGGTCGGCCGAGCCTTGCAGCACCTGGCCGTAATAATTGCGGCTGTTCTCGATATTCATGCGCCGGTCCTGCTCGTTGTCGCTCATCCCCGCTTCGCAGATACGCACGCACGGGTTACACCGGCATATCGCCACATTCGGGAGCGTCTGTCATCACCGTCGTTTCGCCCTTCGCCGTCAGCGCGCGGCCGCTCGATCCGGCCAAGTTCCGCTCGCCCCTTGTCACCGCCACGGGCGAAGCGCGGGCGAGCGTTGCGCTTGCCGGGCTGACGACCCTGTGGTTCAACACCGGCACGCTGTGCAACCTGGCCTGCCGCGGCTGTTATATCGAAAGCTCGCCGACCAACGACGCACTGGCCTATCTGACGATCGCCGACCTGACGCAGTACCTCGACGAGATTGCCCGCGATGGCCTGGCGGTGCGCGAGATCGGCTTTACCGGCGGCGAACCCTTCATGAACCGCGAATTTCCGGCGATGATCGCGCTGGCACAGGCGCGCGGTTTCGAAGTGCTGGTGCTGACCAACGCGATGCGGCCGCTGCGGCGTTTCGAAGCATTGGTGCGCGCGCTGCCCCGGGAACGCCTGACCTTTCGCGTCAGCCTCGATCATTTCACCGCCGTCGCGCATGATGGCGAGCGGGGCGAGGGGAGTTTCGACATCGCCATCGATGGTATCAAATGGCTGGCGAGCGAAGGTTTTGCGCTGGCTATCGCCGGGCGGCACCTGGGCAGCGAAAGCGCGGCGGAGGCGCAGGCGGGATATGCCGCGCTGTTCGCCGGGCTCGGGTTGGCCTGCCCGCCGCTGGTATTGTTTCCCGAAATGGATGCCGCCGCCGATGTGCCCGAAATCACCACGGCGTGCTGGGGCATCCTGGGGGTCGACCCTGACAGCCTGATGTGTGCGTCATCGCGGATGGTGGTGCGCCGGCGGGGTGCCGAGACCCCCGCCGTGCTCGCCTGTACGCTGCTCGCCTATGATCCGCAGTTCGAACTGGGCGCAACGCTGGCGCAAGCGGCGCGCCCGGTGGCATTGAACCACCCGCATTGCGCGCGCTTTTGCGTTCTGGGCGGCGCGAGCTGCGCCGCCTAGATCAGCACTTTTTCGATTTGCCGAGCTGGTTGCCGACCAGGGCACCGCCGCCGGCGATCAGCGCCGTTTCGCCCAGATTGGCGCCGAGCACCGCAGCGCCGACACCGGCAACCGCTGCGCCGACGATGGTACCATCCTTGCGCGCCTTGCGCTTGGCGGCCTGGCACTGGGCGACATTATTGTAATAGCGGCCATCATATTCGTAGCGCTGGTTGTTGTGCTGCTTGGCAGCGGCGGGCAGCGACGGCACGGCGAACGCCAGCGCCGCAATAAGCATGGGGGCAAAAGTCCGGGGGGTTGCAAAACGCATGTCGATCTCCTGTTGTCAGAACGGCTTTGTGCAACCTTGCGCCTGAACGGGGGCAAACGAAACAGTTCAGCCGACGTTAAGTGACCGGGGTGAAAATATGATTACAGAAAAATGTTTGTGTGAGGATCGGCCATGATGAAATTGGTATTTGCTGCCGTTCTGGCAGCGGCAGTTGCGGCGCCGGCGCTTGCCGATGATCGAGGCCGTGGCGGCTATAATGGTGGCGGCTACAACCGCGGTGGTTATAACGGCGGCTACAACGGCGGCTATAACGGCGGTGTCGGCTATCGCGATCGCGGCAATGGCGGCGTCGATCGCGGGCAATATCGCGGCAATGATCGCGGCCAGTATCGTGGCCCTGATCGCGGCAACATTCGCTACAACGGTGGTTTCAATGGCGGCAATAATCGCGGCTATGACCGTGGCTATGACCGTGGCTATGACCGGGTCGGTTACGATCGCGGCCGGCGTTTTTATGGCGGGAACGGCTTTGGCGTGCGCCC
Organism: Sphingomonadales bacterium; assembly: GCA_038246995.1. Taxonomy (GTDB): domain Bacteria; phylum Pseudomonadota; class Alphaproteobacteria; order Sphingomonadales; family Sphingomonadaceae; genus Sandarakinorhabdus. The sequence goes on from JBBRVH010000015.1 coordinate 41,036, forward strand.
GGGCTTTGGTGTTCGGCCCGGCTTTGGCTATGGGGTCGGCTTTGGTCGCCCCATCGTGCGGTATCGTCCGGCCTATTACGCACCAGCGTTCTACCCGGGTTATGGCGGATTTTTCCCGCCGGTCTATGGCGCTGGCGCGGGTGCGGCGGTCATCTATTCGCAAGGCTTTGACCCGGTCGGCTATGCCCCTCCAGTCCAGGGCTATGTCGGCGATTATGATGGTTATGGCTATGGTGGGCCGGGGCCGGGTTATTATGATCCCTGCCGTTCGTCGGGCGCCGGCGCGGTCATCGGCGCCATCGCCGGCGGCCTGATCGGTAACGGCATCGCCGGTCGGCGCGATCGCGGTCTCGGCACCGTGCTCGGCGCCGGCCTCGGCGCCGTCACCGGCACGGCTATCGAGCGCAACCAGCGCTGCGGTTACTGACTGAAGCCGCCTACGCGGCGGTTATCGACTGAAGCCGCCTACGCGGCAGTTGTTGATCGAAGCCGCTCACGCGGCAGTTGTTGACCGAAGCCGCTCACGCGGCAGTTGTTGACCGAAGCCGCTCACGCGGCAGTTGTTGACCGAAGCCGCTCACGCGGCAGTTGTTGACCGAAGCCGCTCA
>JBBRVH010000016.1:0-41285 GCA_038246995.1 Sphingomonadales bacterium
CCGGCCGGCCCAGCACGCCAAGCGCATGGTTCAACGCCGCGCACAGATCGGGCGCGGTATCGACGAGGGTACCGTCGAGATCGAAGACGATGGTGGCAGGCAGCATCAGCCCTGCCCCATGGCAGCTTGCCAGCCTGTCGGCAATGCTTGCGCGCCTTTCGGCAATGCTTCCCAAGCCGACGCCATTATGGCATCGCCAAAAGCGTGAACCAAGCTGCCGCTCCCCGCCCCCTTGCCGTGATCATCCTGGCCGCCGGGCAAGGCACGCGAATGAAATCGGCAAGGCACAAGGTTCTGCATCCGCTTGCCGGTAAGCCAATGCTGTTACATTTATTGGACAGCCTGCAAACGCTGGCACCGGCACGCATGGTCGTGGTGGTCGGATCGGCGCGCGAACAGGTCGAGGCAGCGGTGGCCGGGCGGCGCGTCGATGTCGCGGTGCAATCGCCCCAGTCGGGGACGGCCCATGCCGCCTTGCAGGCGAGGCACGCGTTGTCGGGCTTCGAAGGCGATGTCCTCGTGCTGTTCGGCGATGCACCGCTGGTTACCGGAGCAACCGTCCAGCGCCTGCAGGATGCGCTCGGCGATACTGTGGCTGCGGCCGTCCTCGCCTTCCGGCCCGACGACCCCGGCGCCTATGGCCGTGTCATCGCACAAGACGGTGTCATTGCGAAAATGGTCGAGTTCAAGGACGCAAACCCCGCCGAGCGCGCCGAAACGCTGTGCAATTCCGGCCTGTTGCTGGTGCGCGCCGCCGATCTGTGGCCGCTGCTGGCGCGCGTCGGCAACGCCAATGCCGCCGGCGAATATTATCTGCCCGATATCATCGGCTTGCTCATCGCCGACGGCCGCACCGCGCGCGTGATCGAAACCGCTGCGGATGAAGTCGCCGGGGTCAACAGCCGCGGTGAACTCGCCGCGATGGAGGCACGCTGGCAGGCGACGCGCCGCGCTGCCGCGATGGCCGATGGCGTGACGCTGATCGATCCGGGCAGCGTGTTTTTCGCGCACGACACGCAAATCGCCCGCGATGTCACCATCGAGCCCTTCGTGGTTTTCGGCCCCGGCGTGCGCATCGCCAGCGGCACGGTGATCCGCGCCCACAGCCATCTCGAAGGCGCGACCATCGGCGAGGATTGCGAAATCGGGCCTTTCGCCCGGCTGCGACCCGGCACGGCGCTTGGCCCGGGCGTGAAGATCGGCAATTTCGTCGAAACCAAAAAGGCCGATTTCGCCGCCGGCGCCAAGGCCAACCATCTGTCGTACATCGGCGACGCCAGCGTTGGCGCCAAGGCCAATATCGGCGCCGGCACCATCACCTGCAATTACGATGGCTTCTTCAAATACCGCACCGTCATCGGCGCCGGCGCCTTCATCGGCTCCAATTCGGCGCTGGTGGCCCCGGTGACCATCGGCGCCGGCGCCATCGTTGCGGCCGGGAGCACGGTGACCGCCGATGTCGGCGCCGACGCGCTGGCGCTGGTGCGGCCGCAACAAAGCGAAAAGCCCGGCTGGGCGGCCGATTTTCGCACCCGGCAGACGGCAAAGAAGCAGACGTAAGACCCACCCCCGACCCCTCCCGTGCCGGGAGGGGAGCAGAAAGAGTGCTTCCAGATGTGCGGCATCATCGGCATCGTTTCGACCACCCCGGTCAGCCAGCGGCTGGTCGAAGGGCTGCGGCGCATGGACTATCGCGGCTATGATTCGTCGGGGCTGGCGACGATCGATCACGGCCAACTCGGCCGCCGCCGCGCTGCGGGCAAGCTCGATAATCTCGTCGCCGTCCTCGCCGCCGATCCACTGCCCGGCAGCATCGGCATTGCCCAGACCCGCTGGGCAACGCATGGCGCGCCGACCACCGACAATGCCCACCCCCATGCCACCGACGAAGTCGCGCTCGTCCACAATGGCATCATCGAAAACTTCAAGCCACTGCGCGCCGAAGTCATTGCCGCCGGCCGCACGCTGACCTCGCAAACCGACAGCGAAGTCGTCGCGCACCTGCTGACCATGCAGCTCGAAGCCGGCGCGTCCCCCGACGAAGCGGTCGCCCACACCCTGAAGCGTCTGCATGGGGCTTTCAGCTTTGCCATCCTGTTCCGCCGCCACCCCGATGTCATGTATGGCGCGCGGCGCGGCTCACCGCTCGTGCTGGGCTATGGCGATGATGAAATGTTCCTCGGCTCCGACGCGCTCGGGCTGGCGCCGTTCACCAACCGCATCAGCTATCTCGAGGAAGGCGATTGGGTGCGCCTGTCGCGCAGCGGGGCCCAGGTCTTCGATGGCAAGGACCACGCCGTCACCCGCCCCGTCATCATCTCCTCGGCTTCGGCGGCGGTCATCGAAAAGGGCAACCACCGGCACTATATGGAAAAGGAAATCCATGAACAGCCGATCGTCGTGGCGCAAACGCTCGGCGCCTATCTCGATCCGCTCGCCGAAACGGTCAGCCTGCCCGCCCTGCCCTTCGATCTGGCCGATGTGAAGCGCATCCAGATCGTCGCTTGCGGCACCGCCTTGCTTGCCGGCCAGGTCGCGACCTATTGGCTCGAAAACCTGGCGCGCATTCCCGTGCAGATCGAGAACGCCAGCGAATTCCGCTATCGTGACCCGGTCTATGAACCCGGCGGCCTGGCGCTGTTCATCTCGCAATCGGGCGAAACCGCCGATACGCTGGCGGCGCTGCGCCACGCCAAGGCCGGCGGGCAGTTCATCGCCGCCGTCGTCAACGTCGCGTCATCGACGATGGCACGCGAGGCCGACCTGTTGCTGCCCACCCATGCCGGCCCCGAAATCGGCGTTGCCAGCACCAAGGCCTTTACCTGCCAGTTGGCCGTGCTCGCCGCCTTCGCCATTGCGCTCGGCAAGGCCAAGGGCCGCATCGACGCGCAGGAGGAAGCCCGGCTCGTCCATCTGCTCACCGAAGTGCCGGCCGCGATGAATGCCGCGCTGAAGGTCGAAACCACCATCGATGCCCTTGCCGTGCCGCTGTCGAAGGCGCGCGACATCCTGTATATCGGCCGCGGCCCCGATTATCCGATGGCGCTCGAAGGCGCACTGAAACTCAAGGAAATCAGCTATATCCATGCCGAAGGCTATGCCGCTGGCGAATTGAAGCATGGCCCCATCGCGCTGATCGATGAAAATGTGCCGGTCATCGTCATCGCGCCCTCGGGCCCGCGCTTTGAAAAGACCATCTCCAACATGCAGGAAGTGATGGCACGCGGCGGGCTGGTCTATCTGCTGTCCGATGCCGCCGGCCTTGCCGAACATGGCGCCAGCGCCACCGCAACGATCCTGATGCCGACGGTCGATGCCTTCATCAGCCCGCTGGTTACCGCCATCCCGATACAGTTGCTCGCCTATCATGTCGCGCTCGCCAAGGGCACCGATGTCGACCAGCCGCGCAACCTCGCCAAAAGCGTGACGGTCGAATAGGGGAGCGCGTCGGTACCGCAGATGCCGGGTTCGCCAACGCCCTTGCATTTTGTCACCGGCGCTCGCTGACGGATTTGACAGTCAGCCGACGGCAGCTAGACAAGGATCGACCTTTTTTCAGGGTTTGGGGTGTCGTTGAATGTTGCTGTGGGGGCTGGCAATCGGGGCACTGCTGGGTTTCGTCCTTGCTGACTTCGCAAGCTGGGGCGCCGTCATCGGTGGTATCATCGGCCTTGGCGCGCTGCGCTGGCTGCGCACTGTCGTACGCGATGAAATCGCCGCGCTGATCGACGACGAGCGCCAGACCGTTGACGACATCGCCGGGCGGCGGGTCGATGCTGCCCTCGCTCAACTGCGCGCCGCGATGATGGCGGGGGCGACCGTCGCCCCGCCCGCCACTGCGGCCAGAATGCCCTCGATACGAACGGCGCCGCCTGTCCCTGCGCCGGAACCGCAACCGCTGCCGCAACCCGAGCCCGAGCCGTCTCCCCCACCCGAGCCCGAACCTGAATCCTGGCTTGCCCTCGGCCTTGGCGCGGTGCGCGGCTGGATCTTCGGCGGCAATACCATCGTGCGTGTCGGCCTCGTCATGCTGTTCGTCGGCCTGTCGTTCCTCGCCCGCTATGCCGCAATGGCCGGGCTCTTCCCCATCGAAATGCGGCTGGCGCTGGTCGCTGCGGTTGGCATCGCGCTGCTCGTCATCGGGTTCCTGCGGCGAACGGCACGGCCCGATTTCGCGCTGGCGCTGCAGGGCGCTGGTGTCGCGGTGCTTTACCTCGTCATCTTCGGCGCCGCGCGCTTCTACGACCTGCTGCCGCTGCTGCCGGCGTTCGCGCTGATGCTCCTCGTCTGCACGCTCGGCTGTGCGCTGGCCCTGCTCCAGGGCTCGCAGATCCTCGCGCTGGCAGCCTTTGTCGGCGGCTTTGCCGTGCCGCTGCTGCTCGGCGGCGAAGGCAGCAGCGTCGGGCTGTTCGGCTATTATGCCGTCCTCAACGTGGCGGCACTGGTGCTGGTCTGGCGCACCGGCTGGCGCCTGCTGGGGCTGATCGCCTTCTTCGCCACCTTCGGCGTGATGGGGGCGTGGGTCGCCGCCGATTATACCCCTGCCGAATATGCCACCACCCAAGCTTTTCTCGCGCTGTTCATGCTTGTCCATGTCAGCATGGCAGTGGCGCTGGCGCGTGCCCGGCCGGGCGCGCTGGGGCTGGTCGTCGACACGACGCTGCTGTTCGGTCCGGCGCTCGCCGGGCTTGGTATCCAGATCGCCATCACCGACCATCTCGAACTCGGCGCGGCTTTTTCGGCGCTGGGGTTCGCCGCGCTCTATCTTGTCACAGCAGCGCTGCTGAAACGCCGCGGCGGGCCAAGCCATGCGCTGATGATCGATGCGCTGCTGGCGATCGGTGTCGGCGCGCTGACGCTGGCGGTGCCGCTGGCGCTGGGTGCCGAATGGACCTCGTCGGTCTGGGCGATCGAGGGCGCGGCAGCGGTCTGGGTCGGGCGGCGGCAGGCGCGCTGGCTGCCGCGCCTGTTCGGCGTTGCCCTCGCCGCCGTGGCGACGTTCCTCTTTGTTGGCGCCATCGGTGACAATGTCTCGGCGCTGCCGATCGTCGGCCGCAACACGCTCGGCGCGGCGATGATCGCGGCAGCGCTGCTGCTGATGGCGTGGTGGCTGCGCGCGCCGCTGCCGGTCGCCGCCTCGCGCTGGGCGGGGCTCCATGCCGACGTCGAACGCATGTTGCCATCCCCGCTCTTCCTGGCCGGGTTCGGCATGGGGAGCCTCGCCATCGCGCTCGAGGCCGGCCGCCGCGCCCCGGCGCTGGTTACGGGCGACCCGCCGCTGCCCGCGCTCGCACAAGGCATTCAGCCGCTCGTCGTCATGCTGGGCGTGCTTGCCAGCGCCGCCGCGGCGCTTTGGGCCGGGCGGCGCCTCGCCTGGCCGGTCGCGACCTGGCCGAGCCGCGCAACCCTGCCGTTGTTGGCGCTGGTGTTCCTTGGTCGCGCCAACACCGGGCATTTCGTGCTCGAACGCCCCGATATCCTGTTCTGGCTGCCGGCGCTCGGGCTCCATATCCTGTGCTTGCGGCGCAACGACGCCGATGGCGCGCCGCTTGCCGTCCAGCGGCCCGGCCATGTCGGCGGCGTCTGGCTGGGGGCGGCGATGCTCGCCAACGGCCTGTGGCTCGGCATCGATCGCGCCCGCCTGTGGGACAGCGGCTGGGCGGCGGTCGTCTTTCTTGCCAGCGGCACCGCCGTGCTGGCGCTGCTCGCGGTCGTGGCCGGCCGCGGAAACCGCGACGACGCGGCGGCCGGGCTGCGCTGGCCGCTCGACATCCATGCCATCGCCTATTGGTGGCAGGCAGCGCTGCCGGTGGCGGCGCTGGTCTGGTCGGGCGCGCTGCTGGTGGCCTTCACCGCCAACGGCAACGCCGAGCCACTGCCCTATATCCCGCTGCTCAACCCTGTCGATCTTGTCCTTGCCCTCGCGCTTGGCACGCTGCTGCTGTGGCAACGCTGCCTCGCCACTGCCGATCCCCAGCCCGCGCTGGCGGCAGCGCTCGCCGGTCGCGCCGGCACGCTGCTGCTGGCGGCAACGGCGTTCCTTGTCGCCAACAGCGTCTGGCTGCGCCTCGCGCACCAGTATCTCGGCGTCGCCTGGTCGGCCGACGCGATGCTCGCCGACCCCACGGTACAGGCCGGCCTGGCGATCTTCTGGAGCCTGCTGGCGCTTGGCGTCATGCTGGTTGCACAGCGGCGCGGGCTGCGGCCCCTGTGGCTGGGCGGCGCCGGCCTGCTCGGTGCGGTGGTCGTCAAGCTGCTCCTTGTCGACCTGTCGAGCGCCGAAGGCGGGCAGCGCATTATCGCCTTCATCGGCGTCGGTGTACTGATGCTGGTGGTCGGCTATTTCGTGCCGCTGCCGCCAAAGCCGCGGGAGGAAGCCGCATGACGCGACTGGCGATGCTGGCGCTGCTGCTGCTGGCCCCGGCCGGCGTGACGGCGACCCCGGCCGCGGCCGATTTCGCCGTGCGCCTGCCGGTCACCGCCGCGCCCGGGGCGGGCGTGCAGCGGTTGCAGATCCCCGCGTCTGCCCTGGCGGCATCGCGCCGCGCCGATCTTGCCGATGTACGGATTTTCGACAGCCGCGGGCAGGCGCTGCCGATGGCCCGGCTGGCGATGCCGGACGCGTCGGTGCGCAGCGCGGTGCCGTTGGTGGCCCTGCCGATCCTTGGCCGTCCCGGGGCGCTGCGGGTGACAGGGCTGGCACTGACCATCGACGACCATAGCGGCACCCGCGTGGCGCGCATCGATGGCACCGCCCTTCCGGCGACAACCAGGGTGCTCGGCAACCTTTTCGACACGCGCGGCGTCAAGCTGCCGGCGGCGGCGCTGCGGCTCGATGCCGATGTGCCCGTCGGGCAGCCGGTGCTGTTGATATTCGAAACCAGCACCGACCTGAAGCGCTGGGAGCCGCTCACCGAGGCCATGGCTTATCGCGCGGCGGCCGATACGGCGCTGGCGCCGATCGAGCTTGGCGGTGCCGATCTCGAAAAACGCTATCTGCGGCTGCGCTGGCGGGCGGATGCACCGTTGATCGGGCCGGTAACGGTCCGCGGCGCCACGCTGTTCACGCGTACCGCCGCCATGCCGGACCCCCCGCACCGCATCGCCGTTACAGGCTTTGAAACCCGCGACGCCCATGAACTGCGCCTCGCCGTGCCGTTCGCGACCCCGGTGGCGGCGATCGATATCGCCCCGGCCGGCGTCGGCATGCTCGCCCCGGTAACCATTTACGGCCGCGACAATTCCGAGGCAGCGTGGACCCGACTGGGTGCGGCGACGGTGTACCGCCTGCTTGAAGGCGGTGCCATCCGGCAGAGCCCGGCGGTGTCGCTTGCCCCCGGCCCCACGGCGCAACTGCGCATCGTCGCCGATACCCGCACGCCGGGCTTTGCTGCGCCCCCGGCGCTGGCGCTGCTGGTCGCGCCACAACGGCTCGTCTTTGTCGCGAGCGGCGCCCCGCCCTACGCGCTTGTGGTCGGCAATCCCGGCGCGCTGGCCGCGTGGTTGCCACCGGCGTCGCTGCTGCCTGATGGGCGACGGGCACAATCGCTGCCGCTGGCGACCGTGGCCGGCGGCGCTGCACCGGTGGCGGTGGCCGCAACGCCCGAAGGCCGCTGGCCGGCGCGGCGGCTGTGGTTATGGACAATCCTCGGGCTGGGCACGGCGGCGCTGGCCGCCATGGTGCTGCGCTTGCGCAAAGCCTGACAGCGGCGGCTCGACCGATCCGGACCAGCGGCCAGCAGAAAAAAAATGCAAGGCCGGACGGAACCGCGCGCCCTGTCAAACTTTCGCGATACCGGGCACGCTGTGTACATCGGCAAGGAACAAGCGATGTCGGATTTGAATACGCCATTGCTGGTCGCCATTGCCTGGATGGTGACGCTGTGTCTTGTCGGCGGGCTGATGACCCCGCGTGCCGATTGGTATGCCAATCTGCGCAAGCCACCGTGGCAGCCGCCGAGTTGGGCCTTTGGCCCGGGCTGGACGATCATCCTGGGGCTGGCCGCCTGGGCCGGGGTGCGGGCGTGGAACGCCGGCGATGCGGCCGAACGGACGAGCGTGCTGATCCTGTTCGGGGTAAACGGCATTTTCCACCTGCTGTGGAGCCCGTTGTTCTTCAAGCTGCAGCGACCCGATTGGGCGTTGATCGAAGTGCCGTTCCTGTGGATATCGGTGCTCGCCATGGTCATCGGCCTGTGGCCGATCGACAGGCTCGCGGCGCTGCTGATCTTGCCCTATCTCGGCTGGGTGGCCTTTGCGTCCACGCTCAACTGGGCGGTGGTGGCGCTCAATCCGCGAGACGCCACGGGCTGAAGCGCCACCGCCAGCGCGCTTGCCAGGATTTTGCCCTATCCCGTAAAGGGTGGGTTGCGCGGCAATAATCTCGATCGGAACATTCGACCATGGCAGCCGGTACGATGATCGCCTTGCGCCGCTGCACCGCGCTCTTTTGCGCCGTTTTGCTCGCGGCACCGGTCACCGCGCGGCCGATCATGGCCGACCTCCTGATCCGCAATGGCACGCTGTTCGATGGCAGCGACCGACCGGCGATCACCGGCGATATCGCGATAAAAGGTGACCGCATCGTCTTTGTCGGCGCGGCGAACCGCGGCTCGATCAAGGCAAGGCGCACCATCGATGCCAGCGGGCAGATCATCGCACCCGGCTTCATCGATCCGCACACCCACCCCGGCGAAATGGTGAGCGCCGCCGATCCCACCAGCCGCCGCATCGCGCCCTGGCTGGCGCAGGGGGTCACCACCATCGTCACCGGCATCGATGGCGGCGGTGCGGCCGATGTGCAGGCCCAGTTCGCGCGCCTCGCCCGGCAGCCGACCGGCCCCAATATCGCCAGCTATGTCGGCTTCGGCGCGGTGCGCAGTGCCGTCATCGGCGCCGCCGCACGCGCGCCGACCGGTGACGAACTGGCGCGCATGCGCAAACTTGTCGCCGGCGCCATGTGCGGCGGCGCGCTCGGGCTCAGCGCCGGGCTGTTCTACGCACCACAGAGCTTTGCCAAGACCGTCGAGGTCATCGCGCTGGCCCGTGAAGTCGCGATGCGCGGCGGGCTCTACGACACCCACCAGCGCGACGAATCCTCCTATGGCATCGGCCTGCTCGCCTCGGTGTCCGAAGCCATCACTATCGGCGCGACCGCGGGACTGCCGGTGCACTTCGCGCATCTGAAGGCGCTCGGCGTCGATGTCCATGGCCAGGCGCCCGCGGTCATCGCGCTGATCGATGCCGCCCGCGCGCGCGGCGAGGATGTCACCGCCGACCAATACCCCTGGGCGGCATCGGGCTCGAACCTCATCGCCGCGCTGCTGCCCGATTGGGCACAGGCCGATGGCCTGCCCGCCATCCGCGCGCGGATCGACGATCCCGCCCAGGCAGCGCGGCTGCGCGCCGCCATCGCCGACAATCTGCGCCGCCGCGGTGGGGCGGCGAGCATCCTGCTGACCAGCGCAAACCAGCCCTGGACCGGCAAGCGACTGTCGGAAATGGCCACCGAATGGCAGCTCGATGCCATCGACACGGCGCTGCGCATCATCCGCACCGATGCCCGGGGCGTCGGCATCGCTTCGTTCAACATGGTCGATGCCGATATCGACCTGCTGATGCAGCAACCATGGATGATGACCGGATCCGACGGCAGCGCCGGCCACCCGCGCATGTATGCGACCTTTCCGGAAAAATACGCCCGCTATGTCAGGGAACGCCGGGTCATCACGCTCGCCAGCTTTATCCGGCAATCAACGGGGCGCACCGCCGACACGCTGAAAATCGCCCGTCGCGGCTATCTGCGCCCGGGCTATTTCGCCGATGTGCTGGTCTTCGACCCGGCCACCTATGCCCCGCGCGCCGATTATGTCCACCCGCGCGAACTGTCGGTGGGGGTCACCACCTTGCTGGTCAACGGCGTTCCGGTGATCGATGGCGGGGTGATGGGCGCCGCCCTGCCCGGCCGACCGCTGCCGCGCACCAAGATACCCCATTGCCCCAGCTGATGGCGCTACCTGTCGAAGACGTGCTGCCGGCGCTGCGCACGGCGCTCGCCGCCAATGCGCCGGTGGCGCTGGTCGCGCCGCCGGGAGCGGGCAAGACCACGGCGATCGCGCCGGCGCTGCTCGGCGAGGCCTGGGTGGGCGCGGGCAAGATCCTGTTGCTGTCACCGCGCCGGCTCGCGGCGCGCGCGGCGGCCGAACGCATGGCGGAAACCAGCGGCACGCCGTTGGGCGGCCTCATCGGCTATCGCACCCGCATGGACAGCCGCGTGACCGCGGCAACCCGCATCGAAGTCGTCACCGAAGGCATTTTCACGCGCATGCTCGTCGCCGATCCCGAACTGTCGGGGGTCGCCGCCGTGCTGTTCGACGAAGTCCATGAACGCAGCCTCGACAGCGATCTGGCGCTGGCACTCGCGCTGGAGGCGCGCGAGGCGCTGCGCCCCGACCTGCGCTTGCTGCTGATGTCGGCAACACTCGATGGCGCCGCCTATGAAGCGCTGGTGCCCGGGCTGGTACGCATCGAAAGCGAAGGCCGCATGTTCCCGGTCGAATTGCGCCACATCGGCCGCGACGCGGGCCAGCGCATCGAAGACAGCGTTGCCACAGCGATCCGCAGTGCGCTGGCCAGCGAACCCGGCTCGATCCTCGCCTTCCTGCCCGGCGCGGCCGAAATCGAGCGCACGGCCGAACGGCTTGACGGTCGGCTGCCGCCCGATGTCGACCTGCACCGGCTTTATGGTGCCCGCGATGCCGGGGACCAGCGCGCCGCGATCCGCCCGGCGCCGGCCGGGCGCCGCAAGGTGGTGCTGGCGACCGCGATCGCCGAAACCTCGATCACCATCGATGGCGTGCGCGTCATCATCGATTCAGGTCTCGCCCGGCGGCCGCGGCTCGACCGCTCGGTCGGCCTGTCGCGGCTGGTCACCGAACGTGCCAGCCAGGCCGCAGTCACCCAGCGTGCCGGGCGCGCCGGCCGCACCGCGCCGGGCGTCGCGATCCGGCTGTGGGAGGCGGGGGAAACCGCCGGGCGGCCGCGTTTCGACCCCCCCGAAATCCTTGAAAGCGATCTTGCCGGGCTGTTGCTCGAATGCGCGCGCTGGGGGGTAACCGAGCCGGCGCAGTTGAAATGGCGCGATCCGCCGCCGGTGCCGGCGCTCGCCGATGCGCGGGCGCGGCTGGTGGCGACCGGCATCCTTGCCGGCGATGGCCGGCCGACACCGCATGGCGAAGCGGTGGCGGCGCTGCCGGTGCCGCCCGAGCTTGGCCATATGCTCATCGCGGCGGCAGGGCGCGGGCTGGGGCTGCTGGCGTCACGCATTGCCGTGCTGTTGTCGGAACGCGGGCTGGGCGGGCGGAGCAGCGATATCGATGAACGCCTGCGGCTCTGGACGCGTGACCGCTCGCCCCGTGCCGAAACCGCGCGCAAGCTGGCCGAACGCTGGGCGCGGGCGGCGGGCGACAGCGCGGCGCCGCGCGACCTGCCCGGCGATGCGGCGGCGCAGGTGCTGGCGCTGGCCTTTCCCGATCGCATCGCCCGGCGGCGCGGTGGCCCCGGCGCGCCCTATCTGATGGCCAATGGCCGCGCCGTGACCGTGCCGCCCGATGACAGCCTGGGGTCGGCAAGCTGGCTGGTCGTCGGCGATGCCAGCGGGGCGGCGGCCGGGGCGCGGCTGCTGCTGGGCGCGGCGCTCGATCCGGCTTCGGTCGATGCCGTCTGCGCCGGGCGCATCGAAAGCCGCGCGGTGTTCGGCTTCGATGCCGCAACCGGCAGCGTCACCGCCGAAACCCAGCGCCGGCTGGGGGCGATCACGCTGGCCCGGGTGCCGGCCGATCGCCCCGATCCGGCGCAGGTCAGCGCGGCGCTGCTCGATGGCGTGCGCCGCCATGGCCTCGCGCTGCTACCCTGGGGCGATGCGGCGAACGCGCTGCGCGCCCGCATCGGCTTTGCGCGCGACACGGGGCTGGCCGATCTGCCCGATGTTTCGGATGCTGGCCTGCTGGCCAGCCTCGATGATTGGCTGGCGCCGCTGCTGGCCGGCAAGCGCCGTCTTTCGGACCTTGCCGATCCCCTGCTGGCGCAGGCGCTGGCGGGCCTGATCGACTGGCCGGTCCAGCGCGCGCTCGATGGTTTCGCGCCGACGCATTTCGACACCCCGGCCGGCAGCCGCCATGCGATCGATTATGCCGCCGATGGTGGCCCTGCCGCCGACATGCGCGTGCAGACATTGTTCGGGCTGGCGGCGCATCCGATGCTGGCGGGCGGCCGGGTACCGCTGACGCTGCGGCTGACGTCGCCCGCCGGCCGGCCGATCCAGGTTACCCGCGATCTGCCGCGCTTCTGGGCCGGCAGCTGGGCCGATGTGCGGCGCGAATTGCGCGGCCGCTACCCGCGCCACCCCTGGCCCGAAGATCCCGCCGCCGCACCGCCGACGCTGCGCGCCAAGCGTCCCGGGCAAGCGGGGTAAGCGAGCAGGACCTCAGGCCGCCGCGATCTGGAACCGCGCCTCGTCGGCGCGTCCGGTATCGAGCCACTCCACCTGGCGCGGATCACCATAGGACACCAGGCACTGGCGAATGAGCCCGAAGGCGATGTGCGCCATCGGCCGGTGCGAGCGATAAGTGACCGTCATCGTCTCGCCCTCGACGATCGCGCCGATCTGCGGTGGCCGCGCATCGGGATACAGCACCCGCACTTCCTCGTGGATGTGCGAACCGACATGCATCAGCAATGATTCGGCCGTGGGGTAGCTCATCATGACATCGGGAAACAGCACCCCGAAGCGACCGAACAGCCAGGAACCGTAATTCTGGCACAACACCGCGCCATCGATGCCGCTGAGCGCCGAAGCAACGCCGACCATCGCCAGCGCCTGCGCGCTGGGATAATTGCCGACACTGGTGAAGGCGCCGTCATTGGGCAGCTTCGATCCGGTGATTACCGCATCGGCGAAATCGAAGCCGTGCTCGGCTTCGAGATAGCTGACCAGTTCGGTAAAGATCACACCCTTCATGCTTGCCCCTCGACCGATCGACCGCCGCTGACGCGTGCGCCCCTGCAGCTTGTGCATCAATCAGGGCACCTGCAAGTAACGTGCCAGCCGATCACCATGGGCCGGGCCTCGACAGAAGCGTTGCATTCTGCGAATAGTCGCAAAATGCAACGGAATGTTTGCAAATCGCAGTCGGATATCCCGATACCATTTGTCATCCTGGCAAAATAAAGCAAGCGTCGCTGGCAGCCAGCGGGTGCCCCCGGCGCGCCATCTCCCGCGGTTCAGCGCCCGACGATGATCCGGGCATCGCTGACCAGCAGCGTTTCACGGCTGAGCGTCACCGCCACCGGCGCCGCATGCGCCGCTTCCAACCGCCACGCGCCGGGCGGCACGCCGTCGAAATAGGCCAGCCCGTCGAAATCGCTGCGCGTCACGGCAAAGCGCTTGCCGGCGGCATCGACCAGCGCCACCTCGATACCCGGTAACGGCCGCCGCAGATCGCCGTTGACGCTTTCGACCTGCGCCTCGATCTCGCCCGTTTGGCGCAATGGCACCGCGACATCGAGCACCTGGCCGGGGCGCAGCACCGCCGTCGCCCCGGGGTGCACCGGCCGCAGCCGCAGGTCGGGCAGCGATGCCAGCTGCACTTCCATGTCGATCCCGGTATTGGGCATCAGCCCGCCGATGCGCACCCGGCCATCGCCGGCGGTGGCTTCGCGGCGCACGCTGCTGTCGACAATGAAACTGGCGCCGGCGATATCGGGCTCGCCCGGCCCCTGCGCGCCATCGCCATCCAGGTCTTCGAAAACATGCGGCTGCAAGGTGCCGCTGCGGCCGATGCCGGCGGGGGCGAGGTGATAGCCGCGCCGGTCAGGGAACAGCGCCGCCGACAGCGACAGGCCCAGCCGCCAGCCATTGGCACCATAGCCGGCGCCGGCGCCGACCGAAAACGCACCGAAATGGCGTTGCGCGGTCGCGGCGATGCTGGCGACACCGCGTTCGGCGTCCCAGCCAAGATCGACCCCCAGGCTGCCGCGCGCCGTCGCTCGTACCGCCGCCACACCGATCTGGCGCAAACGCAGGCCTTGATTGGCGCTGAAATCCACCCCGCCGCGCAGCCGCCAGCTGCCCATGGCCCGCGCCACGACGATATTGCCGAGCAGGGTCGCTGCGTCCGCGCTGCGCTTTTCCAGGCTGAGCCCGTGCGCAAACCGCCATTCGCCCAGCGCCAGCGCCAGGCTGGCATCGACGCGATCAAGGCTGTTGCCACCGCGATCGACCGAATGCCGCCAGCCCGTCAGCAGCGGCAGGCTGCGGCGGCCAAGCGCGACGCGGGTTTCGGCCGAAATGCCGAACTCACGCGCCAGGTCGTTGACTGCGCTCGGCACTGACGGCCCGGTCAGGCCGCCGTGATCGGCGATATCGAACTTGATATTGGTCCGCCCCCATTGCCGCACACCGCGCAACGCCACCGCCGGGCGGCCGCTGCCATTGCCCGCGACCAGCAAACTGCCGAAGCCGCCGAGCAGCGCTGCATGAACCCCCGCTGCCAGCGCCGGCGCGCCGCCATCCAGCGGCGCGCGCAGGTCGACCCGCATCGACACGGCACCCGACAGGCCGTGTTCGACGGTGGCAAAGGCGACCTTGCCCAGCGCGGTCTGCGTCGGTGCCGGTGCGCCGAGCAACGGCACGCCGCTATCGACGATCCCGGCAGCATAGACCCATTCATTTTCCGGGTTGAGCTCGCTGCCGACAAAGCGGCTGAACGAGCGTTCCTCGATTTCGCCATGGGGGCCGAACAGGCGCACGACATAATTGTTGGCGCCGGCACGCAGCGCCACATCGGCAAAAACATAATCGCCGCCGGCGTCGGGGGTATCGCACACCGCCACCAGCCGATCGTCGCGGTGCAATTCGGCATCCCAGCCGCGCGGCAACGGCCCGCGCAGTTCGATCTGGTCGAACAGGTCGGCGCGCCAGGTCGGGCGGTTCGAGATGACGATGCCGCGGCCGCTGCTGGCGACGCCGATCAGCGGCTGCGCCGGGGCGTTGACATCGCCGATGGCAAAGCTGCGGGCGTGCAGGAAACCGAGCTGGTCGGCAGCTTCGCTGTCCCGGCCGAGCGCGACGCGAATGCTCGCTTCGCCGCTGCTGTCGGCGGCCAGCCGGGCGCGCGCGGTCATGCCCGCCAGATCGGCGACAAGTTCGGCCTGGCCGGCGACGAAACGGCCGCGGCTGCCAACTTCGCCGGTCAGCGCCAGGTCGATGGTCGGCAGGCCGGCAAGGCCCCAGGGGTTGGAGATGCGCGGAAAATGCGGCCGCGCCGGCTCGGCACCACGCAGCGCCTGGGCGCGGCGCTCGGCGCGATCGAGGCGGGCGATGACCGGGAGCGGCTCGCTGGCCTCGATGGTGACGCGCAGATTGGCTTCGTCATGGCGGATGGTCACCGGCAGCAGCCGGGCATAGGCCGTCATGGCGAGGCACGGGCCTTCGGGTGACGGCGTCAGGTCGGCGGCGGGCACCGGCACGCGGCGTTCGGGGGCGTGGAGTTCGATGATCGGTTGTCCGGCGTCCTCGGCATGGCCGATCTCGAGTGCATCGAGCACCGGCAGCAGCGGCAGGCACAGCCCGGCGGGGGTGGTGTAGACCGGCAGCGATTCGAGCAGCTGGTAGCGCCCGAGGTGGAGCGCGACGATGCTGAGATCGTCACGCCCGGCGCGGGGGGCGCGGTTGCCGGTTACCCGCGCCGGTTCATTGCCGAACAGGTCGTCATAGTCCGTGTCATTCTCGCGCGCCGGCGCGGGAGCCGGTGCGGCGGGCTGCACCTGGGCGTGCGCCGGACCGGCCAGCAGCAGCGCTGCCAGCAAAGCGAAGAATATCCGCATGGCCCGGCATCCGCCGTCCGTGTCCCTGGCGTCAGAGCTGGACGCGGCGGCTGGCGATCAGCCCCGGCGCCTTGGGATCGGACGAGACATAGTCGATCCGCACGTCGCGGCCAGCCAGCTTTGCCTTGATGTCGGCAGGCAGCGGCAGCATCACGTCGCGGTCGGTGTTGGGAGTGTAGATGGCGACGCCGCGCACGCTGTAGACCGGGCTGCTCTCGCCGGCGATGGTCAACCGCAGGTCGCCATAGGTCGATCGCGTGCCGCCGCGCGTCAGCTTGACGACAAGCATGTTGTCGCCCTGGCGGGTGAGCGCGGCATTGTCGCCCACGCGCGTGAGCGCGGCAGTGTCGATACTGGCGGTGGCCGCAAGCGTGCCGACGCGAACGATGACCGGGATGGTGATCGAGCGCACGGCGATCAACTGGATCGACAGGGCGCCGTCATTGGCGTCTTCGGCGGGCGCGGTGGCGGTGCCGGCGGCGGTCGGTGCCGACATCAGCCGCAGATGGCTGCGATATTCGCCCGGCGCAAGGCCGGCAGGCGGGGTGACCGAAACGCGCAGCGACTGGCGGGCACCGGGCTCGAGGATGACGCGGCGCGGCGAAAAGCGGATCATGTCGGCGGCGAACAGCTCGCCAGGGCGGGTATCGGTGGCGGTTTCGAGCGCGCCATCGCGGCGCATCCGGCGGTTTTCCACATCGATGCGATAGGCGGTCTGGGTATCGCCCTTGTTGACGAGGATCAGTTCGGTGCTGCGTTCGGCACCGGCAAGGACGACGCGCGTCGGCGCGATCATCAGTTCGGCGCTGGCCGGGGTCGGCAACAGGGGAACGGCAAAAATGGCGAGCAGCGGCGCAAAGCGGAGGCAGCCGGGGATCGAAAGGCGCATGGCAGGGGCTTTCGTTCGAGCGATCGGGGGGGGGGCGGGGAGGCCGGACAGGGTTGGAGCCCGGATCATCTTGCGACGATCCGGGCTCCTTCCCCTGCCAGAGACGATTACTGGTATTCGACGGCGACGACGAAGCGGCCGGTGTACTTGCCGGCGGCCTGGCGGACACCAACGTCGAGCGTGCCGCCGACGGTGAAGCTGTCTTCGCCCTGGACGAGACGGCCGCTGTCCTTGGAACCCGTGAAGTCAAAGACCTTCATGGCATCACCCTTGTCGTTGGTGATCTCGATGCCGCCCGGAAGCGAGATCGTGTAGACGGCGTCGGCTTCGCCCTTGACGTCGAACGCGGCGGCGGTGTGATCGGCGGTCAGGCAGGTCAGCGCTGCGCCGCACTTCTTGTCACCGGCGGGCGTCACGACGACATTGTCGCCCTGCGTCAGCGACGGTGCGATCGTGCCGAAATACAGCGACGAGATGTTGGTGATTTCGAGCGGGGCGATGATCTTGGCACCGGCGCCGGCTTCGGCGGTCACGGGGGCGGCGTTGGCAGCGGCAGCGCCGGCAACGGCAAGGACGGTGGCGAGAGCGAGGGTCGAGATGAAGTTGCGCATTGGTATTCTCCGTGAAAATTGCCATCTGGCAGAAGTGAGCGTCGGAACCGTTCCGGCTCTGCTCCTTCCTTTTCAAGAAGCGTGCCAAGTGGATCGCCATGGGGCAGAGGCGGCAAAACAGGCTCAAAACGCCTGAAATGGCGCTGATTTGTTGCCAAATGATAAAGATATGCGTCGCAAATTGCGAAAATCGCGCAGCTTGCGAAACGGTCGCCGAGAAGAGGCTAAACCAGCTCCCTCCCCCCTGCGGGGAGGGCGACTCGCGCACTTGCGCGAGCGGGGTGGGGGTTCGGGTTTCGAAGCTGGTGAACCCCCACCCCGCTCGGCTGTCGCCGAGTCGCCCTCCCCTCAGGGGGGAGGGAGCAGATTTGCACCAGACCCTTAAACCGCGCCCAGCAGCGCGCGCGCCGCCGCGATCGTATCGGCGACCAGCGCCAGCAGCGCATCGCCATCGGCGGCGCGCCGCCGGTTGCCGTCCAGGAAATCGCCGAGCGCCAGCGCGCCGAAATTGCCGGCAACGCCCTTCAGGCTGTGCCGGGCGCGGCGCATAAGCTCGTCATCGCCCGCCGCCGCACCATGGGCGAAATCCATCGCCAGCGCGTCGAGATCGCGCACCATCTGGTCGAACAGCAACGGCCGCCGCGCCGGCGGCAGTACCATCAGCGCGGCGGCAAAGGCCTCGGCATCGATCAGTGGCGGCGCGGCATCGATCAGTGGCGGCGCGGCATCGATCTGTGGCGGCGCGGCCGCGGCAAAGGCTTCGGCCAGCGCCGCCGCCAGCGCCGCCACCCCGATCGGCTTGGCGAGGCAGTGCGTCATCCCCGCAAGGACCAGGGCGTCTCGTTCGGACTGGATGGCCTGGGCGGTGATGCCGATGATCGGCACGGTGGCGGCGACGTCCCCGGCCCGGATGCGCCGCGTCGCCTCCGCCCCGTCCATCACCGGCATCTGGATATCCATCAGCACCGCATCGAAGCGCACGCCCGCGACTGCTGCCACCGCCGCCGCGCCGTCGCCGACGACAAGATGGTCGCAGCCCAGCGTATCGAGCATCGAGGTGAGCACGATCTGGTTGGTCTCGATATCCTCGGCAACCAGGATGAACGGCCGGCGCCCGGCGACAAGCAGCGGTGCAATGCCAGCTTCCTGCGGCACCGGTTTTGCGTCAGCGACGGGCGGCGGCGCGTCGATCCCGGCGTCGGCGATCTCGATGATCGTATCGATAAGGACCCGCAATTCATCGCCGGCACGGCGGGCGCGCGCCAGTTGTTCGGCCTGCGCTGCCCCCAGATCGCTGCGCGCCAGTGCCGCCATCATGCCGATCACCCCGTTCATCGGCGTGCGGATATTGTGGCTCATCTGCGCCAGGAAGCGCGATTTGGCGCGGTGTGCGGCTTCGGTACGGTCATGGCTGGCGGCGAGCGCAACCGCTGCGGCTTCAAGCTCGACCACCCGCTCGGCAAGCGCCGCTTCGGCGCGCGACAGCCGCACGAGATTGCGCTGCACCACCAGCCGCAGCGCATCGGCATGGCGATTGATGGCGCGACGCTCGGTGATATCCTGCACCGTGCCCGAGATGACGGTGCGGCCGCTGGCGGTGCTCACACTGCGTTCCTGCCGGGTGCGCAGCCACCGCAGGGCACCATCGGGCCGGCGGATGCGAAAATCCAGATCGAGCCGGTCGCCCTCGCCCTGCCCGTCCTGGAAGGCGTTTTCCAGCGCCGCCACCCGATCGCGGTCGAGCGGGTGCAGCGCCGCCACGATCTCAGCCAGCGTCAGCACCATATCGGCATCATGCCCGAACAACGGGTTGAGCGCGGCCGAAGCGATGAAAGGCTCACCAGCGACGCGGTAGAAGGTGGCGATGCCGCCCACCGATTGCGCCAGCACGAGGTTGCGATTGCCCTGGTCGAGCCGGGCGATGAGCTCCTCCTCGCGCTGGCGCAGGGCACGGTTGCGGGCGTCGAGTTCACGCGAGCGCCGTTCGAGCAGCGTTTCAGCCTCGCGCCGTGCCGCTTCGGCGCGGGCGAGCCGGCGTTCAAGCAGGGCGATAGGGTCGGCCGGGGTCGGGTTCATGCGGTTGCTGCTTGCCAAAACGCGATGCGCGCGCCGGTTTCGGCGACAGCGCGGGTTATCCGATCGGCCAGCCAGCCGCAATCGGTCGGCGCGATGCGTTCCAGGCTTGCTTCACCGCAGGTGCACAGCCCGGCCAGCGTCGCATCGCCGAGCGTTTGCGCCACGCCCTTCAACGAATGCAGCCCGGCCTGCGCCGCCGCCGCATCGCCGGCCCGCAGCGCCGCCGTGATCGCGCCTCCCTGCGCCGCAATATCCCTGACTGCGCTGGTTGCCAGCCGTTGCCGGGTAGCGGGCGGCAGCGCGCCGAACAGCGCCGCCAGCGCCGCCACCGGATCGGGTTCATCAACCCCGCGCGGTACCGCGAGCAAGGGCGCCAGCACCGCCGCCAACCGGGCGCGATCGAACGGCTTGCCGAGCACGGCATCGGCGCCGGCCTGGCGCAGCGCCGCGTTGGCCGGCGCATTGCCGGCGGTGAAGCCGATGATCGGCACCCGCCCGGCCGCCCCCGGCAACAGCCGCGCCAGCCGGGTCGTGGCCACGCCATCGAGCCGCGGCATCTGGCTGTCCATCAGCACCGCATCGAAATCGCCCAGCGCCAGCGCCGCCAGCGCCGCGACACCATCGACCGCCACGGTACTGCGCGCGCCGAGCAACGCCAGTTGCGCGACGACGATCTTGCGGGTCGTTTCGGTATCCTCGACAACCAGAAGGTGCGGCGGCGCCCCGGCCGCAGTCACCAGCGCCGCCGGCGCCGGGCCTTCGTCGGCCGATGTCGCCGCAGGCAGCGACAGGCCGAGGGTGAAACAGCTCCCCTGCCCCACCACGCTCGCCACCGTGATGCTGCCGCCCATCGCCTCGGCAAGCTTGCGGCAGATCGACAGGCCCAGCCCGCTGCCGCCGTGGGCGCGCGCAATGCCGGCATCGGCCTGGCGCCAGGCATCGAACAGCGTCGGCACGGCAGCGGCGGCAATGCCGATGCCGGTATCGGTGATGGTGACCATGATCATCCCGGCGGCATCGCGGTCGCAGCCGATGGTGACGCTGCCCTGCGCGGTGAACTTGACGGCGTTGCCGATGAGGTTCGACAGGATCTGCTGCACCCGCGCCGGGTCACCCGTTACCGGCAGCGTGTCGGGCGCCGCGATTGTCAACGCCAGCGCCTTGGTTTGTGCCAGCGGTCGGAACAGTTGCACCGTCTGGTCGATCAGCACGACAAGATCGAACGCCACGATTTCAAGCTGCACCGCATTGCTGTCGAGCCGGCTGTGTTCGAGCACATCGTCGAGAATGACCATCATCGTGCGCGCCGACCGGGCGATACCCGCCACCGAGATATCATCCGGCACCCGCCCGCCGCCTTCGCCCAACAGATCGAGCATGCCGATGATGCCGGTCATCGGGGTGCGGATTTCATGGCTCATCGTCGCCAGCAATTGCGCGCGCTCGGCAGCGGCGGCATCGGCGGCTTCGCGCGCTGCCGTCAAGCGGCGCGTGGCTTCATGCGCCTCGGTAATGTCGCGCATCACCCCGAAAAGCGCCTCAAGCTCGCCCGACGCGCCATATTCGGGCAGCGACTGGATGGCAACGCGCCGCGTCGCGCCATCGGCGCGGACGATATCGGTAACCAGCGTTTCGCCACTGCCCCGTGACAGGATCCGATCGATCATCGACATGACGGAATTCGCCTCGGCAGGGGCATAATGGCCCATCACCATCGCCATGGTCACCGGCGTGCCCGGCGCCCGGCCATGGATGCGGTAGCAGCCGGGCGACCACGACACGCGGTCCTCGCCGATGCGGAATCGCCAATGGCCGATCTCGGCCATGTCCTCGGCAAGGGTGAGCAGGCGAAGGCTTTCGGCGACCTGCAATTGGCGTTCGCGCTCCTCGGTGGTGTCGCGCATGATCTCGGCAAAGCCCGTCACCGCGCCGGCTTCGTCATGGATTGCCTCGGTCAGCACCGCCGCCCAGAAGCGGCTGCCGTCGCGGCGCCGGCGCCAGCCTTCGGCAAAGGCGCGGCCCTGTTGCCGCGCCACGCTGCGCATCGCGCCGGGGTCGGCAGCATCGTCGCCCGCAACGGCAAGACGATCGACCGGCATGCCGAGCGCTTCGGCTGCGGGATAGCCGGTCATGCGTTCGGCGCCGCGGTTCCAATTGGCGATCACCCCATCCGCATCGAGCATGTAGAGCGCATACTTCTCGACATTTTGGGCAAGCAGGTCGAACGAGCGCGTCAACCGGTCGCGCTCGGCACGAATGGCGCTTTCCATCGCGGCGAAATTGGCGTTGAGCCGGGCGACTTCCTCAGGCACCCCGGCATCGCCTGAAAGCGCCGGCACCGCCTGGCCCGACAGTGCCGCAATCGCTTCCGACCGGTCGGCCAGCGCCCGCAGCGGCACCCCTACTGTACGGCGCAGGAACTGGCGCAGCAACAGCACCGTGGCGATCACCGCAAGCAGCCCGACGAGCAGGATCGTCTGTGCCGATCGCACCGATTGCGCCAGCACGATCCGGCGCGGGAAAAACGTGATGACATCCCAACCGGGCGTCGCCACCGGATTGACCGCGACATAGGCGCCCAGCGACGCGACATAGCCCTGGAAATGCCGGCCGGCGTCGCTCGGGTCGCGCCTGGCATGCGATTGCTGCAAAAAAGCCCAGAGCGCGCGGCGGTCGGGATCGGCCGAGGTGCGCAGGTCGAGGCTGGTCGTCGCTGGCTGGCCACCCGCCGACAGCCGCGCGTCATAGATGACTCGCCCGGCGCGCGACACGATCAGCGTCGTTGCATTGGGCAGGCCCTGCCGGATGCCGTCGACGGGCAATTCGGCCAGCGCGATGCTGATCCCCCAGGCGCCGACATGGCGGCCGCCGATATCGATGGGCGTCACGCAGCCCGTCGTCCAGGTCCGGCCGCTGGGATCGTAATTTGCCGGTTCCAGCTCGGTGCAGCGCAGCGCGCGTGCCGGGTTGACGGCGGGCGTCGCCAGCCGGGCAACGTTGCTGCCCTGGAAATCCAGCGTCGCCGGGGCTTTGGCGCGGTAGAACAGCAACCTGTCGGGGCGCAGCGGGCCATAGATCAGGATATCGTTTTCGGGCGTGTAGAAATAAAGATTGCTCAGTTCCGGCCGCATGCCCGGCGCCAGCATGCGCAATGTGTCATGGGCGGCGACCAGCCGGCGCAGGCGATCGGGCGACAACCGCGCCGCATCGGGAATAAAGGCACCGATGCCTTCGACCAGCATGCCATCGCTGCGGATTTCGCCATCGAACAGCGCCGGCCGGCTGCGCCGCGTGCCGTCGGGCTGCAACGGGAAATCGCGGTCGAGCGCGGCGGCCGCATCGGCGCGCGGTGCCGCCAGGCTGGCGCGCATCGCCGCACCAGCGCGCGCCTCGATCTCGCGCAGCTTGGCAAAGCGCAATTCCTGTTCGCGCGCGACGGTTTCGCCATAGGCTTCGAGCGCTGCCAGCGCGGTCGCTTCCGACCGGGCGCGTACCTGCAGGAATGTTATCGGTGCGGCCACCAGGAACAACAGGCCGACGACCAGCGCGATGGTCGATGTTGCCTGAGCCGTGAAGGTGCGTGTGGCCAAGGGCCTGCCCTGTCGTGCGCCGCAATCAGATCGCCGGCGCGGCCACAAAATCCTGGAAGGCGCGCAGCTTGCGGGCGTTGCTGCGCAGTTCCTGCAACGTCGGCACATCGTCGCGGTTGGTATCGAGCGTTTCGAAACCCGCCGCTTTGCCGCCGGCCGCGAGCCATTCGTCCTTGGCGATGCGTTCATCGCCGTTGGTGTCCATTTTCTTCAGTTCGGCAGTGATCGCCATCAGCTTTTGCTCGCGGGTGGCGCCGGGGATGGTGCTCGGGCCGACGCTTGCCGTCTGGGCCATTGCGGTGTGGGCGGTCGCCACGCCGGCAATCAATACGGCGGCAAGCAGGATCGGCTTCATTGTCATCTTCCTCATGCCGCGACCTCGATGCTGTTCCAGGCCGCCAGCGCTGCGGTCTTATAAGCTTCGGCCAACGTTGGATAGTTGAAGCTGTTTTCGAGGAAGAAATCCAGCCCGCCGCCGAGGTTGATCACGGCCTGGCCGATATGAACAAGCTCGGTCGCGCCTTCGCCGATGATATGGACACCCAGCAACCGGTGATCATCGGCGGCAAAGACCAGCTTGAGCAGCCCCGAATCGAGCCCCATGATATGCCCGCGCGAGGTTTCCGACAGCGGCGCAATGCCGACCAGCGTGGCAATGCCCTTGGCGTTTGCCGCTGCCTCTGCCAGCCCGACAGTGGAGATTTCGGGTACCGAATAGATGCCATAGGGAAAATGTGCCGGCGGTGGCGGCGGCGCCAGGCCAAAGGCATGGCAGGCGGCAATCCGCCCCTGTTCGAGCGAGGTCGAAGCCAGCGCCGGAAAGCCGACGACATCACCGGTGGCATAGATGTGCGGCACCGCCGTCTGGAACGTCGCGGGGTCGACCGCCAGCCGCCCCCGGCCATCGGTGGCCAGCCCGGCGTTTTCGAGCCCGAGCCCGGGGGTCGCGCCCATGCGGCCCGCCGCGTACAGCACCATGTCGACCGCGATGCGCGTGCCATCCTCGAGCACCGCCACCGGGCGGCCGTCGCCGCCGCGATCGACCCCGGCCAGCCCCGAGCCGAGGCGGATATCGACCCCGCGCGCCCTGAGTTGCCGGGTGAATTCGGCGATGATGCCGGCGTCGACGAAATCGAGAAACGATGTGCGCGGTTCAATCAGCGTCACCTGCGCATCGAGCGCCGACAGGATGGTGGCATATTCGATGCCGATCACCCCGGCGCCGACCACCGCGATGCTGCCCGCCAGCGTCGGCGCCGAAAGCAGGGTATCGCTGTCGACGATATCGACACCGTTGAAGGGAATGTTTCCGGGCCGGAACGGCGCGGTGCCGACGGCGATGACGACATGGGCGGCGCGCACCTGGCGCACGGCGCCATCGGCGGCGGTGATGGCGATGACATGCGGATCGACAAAGGCAGCGCAGCCGGCCGCGACTTCGACCCCGTTGCGGGCAAACTGGTCGAGCAACACCTCGACTTCATGGGCCAGCGTCTGGCGCACGCGCAGTGCCAGGTCGGCGCGGTCGATATCGGCGTCGACGCGGTAATCGGCGCCGTAAAAGCCGCGCTCGCGCCAGCCGGTGAGGTTGAGCACCGTTTCGCGCAGTGTCTTTGATGGCATGGTGCCGGTGTGCGCCGACACGCCGCCAACCTGCGCGGATTTTTCCACCACCAGCACGCGCTTGCCGATCTTGGCCGCCTGGATCGCGGCGCGGCGTCCCGAAGGCCCGCTGCCGATCACCACCAGATCAAATTCATCCATTGTCTCGCCCCCCGCGACCCTGTTGCCGTCGCCTTGCCCGGCGCCCGGTTTTCGGGCGACAGTGCGGCATGATCGAAATGTTGCCCCATCGTGCCGAAGGCGGCTGTCACTGCGGCGCGGTGCGCTTTGTGGTCCGCTTTGCCGACCCGCCACAGTTACTCGATTGCAACTGTTCGATTCGCAGCAAAACCGGCTTTTTGCACCTGATTGCCGACGCAGCGGATTTCGACCTGTTGCGCGGCGCCGAGGCGCTGAGCGATTATCGCTTCGGCACCGGCACGGCACGGCACCTGTTCTGCCGCGTCTGCGGCATCAAGAGCTTTTATGTGCCGCGATCGCACCCCGATGGTTACAGCATCAACTGGCGGGCGCTCGATGGCGTGGCGAGCATCACGCCCTTCATCACCCCTTATGACGGCGCCGGCGGCTGGGAGGCAGCGCGCGCCGCGTTGGGCGACGCATGAGCCACATGCGCCACGACCCCGACGCGCCCGCCGATCCGGAAATCGGCTTCGATGACTGGCTGCGCGCCGATGTGCGCGTCGGCACGATCATCGCGGCAAGCGATTTTCCCGAAGCGCGCAAACCGGCGCTGAAGCTGACCATCGATTTCGGCGCGGTCATCGGCTGCCGCAAATCGAGCGCACAGATCACACGACATCATGATCCCGAAACGCTGATCGGCCGCCAAATTGTCGCCGTGGTGAATTTCCCGCCGCGCCAGATCGGCAAGTTTCTGTCGGAAGTGCTGACGCTGGGCGTGCCCGATGCCGATGGCGCGGTGGTGCTGCTGCATCCGGAGCAGCCGGTGCCGAACGGCGGGCGCTTGTTCTGACCTCCCTCCCCCCTGCGGGGAGGGCGACTCGCGCTCTTGCGCGAGCGGGGTGGGGGTACCCGTGCGGCCGCAGGCGAACCCCCACCCCGCTCGGCTATCGCCGAGTCGCCCTCCCCGCAGGGGGGAGGGAGTTCGGGCTACCGCCCCGTTTGCCCGCGGTGCATCAGTTTCGCATCCGCCAGCACCAGCGCCACCATCGCCTCCATCACCGGCGCGGCGCGGATGCCGACGCAGGGGTCGTGGCGCCCCTTGGTGACGATCTCGGTGGCGCTGCCGTCCTTGGCGATCGTCTCGACCGGTGTCAGGATCGAACTCGTCGGCTTCAGCGCCATGCGCACCACGATCGGCTGGCCCGTCGAAATGCCCCCCGCGGTGCCGCCGGCATGGTTGGCGAGAAATTCCGGACCGTCCGCGCCCGGTCGCATCCGGTCGGCATTGTCCTCGCCGCGCAGCCGGGCGGCGGCAAAGCCATCGCCGATCTCGACGCCCTTGACCGCGTTGATGCCCATGCACGCCGCCGCCAACTGGCTGTCGAGCTTGTGATAGAGCGGCGCCCCCCAGCCGGCGGGCACGCCGGTGGCGGTGCATTCGACGATGGCACCCAGCGATGATCCGGCCTTGCGCGCCGCATCGAGCACCACTTCCCATTGCGCGGCGGCCTCGACATCCGGGCAGAAAAACGGATTGCGGTCGATCTCGGCATCATCGAAGCGGCGGTAATCGATGGCGATGCCGCCCAGTTCGACGAGATAGGCGCGCACCCGCACTTCGGGAATCACCGCCCGCGCCACCGCGCCCGCCGCCACCCGCGATGCCGTCTCGCGCGCCGATGACCGCCCGCCGCCGCGCGGGTCGCGATGGCCATATTTGGCATCATAGGCATAATCGGCATGGCCGGGGCGATAGGCCTTGCCGACTTCGGAATAGTCCTTGGAACGCTGGTCGACATTCTCGATCATCAGGCAGATCGGCGTACCGGTGGTCAGGCCTTCAAATACCCCCGACAGGATGCGCACCTGGTCGGGCTCCTGCCGCTGCGTGGTGAAGCGCGAGGTGCCGGGCCGCCGCTTGTCGAGCCAGGGCTGGATGTCGGCTTCGGACAGCGCGAGGCCGGGAGGGCAGCCATCGACGACCGCGCCGATGGCGGGGCCGTGCGATTCACCCCAGGTGGAGAAACGGAACAGGTGGCCAAAGCTGTTGTGGCTCACACGTTAGCCGTCATGGATATCGTTATCGGCACAGTGGTGCGCAGGTCATGCCGCATGCTGCATCCGTTCGCGGAATGCCTTCATATATTGCTCGGTACCAAAACGACCGGCCAGCAAACCGCCAACGGTGAAGTCGGCATCGAGTTCGTCCCAGTGCAGGCCATAGCCGCCGCCGATGTCGAGATTTGCAATCTGGTCGTCGGTTGCCTCCGCAAGGCCCTGCAGATAACGGGCAGGTACCGAATAAACGGCACCATTGGTAAGTTCGATGACGATCTGGCCGGACGCGCGGTCATATCGTGCAGTACGCGCATGGGGTTGGGTTTCATGAACGATGCGGCCACGCTCATTGGCAGCATCGATCTGTGCGTCGGTCAAACTAGCCATGGATTTTCTGCCACGCGATCCTGAATTCTGTCTGCTCTTGCCTTACAACATCCACGGCGCGAATGACATCCCGTCGGCCAAGACCACGACTCCAGATCAGGTCTGCATCGGCGAGCGCGATCTTGGCGCTGCCACCATTGCCTTCGACATGAATGTGCGCTGGCGGATGGTCGTCGACGTAGATGATGAAGCGCAATCCACCATCGCGATGGATCACCGGCACCGGTCAGTCCACACTCATGTCCGGCGCGTCCTCGGCCTTCATGCCGATGACATTATACCCGGCATCGACATGGTGGATTTCGCCCGTCACGCCGCTCGCCAGGTCGCTGAGCAAATAGAGCCCCGCCCCGCCGACATCATCAATCGTCACGTTGCGGCGCAGCGGCGAATTATATTCGTTCCATTTGAGGATATAGCGGAAATCGCCGATGCCACTGGCGGCCAGCGTCTTGATCGGCCCGGCGCTGATCGCGTTGACGCGCACTTTCTGTGGCCCCAGGTCCATCGCCAGATATTTGACACTGGTTTCGAGCGCCGCCTTGGCGACCCCCATGACATTGTAATGCGGGATGACCTTTTCGGCGCCATAGTAGCTGAGGGTCAGCAGCGAACCGCCCTCAAGCATCATCGGCAAAGCCCGCTGGGCGATAGCGGTAAAGCTGAACACGCTGACGTTCATCGTCAGCAGGAAATTGTCGAGCGACGTGTCGACATAGCGGCCGCGCAGCTCGTTCTTGTCCGAAAAACCGATGGCGTGGACAAGGAAATCGATCGTCCCCCAATCGGCCTTCAGCGCCGCGAACATCGCATCGATGCTCGCCATCTCGGTCACATCGCATTCGTACAACCGCGCCACACCCAGTGATTCCGCCAGCGGGCGCACGCGTTTTTCCAGCGCATCGCCCTGATAGGAAAAGGCGATTTCCCCGCCCTGTGCGGCGATGGCCCTGGCGATCCCCCAGGCGAGGCTGCGATCATTGGCGACACCCATGATCAGGCCGCGCTTGCCACTCATCAATCCGGCCATATGTCTCCAGCCATGGTTACTGCGTCGCTACAGCCTTTAGCCGCCTTTGCCGCTGCTTGGCGAGGGCCGCGTTGAGCTGCGCCCCGACAACCACCCCCAGCCCGACGATGTAGAAGAACAGCAGCGCCACGATCACCCCCGCCAGCGAGCCATAGGTGAGGGTGTAGCTGGCAAATTGCGCCAGCACGCGCGGCATGCCCATCGTCGTGCCGACCCACACCGCAGCGGTAACCAGCGCCCCCGGCCAGATCGGGCAGTGCAATCGGCGATAGCGCCGCGGCGTCAGCGCAAAGAAGATGAGGTACAGCGCCCCGAACAGCGCCGTCGCCGGTACCAGCCGCCCCAGCGCCAGCTGCCCCTGCGTGGCCGCGCCGGCAAAGGGCATCAGCCGCGCGACAAATTCTTCGGCCCCGGTCAGCACGACCTGGGCAGCAAAGGCCAGCAGCATCAGCATGACCGCGATGAAGACCAGCAGGATCGAGCCGACCCGCTGGCGCCACACCGGCACCGTGGTCGTGGCATGATAGGCATCGAGGATGATCGCCCGGATCGTTTCGATGAAACCGCTGACCGTCCACAGCGTCACCAGGATCCCGAAGGTCAGCAACCCGCCCGAGGCGCGGGCGCCGATGACATCGGCAATCGGCTTGGCAACCAGCCCCGCCACATCGGGCGGCAAGGCGCGCAGGAAGGCCGATATGGCCCGCATGCCATCGTCGGTACGGCCCAGCGACCCCGCCACCGTCGCCAGCACGATGAAGAACGGAAACAACGTCAGCAGCGACAGATAGGCAAGATTGCCGGCATGGGTGAAACCATCGCCCCAAACGCCGGCAATGGTATCACGCACGACCGCCAGCACGCGGCGGTTACGCATCATAAGTCCGCGGATAACACTCACGCGTCGGTCAGATGCCGAAATCGCGGCGTATGTCGCGGGTGTCGGCCCAGCCGGCAACGAACGCCGCCAGCGCCGCATCATCGGCCGGCAAATCGACGAGCAACGTCACCAACTGGTCACCCCGGCTGCCGTCGGCGCGGCTGAAACCGCGGCCCTTTAGGCGGAAAACCTTGCCCGAGCTGCTTCCCGGCGGCAACGTCAGCGTCACGGCGCCTTCCACCGTCGGCATGCGCACCTTGGCGCCCGCCACGGCTTCGGCCAGCGTCACCGGCAGGTCGAGCCGCACATCATCGCCCTCGCGGCGCAGCACCTTGTGACGACCGATCTCCAGCGTCACCAGCGCGTCGCCGGGGCCGGCGGGGCCAGCTTCGCCCTGCCCGGCCATGCGCACCTGCCGGCCCGGTTCGATGCCTGCCGGCAGCTTCAGTTCCACGGTCTTGCCCGAACGCAGCGTCACCCGCTGCGGCTTCAGCGCGGCGGCATCCTCGAACGGCACGACCAGCCGATAGGTGACATCGCTGCCCTTTTGCGGCGGGGTGCGAAAACCGCCGCCACCGCCAGCGCCGCCACCAAAGGGGCTGCGGCCCCCGAACAGTTCGGCGAACAGGTCTTCCGGCCCCCCACCGCCGAAATCGAAGTTGCCGCCACCACCACCCGGTGCGGTGCGCCCGCCGCGGGCGAACGGGTCCGGCCCCGGCCGGGCGCCGCCACCGCGAAAGCCACCGCCGCCGAAGGGCGATGTCGGGTTGCCATCGGGGCCGATCTCGCCACGGTCGAAGCGCCCCTTCTTTTCGGGGTCCGACAGCAGTTCGTACGCCGAATTGGCTTCCTTGAAGATTTCGAGCTTTTTGGCATTGTCGGCATTGCGGTCGGGGTGATTTTCCTTGGCCAGCTTGCGATAGGCCTTCTTGATCTCGGCATCGCTGGCGGCGCGGGTCACGCCCAGTACCTGATAGGGATCGCGCATTGTCATCCTGTCGTGTCACTCCGGCATTGCAGATGTGCAACAACCGGTCGCGGTGCAAGGGGGCAAGCATAGCGGCAAGATTCTGCCATCGCCACCACCGCGCCGATACGGCATAGCATGGGGCCATGATGTTCCGCACCCTGATTGCCGCCGTCCTGGTCACCAGCGCTGCGCCGGCGCTGGCCTGGGGCGATTATGCCCATCGCCTGATCGCCGGCATTGCGGCCGCGAACCTGACCCCCGCCGCGCGCGCCGAAGTGCGCCGCATCCTGGCGCGCGGGGCGGCGGTCGACACGCCGTCCTGCCCGATCGGCACCCTGTCGGACGCTTCGGTCTGGCCCGATTGCGTGCGCGGGCTGGGCGATCGCTTCGGCTTCAGTGCCGCCTGGCATTACCAGAACATCGATGTCTGCCAGCCCTTCGACGCCAGCGCCAAATGCCCCGACGGCAATTGCGTGACGGCGCAGATCCCGCGCCAGCTTGCCATCGCCGCCGATCGCCAGGCGTCGGCGGCGGCGCGGGCGCAGGCGCTGGCGTTCGTGGTGCATTTCGTCGGGGACATGCACCAGCCGCTCCACATCGGCGACAAGCATGATCGCGGCGGCAATGATGTGCGCGCCGCCTATGGCGCCAAGGCACCCGATCGCATGAACCTGCACCGCATCTGGGATTCCGATCTCGCCGAACGCGCGCTTACCGAGCCCCCGGCGATCACCCCCTGGGCTGCTGGCCCACCCAACAGGCTTGCCGCCCGCCAGCGCCGCAGCCTGGCCAGTGGCAGCGTCGCCGATTGGGCGCGCGAAAGCTGGGACATATCGCGCACCATCGCCTATCCCGAGTTGAAGGATTATCCCGATACCTGCCCGGCGGGATCGAAACAGCGCGCCGGCATCGATGCCGGCTACATCAAGACCGCGACTCCGGCGGTGCGCCTGCAGGTTGAACGCGCCGGCGTGCGCCTGGCCATGCTGCTGAATGGCGCGTTCAAGCGTTAGGTCGTGAGCTCACAAGGGGAAACATCATGCGGCTCGATGACGAACGGGAAAGCAGCAACGTCGAGGACCGGCGCGGCCAGGGTGGTGGCGGCGGCTTCAACATGCCCGGGCTGGGCGGCCTGGGCCTTGGCGGCCGCGGCATGGGGCTCGGCACCATTGCCATCGTGATCGTCGTCGCGCTGGTCTTCGGCATCAACCCGCTGTCGCTGCTCGGCGGTGGTGGCGGCTCGGGCGTGCCGACCGGGCAACAGATCGGCCAGCCCCAACAGGCTCCCGATCCGGCGCGCCCGGCGTCCGAGGCCGATCGCTTCGTCGCCAGGGTTTTGCGCACCACCGAGCGGACGTGGGAAACCATCTTCACCAACGAAGTCGGCCAGCCCTACCAGCCGCCGCGGCTCGTGCTGTTCAGCGGCAACGTGGTTTCGGGCTGCGGCGCCGCCCAATCGGCGATGGGGCCTTTCTATTGCCCGGCCGACCGCAAGGTCTATCTCGACCAGACATTCTTCGATGAACTATCGCGCCGCTTCGGCGCCCCGGGCGATTTTGCCGCCGCCTATGTGATCGCGCACGAAGTCGGCCACCATGTCCAGAACCTGCTCGGCATATCGGGACAGGCGCAGGAAGCCCAGCAACGCTCGTCGAAAACCCGCGCCAATGCCATTTCGGTACAGGTCGAGCTCCAGGCCGATTGCCTGGCCGGCGTCTGGGCCAAGGACAATGCCGGCCGCCTCGAACCCGGCGATGTCGACGAAGCGATGCGCGCCGCCACCGCGATCGGCGACGACACGCTGCAAAAGGCGGCACAGGGTGTCGTCGTCCCCGAAAGCTTCACCCATGGTTCGAGCGCGCAACGCACGAAATGGTTCATGCGCGGCATGACGACGGGTACGGTGGCCGGGTGCGATACCTTTTCGGGGGGTGCGCTCTAACCTCCCTCCCCGTTGACGCGAAGGCGTCGCCTACGGCTGCGGGGAGGGAGAATGCACCCTATTTCCGATCGTGGATCGTCAATTGCCCGCGGGCCTTGCCGCCGGCGACAGCGCTCAGCAGCAGTGCGAAATCATCGCCGTCTTCGGTCTTGCCGGTCAGCAGCGTGCCCTTTCGGTTGACGCTGATGTTCTTCGCCTGGAACTGGCCTTCGTACCAGCCGGCCACCGTTTCGGCACTGGCGGGCGCGGCAAAGCCGAGCACCACGACCGCCTTGTCGCCCGACGCATGACCCTTTTTGTCGGCATCGACGTTGATCGTATCGACCCGGGCGCCGGGATAAAGGCCGACGCCATCGATATCGAACTTGCTGTCTTCGGCGATGCTGTCGGGCATCGGCAGCTTGGCTTCAAAGCCGCCGGGCAGCTTGATCGCCAGCTTGCCGGGGTCGGATGCGGCGACGATCGCCGCATCGACGTCGGATCCCACCCGCCCGATTTCCTTGCTGTCGCCATCGATGACGACGCTCACCCTGGCCTTGTGGGCATCTGAATCGCTGTCATTCGAATCGAACAGGTTGTCCGCCTGGAAATACAGCGCCAGCATGGCCGCGGCGGCGCCGCCGACCAGAATTGTCTTCATTCGCATCCAGGCGCTCCAAACTGTGTTGTGGCCATAATACGCAACGCACCCTTGCCGCGTCAATGCGCGCCGGAACCGGCCTTCTTGCCCGGCCGCAGGTGCAGGACCGCCACGATAGCCGCGCCGAGCAACAGCCCGAAAACGCCCGAACCGATGGCGCCGACCAGCCAGCCGGTGAACGGCCCGATGCCGCCCGTCGCGGCGGCGGCAAGCTCGGCGAAATGGTGGATGCTGTGGCCGGGTTCGGCAAGGCCATAGGTTTCCATGCCGTGCACGACGATGCCGCCGCCGACCCACAGCATCGCCGCCGTGCCGACGCTGGCGAGCAAGCGCAGGAAAGGCGGCATGCCGGTGACCAGCCCGCGCCCGACCACGCGCAGCGGCCCGGCGGCGGTTCCCGGCCGCCGCGCCAGCGCGACGCCAACGTCATCGGCCTTCACGATCAACGCGACGGCGCCATAGACCATCGCCGTGATGCCCAGCCCGACGACCGCCATCACGGCGGCCTGTTCGGTGATCGGCGCGTCGGCAACATCGGCGAGGGTAATCGCCATGATTTCGCCCGACAGGATCAGATCGGTGCGGATCGCGCCGCTGACCATCGATTGTTCGAGCGCCACCGGATCTTCATCGACAGGATCATCGGCGGCAACCGGGTGCGGCCAGAACACTTCGTAAAGCTTTTCGGCGCCTTCGTAGCAAAGAAAGGCCCCCCCTGCCATCAGCAGCGGGGTGATCGCCCAGGGTGCAAAAAAGCTGAGCGCCAGCGCGCCGGGAAGCAGGAACAGCAGCTTGTTGCGCAGCGACCCCAGCGCGATCTTGCCGACGATCGGCAGTTCGCGCGCCGGCTCGAAACCATGGACATAGCGCGGCGTGACGGCGGTATCGTCGATGACGACGCCGGCGGCCTTGATGCTCGCCTTGCCGGCAGCGGCTGCCGTATCGTCGAGCGAAGCGGCGGCCACCTGCGCGATCGCGGTGATCTTGTCGAGCAGCGCAAACAGTCCCGTGGCCACCTGTATCTCCTTTTCTGCCCTGGCCCACCATGGCCGAGCCCAGCGCTGTGGCCAAGGGGCCTGTTGCGGCAGCGCAGCATTTGAACTTGGCCCCGCGATCCGCTAAGCCGCGCCCACATCCTCGCAGCCTTGCAATCGAAAGCCCCCGCCCGTGGCCTATCAATACGCCTATGTCATGAAGGGTCTGTCCAAGACCTACCCCGGCGCGCCCAAGCCCGCCTTCAAGGACATAACGCTGTCCTTCCTGCCTGGTGCCAAGATTGCCATCATCGGCCCCAATGGCGCGGGCAAATCGACGCTGATGAAGGTCATCGCCGGCATCGACAAGGAATTCGTCGGCGAAGCCTGGGCCGGCGAAGGCATCACCGTCGGCTATCTGCCGCAGGAACCGCAGCTCGACCCGACCAAGGACGTGCGCGGCAATGTCATGGACGGCGTTCGCCCGGTTGCCGACATGATGACGCGCTTCAACGCGATCAGCGCCGAAATGGCCGATCCGCAGGACGATACCGATTTCGACAAGCTGATGGAGGAAATGGGCACCCTTCAGGAAAAGATCGATACCGTCGATGGCTGGACACTCGACAACCAGCTTGAAATCGCCATGGACGCGCTGCGCTGCCCGCCGGCCGATTCGAGCGTCGAAAATCTGTCGGGGGGCGAAAAGCGCCGCGTCGCGCTGTGCAAGCTGCTGCTCGAAAAGCCCGACATCCTGCTGCTCGATGAACCGACCAACCATCTCGATGCCGAATCGGTCCAGTGGCTCGAAAACCATCTCAAGGAATACAAAGGCATGGCGATCATGGTTACCCATGACCGCTACTTCCTCGACAATGTCGTCAAATGGGTGCTCGAACTCGATCGCGGCCAGGCCATTCCGTTCGAAGGCAATTATTCCGATTGGCTCGAAGCCAAGGCCAAGCGCATGGACCAGGAAGAGCGCGAGGACAAAAGCCGCCAGAAGGCCATCACCGACGAACTGCAATGGATCCGTTCATCGGCCAAGGCCCGCCAGACCAAGTCCAAGGCGCGCATCAAGGCGTTCGATGAACTTGTCGAAAAACAGGCCAATCGCCGCCTTGGCAGTGCGCAGATCCTCATCCAGATCCCCGAACGGCTGGGCAATACCGTCATCGAGGCGAACAACCTGACGAAGTCGTACGGTGACAAGCTGTTGTTCGAAAACCTCAGCTTCAGCCTGCCGCCGGGCGGCATCGTCGGCATCATCGGCCCCAACGGCGCCGGCAAGACGACGCTGTTCCGCATGATCACCGGCCAGGAAACCCCCGACAGCGGCAGCATCCGCATCGGCGATACCGTCAAGCTCGCCTATGTCGACCAGAGCCGCGACGCACTCGCGGCCAACAAGAATGTCTGGGAAGAAATTTCACAGGGCAATGAAAAATTCTACTTCGGCAAGAACGAGGTGCTCACCCGCGCCTATGTCGGTGCCTTCAACTTCAAGGGCGCCGACCAGCAGAAAAAGGTCGGGCAATTGTCGGGCGGGGAACGCAACCGCGTCCATATGGCCAAGATGCTGGTCAAGGGCGGCAACGTGTTGCTGCTCGATGAACCGACCAACGATCTCGACGTCGAAACCCTGCGCGCGCTCGAAGAAGCGCTGGAAAGCTTCGCCGGTTGCGCCGTGGTCATCAGCCACGATCGCTTCTTCCTCGATCGCCTTGCCACGCACATCCTCGCCTTCGAAGGCAACAGCCATGTCGAATGGTTCGAAGGCAATTTCGAAGCCTATGAAGAAGACAAGCGCCGCCGCCTCGGCGATGCCGCCGACCGGCCGACGGCGCTGACGTACAAGAAACTTACCCGCTGAGCGGCCGCAAATAGCGCAGCTATTTGCGGACTCGCGCAAGGGCGGCCAGCGGGGCGTCGAAGCGTCGGCTTCGACGCCCCATCTGACGTCAGGACGCGGCTTTGCCGCGGCCCGGCCCCCGTCCAGCCTCGTTCACGGCACCCGCCACTCGCCCTGCCACGCATCGCCGGCGCGCGTGAACACCGCCCGCCGGTGCCCCGTCTGCGCCAGGTGCAGCCAGTCGATCCGCGCGATATCGACCATCACCAGCGCGAAATTCTCGCGCGCCGGCACCAGATCCTCGATCTCGGGCTTCTGCCCCTCCAGCCATTGCGGCAGCCCCGATGCCGGCCCCGGCAACGGCGTGCCGGGCGCGGCCTCGACCAGGTAGCAACGCCGCGCGAACGGCGTCGATTGCGTCCAGATGCGGTCGACCTCGGCGCCGTCGCGCAGCACCCGCGCACGTCCGCTCAACCGCAATTGCACCGCCTCCCCCGGGTGATAGCCGAGCACCGCCACCGGCTGGCCAGCAAGCGCCGCGCATTTCGGGCTGCGCGCATCGGTGTGGAAGCGCAAGCTCGCGCTCCCGCGATCGGCAGCGCGCAGCACCATCACCCGCGCATCGGGAGCACCGTCCGCCCCCACGCTCGCCACCACCGGCGTGTGCAGCGGGCTGCGCCGGTCGGCGGCGCCGCGGCCGAGCAGCCGCCAGGCACTGTCGAAAACGTCGGAAAGGGCATCATCCATGCCCCGATTCTTGCCGCAAGCGTCAGCCGAAAGCCACCGATTTGCCGGGCGTGGCGAGGCGCCGCATGACATAGACGCCGCCCATGCTGCCGAAATTGATCCGCATGTCATCGTCGCAATACACCACATCGGAATGCAGCTTCATCGGCTTCAATTCCGATTTCAGGGGATGGTCCTCGGGCAGCCCGAACTGCGCCCGTACCTCGGCGTCCGAAACCCCCGCCGGCGGGCGCAATTCGACGGCGTAGAAATCAACGACATAACGCTGCGGCGCCTCCGGGTTGAGCTTGTAGCGCCCCCAGACGATCATTTCCGCGCTGTAGCTGGCGTCCAGTGTCTGGATGCTGACGACATTGTTGTAAAGCGCGTCAGCCACCCGGATTTCCTGGTCGATATCGCTGACGAACATGTCGACGGCCGGGAATTTGTTGAAACTTTGCAGGTTCATCGTCGTCTGGTGGCGGGTCGGCTTGCCGGCGGTGTGGCGCGGCCCGAATTGCGAATAAAGCGACCGCCACGGCGACGCGACGAAATCCTGTGCCACCAGGCAATCGGGCGTCGGGGTCAGCGGCACCAGCGCGGCAATGGCGGCATGGATGCGATCGAAATCCGCATCGGCGTAGCTGCCATCGGGCTGCGCACAGGCAATGGCGGCGAGCAGTTCGGCCTTCAACGTGGCGATATCGGTCATGCGTGTCCCCGGGCTGTGCGCCTGTCTTGTCCGCCACAGTGCCGACAATGCCAAAGCAGCACCGGCTTTTGACCATAGCGCGGTCAATCGGGCAGCGCGAACAATGCCTCCACCGCGCAATCGAGCGCCCGCGCCAGCTTCAGCGCCAGCACCGTCGACGGCACGAACACGCCGTTTTCGACAGTGTTGATCGTCTTGCGGCTGACCCCCACCCGTTCGGCGAGTTCGGCCTGGGTCCAGCCGCGCAGCACACGCAGCGCCTTCAGATGACAATCGAGTGCCTCACTCATCGCGCAGCGACTCGCGCTCCCGCTTGCTGAACCACAACAGCGCCGTCGCCACCGTTGCGGTCAACGACAGGCGGATCGCGTCACCGGTTCCCAGCGGCACGAACAGGTTGAGCGCATAAAGCCCGAAGCCGGCAAACACCGCCGCCCAGAAACCCGCAGCCATCGCCTCGCGGCGGTTCACCCGGGTGGTTTCGTCGTTCATCAACCCGCGCACGGTGCGGCTGCGGCCATAGCCTCCCCCCAGCGCCAGCAGCATCACCAGCATTGCGGCCCAGACGATCCAGGCGGCCAGGTGCAGCGTCTGCGGCCGGTTCGGCGCTTCGCCGAAACTGAAGCTTTGCGCCATGCTCGCCATGAACATCAGCGCCAGCACCGTCGACACCCGGGCGCGCCGCCGCGTCAGATGGTCGGCCAGCGCGATATCGTTCGAATCTGCCACTGCCTGTCCTTTCATGTAACCCAAGGGTTACAAAGTAACGCAAAGGTTACACCGACACAAGCGGTTTCGACGCGCCGCGCAAAGCCTCTTGCCAGCAGCCACGCGACCGACCACAGACGCCTGCCCTTTGCTGCAAGGCTCGCCATGTCCACCGTTACCGCGCTCGTCCCCGCGTCCGCCCCCGACTGGCGCGATGATTATCGCGCCGCCGCCCTGTCGAGCGCCGATCTGCTGGCGCGGGTCGGGCTCGATGCGGCGGCCCTGCCCTATGCCATCGCCGAAACGCCGTTTCCGGTGCGGGTGCCTCCGCATTTCCTGGCGCTCATCCACCGCGGTGATCCCTTCGATCCGCTGCTGCTGCAAGTGCTGGCCCGCGCCGACGAACTGGCGCCGGTGCCAGGCACCAGCACCGATCCGCTCGGCGAAAGCGGCTTCGCCCTGGCCCCCGGAACCTTGCGCAAATATGGCAGCCGCGCACTGCTGCTCGCCGCCGGCAGTTGCGCCATCCATTGCCGCTATTGTTTCCGCCGCCACACCGATTATGGCGCGGCGACGCTGCCCGCCGGCGCGCTCGATACCGCGCTGGCGGCGATTGCGTCAGACCCGGGGATTACCGAGATCATCCTGTCGGGCGGCGACCCGCTGACCCTTTCCGACGCTCGGCTGGCAACGCTGCTGACCGCGCTTGCCGCGCTGCCGCAACTGACCAGCATCCGCCTCCACAGCCGCACGCTGACCGCGGTGCCGGCGCGCGTCACCCCGGCACTCGTCGCGCTGCTCGCCGGGCTCGGCAAACCCGTCGTCATCGTCCTCCACACCAATCACGCCCAGGAACTCGATCCCGTCGCCGCCGCCGCCCTCGCCCGGCTGCGCAGCGCGGGCGTCCATCTGCTCAACCAGTCGGTACTGCTGCGCGGCATAAACGACACGCCGGCGGTCGCCGAAGCGCATGCCCGGCGGCTGTTCGCCTGCGGGGTGCTGCCCTATTACACCCATCTCCTCGATCCGGTGGCAGGCGCCGCGCATTTCGACGTACCGCTCGATGAAGCGCTGGCGCTCGAAGCCGCGCTGCGCGCTGCGCTGCCGGGCTATCTGGTGCCGCGCTTCGTGCGCGAAGTGCCGGGGGATGTGGCGAAGACGCCGATCTGGCAGTTGGCTGGGTAACAAGCCTCCGGCGGCTGGGGCCTCAGGCCCCAGACCCCAGTTGGTTGAGCCACTCCCCGACGAGATGCAGGTTATCAGCCACCGCCAAGGCGAGTTCGCGCATTTCGTGGGTGGCGGGCAACAGGTCGGGCACCATGATCACCGGCACCCCGGCGGCATGGGCGGCACGCACCCCCGAATGTGAATCCTCCAGCGCCAGGCACGCCGCCGGCGGCTGGCCGATTGCAGCGGCGGCGGCCAGATAAAGATCGGGAAACGGCTTGCCGCGCGCCACGTCATCCCGGGTCACCACCGCATCGAAATGCGGCAACAACCCGCTGTGCGTCAGATGCGACAGCGTCTTTTCGCGCCTGCTCGATGTCGCGATGGCGCGCGGAATGCCCAGTTGCACCACCGCATCGACAATCTCGCGCGCCCCCGGCCGCAAGGGCCGCGACAGGCCATGGCGCGCATCATCGAGCGCCCGCTGCCGCTGCCGCATCTCGTCATAATCGAAATCAGCCCCGAATTCGGCCGCCAGCTGCGCGCGATTGCCGTCGACCGGAATGCCGATCAACGTCGCGAAAATCGCCTCGGTCATCGGATAACCCATGGCGCGCGTCACTTCGATCATCGAGGACCGGCTCAGCCGCTCGGTATCGAGCAGCAACCCGTCCATGTCGAACAGGATGGCAGCAGGGCGACGACTGATCAGATCGGGCATGAGCATGGCCATGCCTTCAAGGCATGGCCATGCCGACTTGGCAAGATCAGGCCGCCAGCGCGCGCCGCCGCCGCCGTGACAGCGCGCCGATACCGCCAAAGCCCAGCAGCATCATCGCCCAGGACGCCGGCTCCGGCACGCCACCAACCGCCGCGCCGGGATTGCCGCCCAAGTTGAAGGCGGCATTCTGGGCACCGATGAAATTGCCGACATCGTTCGGCCCCGGGTTTGAATCGCCAAAGCCCATGTCGAACTGCGCTTCATGCGTTTCGGCGTCATAAGTGCCGGTGAAGGCATAGAATTCATAGCGCCGGATGATCGCCTTCGCCATCTCGCCAATCCCGCCGTCGCCGCCATTTTCCAGAAATCCCGACAGCGGGTTACCCGAATCCTTTTGCAGCAATTGCCATTCGGTTTCGGTGACGGCGCCATCGACAAGGGCATTGCCGCCTACCAGGTCTTCCAGCCTGACCTCGCCTTCGAACTCCGAGGTGAACACCTTGGCCCAGATGGCCGTGCCGAATTCAAAGACGATCGGGTCGGGCGCCTCGATCTCGGCGACGACAATCGGCGGCGGCGCCGGATTGCCGGGGACCGGGGCCTGGGGCGTTACCGTCCAGGTCGGTGCCAGCACGTTGGAGACGGCATTGACCAGCGTTGCCGAGCCGGGGGTTGATTCCACCAGCCAGCTGTAAACCGTCTTGGTCGGGTTGGCGCGCAAACCGACGCCGAAATGGTCGCACGGCGTCGACGGGCCATAGCCTGAACCGCCACCCGTCCAGCAGCTTTCACCCGGCGTCGAATAAACGCCGGTCGGTGTGCCGATCCAGGCCGAGGGGTTGCCCGACAGATCGGCAATATAGGTGACATGAACGCCGGAACTCGACCCATTATTGTAGGCGGTGATCGTGGGCGCGCCATAGCGTTCGACAGTGGTCGGGAAACCGCGCCCGGCGCCACCGAACGTATCGCTCACATCGCCGATGCTGATGCCTTCCAGCTCGATTTCAAAACCATGCGCCACCTTGCCGGTATCGTTGACGGCGTCGAAATTGCCCAATGACCCGAAGATCGAGGTGGCGGTGGCCGGAACCGCAGCCAGCATCGCCGAGCCGGCGAGCAAAGCGAATATCGATGTGCGCATCATGGTACCCCTGGCTGTTGCGTCCCGCACCAGCGGCGAGACGTGAAAGCAGGCATGGGCACCTTTCCTGATGCGAACCTTAAGACTGGCGTCAGAAGAAAATTATGACATAATCATAATGTAATAAAGCGTCGCAAATACGTCAGGCGCTCTCCAGCGCCTTCATCTTCGCGATCTTCTCGCGCCACACCAGCGGCCCGGTCGCGTGCACACTCTCGCCCGTCGCATCGACCGCGACCGTTACCGGCATGTCCTGGACGGTGAATTCATAGATCGCTTCCATGCCGAGTTCCTC
The DNA here is from genome assembly GCA_038246995.1 of Sphingomonadales bacterium. Taxonomy (GTDB): domain Bacteria; phylum Pseudomonadota; class Alphaproteobacteria; order Sphingomonadales; family Sphingomonadaceae; genus Sandarakinorhabdus. The sequence continues at coordinate 41,007 of JBBRVH010000016.1, forward strand.
GAACGCCAGCACCTTCGAGGCCTTGATGGCTTTCGACACCAGATAGGCGGCGCCGCCGACCGCCATCAGATAGGCCGCCTTGTGCTTCTGGATCGCAGCGATCCCCGCCGGGCCGCGCTCGGCCTTGCCGACCATGGCGATCAGCCCCGTCTTGGCGAGCATTTCCTCGGTGAACTTGTCCATGCGGGTGGCGGTCGTCGGGCCGGCGGGGCCGACGACTTCATCGCGCACCGGATCGACGGGGCCGACATAATAAATGACGCGGTTGGTGAAATCGAC
>JBBRVH010000017.1:0-40946 GCA_038246995.1 Sphingomonadales bacterium
AAGGCCAATCAGAATTGACCGGATGGAGGTATGCGCTGGCGCCTGCCAGCTCAGGCCAAAGGCCTCGTTCAACCGCTTGCGGTGAACGCCAATGAAAGTCTCGATCCCCCGGTAGGAATTGGCGCCTGTCACGATAGCCAGGATCGAAAACAGCAAAATATGGATCAGCGCGTAACGCTTGCCTTCCGCCCGGCGCGGATCCGGCACGGCCTCCAGACGCTTCAATATCGGCGCAAACGACTTCATTGCGGCAAACTTCCCGTACCTGTTGATGGTCGGTTGCCTTTGATTCACACCTTTACCGGTTTGGGAATCCCCCGCGGGTCCACCACATCAGAAATCAGCCAAAATCGCCAACACCGCGGAGCATGGAGCCCGGGCTCGTAAATCCCTGCCCGAGCTTCAAGTCGCGAGAACTGAACAGCCCTGGTCGGTGCGCTTCAACATGCACGCGCTGACGGAAGCTCGGCTCTGGCAGGTGCACGACAAAATTCGAAAGATCGCCCGCGAGGAATGTGCGAAGATCGGCTGCACCGTCCACTACAGCATCAACAGCAAGAATGGCCTTGAGGGCGGCATCCCCGGCTTCGACAATGTCGACAACCCGGCGGCGCGCATGGCGATCGCCGCGTCGAACGTGCTGTACGGCACCGAAGGCGCGGTGAACCCTATCGGCGGCTGCGGTGATTGCGTGCGCGCCTATCGCAATGGCATGCCGGCCTTTTCGCTGCGCGGCAATGTCGTCGATCATGGCGACGGCTGCTTCGACCGCGACCCGCCGCGCGGCGAAAAACTGGTGTCCGCCGTCCGCCGCCAGACCCGCAACCATGATCCGACAGCCAGCGCGCCGATCGACAGCCTGTGGGCGGCGACCAAGCACGGCCTGGTTTTCGCCACCGCCTATGCCGGGCTGGCGGAACCGGAATAGCCGTTTCAGCGGCTTGGGTCGCCAAGGCGGTCCGGTCTTTTTCGCCAAGGCACGCGACGCCCTCAGGCCTCGCCACGCCGGTGGCGCCATCATTGCCGGCTGGATTCTCGAAAAAGTTGGACTACCATCCCCCAAAATGAATCGGATTCAAAGGGGGCGGCCGATGGCCAAGGTGATCATTACCTGTGCGGTGACGGGGTCGATCCATACGCCATCGATGTCACCGCATCTGCCGGTGACGGCGGCCGAGATTGCCGATGCGGCGCTGGGGGCGGCGGCGGCGGGGGCAGCGATCGTCCATCTGCACGCGCGCAACCCCGCCGATGGCCGCCCCGACCAGAGCCCCGAAGCCTTTGAGCCGTTCCTGAAGATCATCAAGCAGGCGTCCGACGTGGTGATCAACCTGACCACCGGCGGGTCGCCGTTCATGCAGGTGGCGGAACGCATCGCGCCGGCGGCACGCTTTCGGCCCGAAGTCGCCAGCCTCAACATGGGATCGATGAATTTCGGGCTGTTCCCGATGCTCGGGCGCTTCAAGGATTTCAAGCACCCCTGGGAAGCCGAAATGCTCGAGGCCAGCCGCGACCTGGTGTTCCGCAATTCGTTCAAGGATATCGAGTTCGCGCTGCGCACACTCAACGAAACCGGCGCGCGCTATGAATTCGAATGCTACGACACCAGCCACCTGCACAATCTGCACTATTTCTGGAAACAGGGCCTCGTGCAGGCGCCGCTGTTCATCCAGACGGTGTTCGGGCTGCTGGGCGGCATCGGCGCGCACCCCGACGAGGTGCTCCACATGAAGCGCACTGCCGATCGATTGTTCGGTGACGCTTATATCTGGTCGGTGCTCGGCGCCGGGCGGGCGCAGATGCCGGTGGCAGCGATGGGCGCGGCGATGGGCGGCAATGTCCGCGTCGGGCTGGAAGATTCGCTGTGGATCGGAAAAGGCAAGATGGCCGCCAGCAATGCCGAACAGGTGGTGCAGGTGCGCAAGATCATCGAAGGGCTGGGGCTGGAGGTGGCAACCCCGGCCGAGGCGCGGGCGATGCTGGGGTTGAAGGGCGGCGATGATGTCGGGTTTTGAGGGGTGGCGCTCATGACCCCGCGTTCGTGGCTGTTTGCCCCGGGTAATTCGGCGAAGAAGATCGCGCGCGCCGTCGCGTCGGATGCCGATGCGGTGATCCTCGATCTGGAGGATTCGGTGGTCGCGGCCAACAAGCCTGCCGCCCGGGCGCTCGTCGCCGCCACGCTGGCTATGGGCGCGCCGATGCCGCTGTGGGTGCGCATCAACCCGCTCGATACCGCCGACGCCTTGCCTGACCTTGCCGCCATCGTCGCTGCGGGGCCGGCGGGGATCATGCTGCCCAAGGCAACGCGCGCCGAGGCCGACATGCTGCATCGCTATCTCGAAGCGCTCGAGGTCGCGGCCGGGCGCGAACGCGGTGCGATTCGCCTCATCGTCGTCGCCACCGAAACCGCGCCGGCGCTGTTCGGGCTGGGTGATTATGCCGGCACACCGCGACTGGCGGCGCTGACCTGGGGGGCGGAGGACAGCGCGACGGCACTGGGCGCGACCGGCAATCGCGATGCCGGCGGGGCCTATGAATTCCCGTACCAGTTGTTCCGGACCCTGTGCCTCGCCGGCGCGGCGGCGGCCCGGGTCGCGGCGATCGAGACGATCCATGGCGATTACCGTGATGCCGAAGGGTTGGCGGCGGTGGCGGGCGCGGCGCGGCGGGCGGGGTTTCGCGGCATGATGGCGATCCACCCCGACCAGGTGCCCATCATCAATACCGCCTTTGCACCGAGCGCGGCGGAGGTGGCGCGCGCCGAAGCGATCGTCGCGCTGTTCGCCGCCAATCCGGAGGCGGGAACGCTTGGCCTTGACGGCGAAATGCTCGATCTGCCGCATCTGCGCCGCGCCGAGGCGGTGCTGGCGATGCGGCGATGATCGTTGAAAACAGCGCCGGGCCGCAGCGCTATGGCCGCAGCGATGCCGAGCTTTCGGTGCTGCCGATCGCGGCGGCGCCGGGGGCGTTTGCGGGCAAAATGGTGGTCATTTCGGGGGCCGGCACCGGCATCGGCCGGGCGTGCGCGCACTGGTTCGCGCGGCTGGGCGCCGATGTCGTGCTGTGCGGTCGCAATGCCGAACGGCTGGCGGCCGCCGGCGCGGCGGTGGCGGCGCACGGCGGCCGGGTGATGGTGCAGCCGCTGACCATCCGTGATCCCGATGCGGTCGCGGCGCTGTTCGCGCGCATCGCTGCCGAATGGGGGCGGCTCGATGTGCTGGTCAACAATGCCGGCGGGCAGTTCCCGCAAGCTGCGATCGATTTTTCGGTGAAGGGTTGGAACGCCGTCATCGATACCAACCTCAACGGGCCGTTCTGGATGATGCAGGCGGCGGCGCGGCTGTGGCGCGATGCCGGAACCGGGGGCGCCATCGTCAATGTCGTTGCCGGCGTGTCGCGCGGCATGCCCGGCGTCGCGCATACCTGTGCGGCGCGCGCCGGGGTCATCCATTTGTCGAAAACCGTGGCGGTGGAATGGGCGCCGCTTGGCATTCGCGTCAATTGCGTTGCCCCGGGCGTCATCGCCAGCGAAGGGATGAACGCCTATCCGCCGCAAGTGCAGGCGGCGTTCGCGGGCACCAACACGATGAAACGCTTCGGCGAGGTCGAGGAAATTGCCGACGCCATCGTCTTTCTGGCCGGCGCCGGCTTCATGACCGGCGAGGTGCTGACCATCGATGGCGGCCAGCAATTGTGGGGCGACCAATGGACGATCCCGCGCCCGGATTATTACGGCGGGCCGATGTGACCGCCGCGATCGACCTGATCCGCCCGGGGGACCATATCGTCTGGGGGCAAGGCACCGGCGAGCCGACGACGCTGATCGAGGCGCTGCTGGCGCGGCGCGGCGACCTTGGCGGGGTGTCGGCGTTCGTCGGATCGAGCTTTTCCGATCTGTTGCAGCCCGAACACGCCGATCACATCGCTTTCACCAGCATGGGGGCGCTCGGCGGGCTGGCGCGGCTGGCCAAAGCTGGCGTGCTCGGCATCATTCCCTGCCATGGCGGGCAGATCGGCGCGCTGATCGCGACCGGGCGCATCGGTTGTGACGTTGCGATGGTGCAGGTCAGCGCAGCGGGGCCGGGGGGCGGCCACAGCTATGGCCTGATCAACGATTACACCCAGGCCGTGGTGGCCAAGGCGCGGCTGGTGATTGCCGAAGTCAACGACCAGGTGCCGTTCAGCCCGTGCGACGCGCTGCTGATGCCCGACCAGATCGATGTGGCGGTCGCAACCTCGCGGCCGCTGGTGGAGCTGCTGCCGCCACCCCCGGGTGACGTGGACCGGGCGATTGCTGCGCGGGTCGGCGGCTTTATCGAGGATGGCAGCGTCTTGCAGATGGGCATCGGCGCGGTGCCCAATGCCGTGTCGCACCTGATCGGTGATCGCCGCGACCTGGGGGTCCATTCGGGGATGATCGGCGATGGTGTCTGGCAGTTGATGGCGCGCGGCGTCGTCACCAACGCCCGCAAGAAGGGGATGACGGGGGTGACGGTGACTGGCGCGCTGATCGGATCGCGCGGGCTGTATGATTTCGCGCATGAAAATCCGGCGCTGCGGCTCTGCGATTCGCGCTTTACCCATGCCGAAGCGGTGCTGGCGAGCATCGAGCGGCTGGTGACGATAAACGCTGCGGTCGAGGTCGACCTGACCGGCCAGGTCAATGCCGAAGCGACCGGCGCGGCGTACATGGGCGCCACCGGCGGGCAGGGCGATTATGTGCGCGGCGGGGCGCGCGCGCCGGGGGGTCATGCGATCATCGTGTTGCCGGCGACGGCGCGCGGCGGCAGCGTGTCGCGGATTGTCGAGGCGCTGTCGGGGCCAGTGACGACGCCGCGCAGCGATGTCGATGTCATCATCACCGAGCACGGCGCCGCCGATCTGCGCGGGCAAACGATTGCCGAACGCGCCCGGCGGCTGGTGGCGATTGCCGATCCGGCCTTTCGGGACGGGCTGGCCGAGGCGGCGTGGCGGATCGCGAAGCGGGGGTTCTGACGATGGAACGGTTGCACGATGTGACATTCGATGTGGTGGAGGATGCCATCGCCATCATCACCATCGACCGGGCAGAGGCACGTAACGCGCTCGGCAAGGGCGTCCGCGACGGGTTGTTCGCGGCGTGGGAACGCTTCGAAACCGACCCGGCCCTGCGTGTCGCGATCCTGACCGGCGCGGGCGACAAGGCCTTCTGCGCCGGGGGTGATTTGAAGGAAATGGCCGAAATGGCGCTCGCCGAGCCGCCGCCGGGGATGTTCCCGGTGCCGGGTGACAATATTCGTGTCACCAAGCCGACCATCGCCGCGGTCAACGGCGTGGCCTTTGCCGGCGGCTGGCTGATCGCCCAGGCCTGCGACCTGTGCGTGGCGAGCGAGACGGCGCGCTTTGCCATCACCGAGGTAAAGGTCGGCCGCGGCGCGCCCTGGGCGGTGCCGCTGCTCCACATGATCCCGCAGCGGGTGATGATGGAGATATTGCTCACCGGCCGCCCGATCGATGCGGCGCGCGCCTATGAAATCGGGCTGGTCAACAAGGTGGTGGCGCCCGAAGCGCTGCTGGACACAGCGCTCGACCTGGCGCGCGAGATCATCGCCGGGGCGCCGCTGTCGGTGGCGGCGGCCAAGGAAATCGTGCGGCTGGCGACCGAAATGGGGCTGAGCGAGGCGCGCGAGGCGGCGCGGGCGGCGTTCGGGCCGGCGTATCGCAGCCGCGATGCACAGGAAGGGCCGGCGGCGTTTCGGGAGAAACGCAAGCCGGTATGGCGCGGGGCATAAGCGTCTCCAGCCGACCTTCTTCCCCCTCCCCCCACCGCCGCAGGCGGTAGCGTGGGGAGGGCCGAGGTGGCGGATTTGGTCGCGGGTGGCGAAGACCCCCACCCCGACCCTGCCCACTCTGCGTTCGCTGCGCTCACGCGGGGGGAGGGAGAAAGAAGAAGCGCTCGGTCGCAATCCGCGCTGCTCTATCCGCATTGCGAGGCAATTCGCGATTTTCAGCGGCGATATGCGTAATTTGCTTGTGCTTTGGCGACGTGTTCGCTTTTAATCCCGGTGTTCGGGGACGCCGTGGCGGTGCTTCCGGGACGAGGGAGCAGAATGAGCATCACCGCCCTGGGCTATCTCACTGTATTGGCGAGCGATCTTTCGCAATGGCGGGCGTTTGCCTGTGATGTGCTGGGGCTGATGCCCGGCGCGGCGCGGGCCGATGGCGCGCTGGCGCTGCGGCTCGATGACCGGCCGTTTCGTTTGCTGGTGCAGCCGGGTTCGCGCGATGGCTTTGGCGCGATGGGTCTCGAATGCGCCAATACGGCAACCTGGGCCGCGACGCTGGCGAAACTGGCGGCAGCCGGCGTGGCGGTGACGCCGGGCGATGCGGCGCTGGCCAAGGCGCGCTGCGTTGCCGAACTGGCGCTGCTCGCCGATCCGGCGGGCAATGCCATCGAGCTTTATCACGGCCGGATGACCGATTATGCGCCTTTCGTCTCGCCCGCCGGGGTGAGCGGTTTCCTGACCGGCAATCTCGGGATGGGCCATGCCGTGCTGCCGGCGCCGGCGCTGGCGGACACCGTGGCTTTCTATCGCGATCTGCTCGGTTTCGGCGATACCGACCGGATCAGCGTGCCGGTGACCCCCGATCCGGATGGCCCCGCGATTACCGTGCGTTTCCTGCATTGCGCCAACCCGCGCCATCACAGCGTCGCGCTCGCCGACATGCCGGCGCCGTCGGGGGCGGTGCATGTCATGATCGAGGCGCTGACGATGGCGGATGTCGGCCGCGCCTATTATCGCGCCAAGGCGGCGGGGCATCACATCTCGGCGACGTTGGGCGAGCATGCCAATGACCGGGTGTTTTCCTTCTACGTCCGCTCGCCGGGCGGTTTCGATGTCGAATTCGGCTGTGGCGGCTGGCAGCCCGACTGGGCGACCTATGTGCCGACGATCAGCACGATCGACAGCCTGTGGGGCCATGACTGGAATTTGGGGTAAGCAATTCCCTCCCCGCAGTGGGGAGGGAGTTGGCTAGCCCCTGCGACACTGGGTAACAGCAGCAAGTCAGTTTTTGATTGACGGTTTGCGTATTTTAGGCGAGTATTTTTTACGAATTGCGCGGCTCGATATGGCTTGAGTCGCCGCAGCCCAAGTGAAGGAGCCTCGTCGTGGCAACAGTGCGTGCGATCCGGACCCAGGCGGGTCCCACCCCCACCGCCGAAGAACTGGTCGATCGCGCCCGCGCGATGATCCCGGTTTTGAAAGCGCGTGCCAAACAATGCATCGCCGATGTGAAAGTGCCCGACGAAAGCATCGCCGAGATGCAGGAAGCCGGCTTCTGGAAGATCCTGCAACCGCGGCGCTGGGGCGGCTATGAAATGAACCCCAACGTGTTTTTCGATGTGCTCAAGCTGGTGTCGGAAGGCTGCATGTCGACCGGCTGGGTGCTCGGTGTCGTCGGTTGCCACCCCTATGAAATCGCGCTGATGCACGACCAGGCGCAGCGCGATGTCTGGGGCGAGGATGACAGCGTGCTCGTTTCCTCTTCCTATCAGCCGGTCGGCAAGGTCGAACATGCCGATGGTGGCTTCATCCTGTCGGGGCGCTGGGGCTTTTCATCGGGGTCCGAACATTGCCAATGGGTGCTGCTCGGGTCGCTGATCCCGTCGAAGGAAGAAGGCGGCCCGCCGGAAATGCGCACCTTCCTCGTGCCGCGCGCCGATTATGCCATCGAAAAGACCTGGGACACCTTCGGCCTGCGCGGCACCGGCAGCCATGACATCGTCGTCGATCGCGTCTTCGTGCCCGATTATCGCACCCACAAGGCGGCGGACGGTTTCCTGTGCACCAACCCCGGCCAGGAAGAAAATGACGGGCCGCTGTTCTCGCTGCCCTGGGCGCAGATCTTCCTGCGCTCGGTCTCGACCGCCGCGCTTGGCGGCACCCGCGCCGCGGTCAAGGCTGCGGTCGCCATTGCGCAGGACCGCGTTTCGACCAACACCGGCAAGGTTTCGAAGACCGATCCGATTCTGATGGCCAGCATTGCCAAGGCCTATGCCCAGATGGAGGAGATGGAACTCGTCTTGCGCCACAGCTTCGACGACATGATGGACGGCGCCGCCGCCGGCCGGCCGTTGACGCTCGAGCGCCGCGCCATGAACCGCTATCATTCGTCGACGGTGGTGCGGCGTTGTGCCGATCTCGTCGGCGAAATGCTGCCGTTGCTCGGCGGTCGCGCGATCTACATGTCGAGCCCGATCGTCCAGCCCTGGCTCGATATCAGCGCGGCGCGGGCGCATGTCGCGAACGATCCCAACAACATGGCCGGCGATGTCGTCGGCAGCTTGATGGGGCAGCCGCCGACGTTCATGTTCATGTGACGATATCGGTGCCGACCGAGCCACAAAGGCCGCGGCACCCAGCCTTGGGGATTTCATGACGGCATTGCAGACGGCGCGTTACACCGTATCGGGCGGGCACGAAATCTGCATCCAGGCGGCGGGCGATCCCGCCGGCCCGGCGGTGGTGTTCATCCATGGCAGCGGGCCGGGGGCATCGGGGGCATCGAATTTCCGCCAGAATATAGATGCCTTTGTCGCCGCCGGCTATCGCGTCATCCTGCCCGATCTAATCGGCTATGGCGCGTCGTCGAAACCGACGGGCATCGATTACACGCTCGATCTGTTCACCGACACGCTCCACGAGGCGCTGGTGCAGCATGGTGTCAGCCGGGCAACGCTGATCGGCAATTCCCTGGGCGGCGGGGTGGCGATCCAGTTGACGCTCAATGCGCCCGATTTCACCGAAAAACTCGTGCTGATGGCGCCGGGCGCGGTTGCCGAACAGATGAGCTATTTCACCATGCCGGGCATCGCCAAGATGGTGTCGGGCTTTGGCGGGCCGGATTTCAACCTTGCGGAACAGCGCCGGTTGATCGGCAACCTCCTCCACCCCGATTATGCCGACAAGATTCCCGAAAGCCTGGTCGCCGAACGCTTTGCCGTGGCACGCACCCAGCCCAAGGATGTGCTGGCGCGGATGAAGACCCCCAATCTCGGGCTGCGGCTGCACGAGTTGAAAAAGTCGATCTTCGTGATGTGGGGGCTGAACGACGAATTCTGCCCCGAAAGCCATGCGCGGCTGTTCCTCGATGCGTGTGACGATGTGCGGGTGATCACCTTCGCGCGCACCGGCCATTGGGTGCAGGTCGAACGCGCGGCGGAATTCAACGCCTATACGCTGGCGTTTCTGGCGGCATGATGCGCACGCGCGGTACCAGCCCCCCTCTCCCGCTTGCGGGAGAGGCGACTCGGCGCCTTCGCCGAGCGGGTGAGGGTGTTCTTTCGCGCCGCCGTTCGCATACACCCTCACCCGGCGGACTGGCGTCCGTCTCGCCTCTCCCGCAGGCGGGAGAGGGGGGTCTATGAGCAAGGCCGCGCATTATGGCGAGGAGCTCTACCGTGCATTGCGGGAGCGCCGCACCGTTGCGCCGCTGATCGCGCGTGACCCGTCGCTGACCATCGCCGATGCCTATGCGATATCGCTCGATGCGCTGGCGCGCCGGCTGGCCGATGGCGAGCGCGTTGTCGGCAAGAAGATCGGCGTGACGTCGAAGGCGGTGCAGGACATGCTCGGCGTCCATCAGCCCGATTTCGGCTTCCTCACCGACCGGATGTGGGTGACGGGGGATATAGATATCGAAGCACTCGGCCTCATCCAGCCGCGCGCCGAAGCGGAGATCGCCTTCATCCTGAAATCGCAGCTCGTCGGCCCGGGCGTTACGGCCGCCGATGTCATCGCCGCGACCGCAAGCATCGCGCCATGCTTCGAAATCGTCGACAGCCGCATCGCCGACTGGAAGATCGGCATCGTCGATACCGTTGCCGACAATGCCAGTTGCGGTGTCTTCGTCATCGGCGACGCGCGCGCCGACGCAGGCGCGCATGATCTGCCGGCGCTGCATGTCACCGTCACCAAGAACGGCCAGCCGCTGTCGGAAGGCTATGGCGCCGCGGTGCAGGGGTCGCCGGCCGAAGCGGTCGCCTGGCTCGCCAACACCTTGGGCGAACATGGCGTCAGCCTCGATGCCGGCGATGTCATATTGTCGGGCTCGCTGGTGCCGCTGGCGCCGGCGGTGGCGGGCGATGTCTTTGAAATGGTGCTGCACGGTATCGGCGGCGCAACAGCGCGTTTCACCTGAAGGAAGCATGTGTGGCCAGACCCGTCGGCGCTGTCATTATCGGTTCGGGCAATATCGGCACCGATCTGATGATCAAGATGCTGAAATATCCGCAGAACATGGAATTGCTTGCGGTGGTCGGCATCGATCCCGATTCCGAAGGGCTGGCGATGGCGCGGGAACGCGGGCTGGCGACGACCGCCGATGGCATCGACGGGCTGAAAAAGCTCGATTGCTACAGCCGCATCGGCATCGCCTTCGATGCGACCTCGGCCTACGCCCACAAGGCGCATGACGCCGCGCTGCGCGCCGATGGTATCCAGATCGTCGACCTGACGCCGGCCGCGATCGGGCCGTTCACCATCCCGCCGGTCAACATGGCGGCCAATCTCGATCAGCCCAATGTCAACATGGTCACTTGCGGTGGCCAGGCGACGATTCCGATGGTGGCCGCTGTCTCGCGCGTCGCCAAGGTGCATTATGCCGAAATCGTCGCCTCGGTGTCGTCGCGATCGGCGGGGCCGGGAACGCGCGCCAATATCGATGAATTCACCCGCACCACGGCGCGCGCCATCGAAGCGGTGGGCGGCGCGACGCATGGCAAGGCGATCATCATCCTCAACCCCGCCGAACCGCCGATGATCATGCGCGACACGGTGTTCACGCTGTCGGACCATGCCGATGAAGCCGATATCCGCGCCTCGGTGGCGGCGATGGTCGCCGAGGTGCAGAAATATGTGCCGGGCTATCGGTTGAAGCAGGAGGTGCAGTTCGAACGCTTCGGCGACAACAACCGCCTGAAAATCCCCGGCATGGGGGAATTTTCGGGGCTGAAGACGGCGATTTACCTCGAAGTCGAAGGCGCCGGCGATTATTTGCCGCCCTATTCGGGCAATCTCGACATCATGACCGCGGCGGCCAAGGCGACCGGCGAATTGCTCGCGGCGCGGCGGATGGCGGCCTGAACCATGGCGGACATCTCGCTCTACAAGCCCTATCCCGCCGCCGAAGTCGCGGCCTGGGACATGGTAACCGATGTCGCGATCATCGGCTTCGGCGCGACGGGGGCCTGTGCCGCGATCGAAGCCGCGGGCGCGGGCGCGAAGGTGATGCTGTTCGAACGCAATTCGGGCAGCGGCGGTGCCTCGGGGCTGTCGGGGGGTGAAATCTATATCGGCGGCAATGGCGGCACCGATGTCCAGCGCGCTGCAGGCTTCACCGACACGACCGAGGATTTTGCCGCCTATCTGAAAGCCGCCGGCGGACCGTGTACGGACGAGGCGAAATGCGATGCCTATGCCGCGGGTGCGCTCGACCATTTCGCCTGGCTGAAGGCGCAGGGCGTGCCGTACAAGGGCAATTACCTGCCCGGCAAGATCATCGAGCCAACCGGCGACGACACGCTGATCTGGTCGGGCAGCGAGGCGGCGACGCCGTTCCGGCATCTGGCGAAACCGGCGCCGCGCGGCCATGTCATCCAGCACATGGGCTGGGGCGGCGGCCGGCCGCTGGTCGATATCCTGGAAAAACGCGCCTGCGAAGCGGGGGTGGAGGTGGTCGTCGATGCCCGCGCGCTGGCGCTGGTCCAGGACGGTGACCGCATCGTCGGGGTGGTCATGCGCATCGACAACCAGCCGCGCTTCGTGAAAGCCGGCGCCGTCGTGCTCGCGACCGGCGGCTTCGTGATGAACGAGGCGATGCGCCGCAAATATGCACCGCAAAGCTTGCGGATCAACAGCCCCATTGGCGACAAGGATGATGGCACCGGCATCGAGATGGGTGTTTCGGCGGGCGGCGATGCGATCCACATGGACCAGTTCTTCACCACCTGCCCGTGGACGATCCCCGAAAGCCACGCGCACGGCGTTTTCGTCAATGTGAAGGGCCAGCGCTTCATCAACGAAGATTGCTACCATGGCCGGGTCAGCCGGACGATGGTCGACCAGCCCGGGCACGGCGTCTATCTGCTGCTCGATTCGGCGCATTATCAGCAGGCGCCCGAATTCGCCGGCATGACCATCGCCGCGACGGGCGATGACTGGGCCGAGGTCGAGGGCGAACTCGGCATGCTGCCCGGCACGCTGGTGCCGACGATGGATTTCTACAACGCCCATGCCCGCGACGGCCGTGACCCGTTGTTCGACAAGCAGCCGCCGATCCTGGTGCCGCTCGACAAGGGGCCGTTCATCGCGCTCGAACTGAATTTCGAGACGAGCTATTTTTCCTTCTTCACGCTGGGTGGCCTGAAAACCTCCGCCGATGCGCACGTCCTTACCCGCGCCGGCCAGCCCATCCCCGGGCTGTTCGCCGCCGGGCGCTGCACGTCGGGCCTGCCGGCCTGGGGGCATGGCTACAGCAGCGGCATGAGCCTTGCCGATTGCACCTTTTTCGGCCGCGCCGCCGGGCGCAACGCCGCGAGAGCCAATTCATGATCGCGACCGCCGATCTGCTCGCGAAGGCGCGCGCCGCCACCGGGCTTGATGATTTCGGCGATGACTGGTTCCTGGTGCCGCTCGAAAAACTCGTTGCCAGCATCAATGGCGAAGCGGGGTTGCTCCATGACGGCGGGCATATCGACCGCATCGTCTATGCGCTGATGGACCGGCTGGTGGTCACCGACCTCATCCGCCGCCGCCCCGAAATCCTTGATGAAAAGATCGATGTCGCGGCCGCGATCATCGGCCTGCCGCGCACCGGCAGCACCATGCTCCACCGCTTGCTCGCCAGCCTGCCGGGCATGACCTCGCCGTGGTGGTGGGAAGTGACCTTTCCGCTGCCGCTGCCGGGTGAAGCGCCCGGAGACCCGACGCCGCGCCACGAACTGGCCAAGGAAACCGTGAAGGGTTTTCTCGCCGCCTGGCCGAATTTCGAAAGCATCGATCCCATCGACGCCATGGAAGTCGCCGAAGAGGTGCTGCTGCTCGACAAGAGCTTTCTGTCGACGACCTATGATTCGATGCTCAACGTCCCGGGCTATGGCTTCTGGCAGGCCGAACAGGACCATGAACGCGCCTATCGCGAGCTGAAGATCTGGCTGCAGGTCATCCAGAGCCAGACCCCCGAGCGCCGTGGCCAGCGCTGGATTTTGAAGACGCCGCACCATCTGCTCGGCGGCATGTCGGGGCTGCTGGCGGTGTTTCCCGAAGCAAAGCTGATCATGACCCACCGCGATGTGGCGCAGCTGCTGCCGAGCTATTGCAGCATGTGCGAATCGATGACGGTGGCGCAATCGGGGGCCTATGTCCGCGACCGGCAGGGGGCGCATTGGTCGCGGCGCTTTGCCGATGGGCTGCGGCGGTTGATGGCGGTGCGCGCGACGCTGCCCGCCGATCGCTTCATCGATGTGGATTACCGCGACACCGTAAGCGATCCGGTCGGTACCGGTAGCCGCGTGCTCGCCGCGATGGGGGTGGTGCCGTCGCCCGCCGATATCGCCGCGATGCAGGCGTGCGTCGCCGGCAATGCCCGCGAAAAGCGCCCGGTGCACCGCTATGCAGCGGCCGATTTCGGGCTCGACGATGCGCAGATCGCGCGGGATTTCGCCTTTTACACACAAGAATATCTGCAAGGGGAAGCCAAGCCATGATCCTGAAAGACAAGGTCGTCATCATCACCGGCGCCGGCCCCGGCATGGGGCAGGCGATGTGCCGCGGCGCCGCGCTGGAAGGCGCGAAAGTCGCCGTGTCGGCGCGCAGCGTTGCCGCCATCGAAGCGATCGTCGCCGACATCAAGGCAGCGGGCGGCGAGGCGATCGCGGTGCCGACCGATGTGTCCGACACGGCGCAGTGCAAGGCCCTGGCGGCGGCGACGCTGGCGGCGTTCGGGCGCATCGATGGGCTGGTCAATTCGGCCTATTTCCACCCGCCCTGGGCCGATCTGGAGGTCGCCGAGATCGACGATGTCGCGCAGGCCTTCAACGTCAACGCGCTGGGTGGACTGCGCATGGCGCAGGCGGTGATCCCGCAGATGCGGCTGCAGAAATCGGGCTCGATCGTCAATATCTCGACGCTGGCAACGCGCAAACCGCACCGCGGCGAAGGCGGCTATGCCATGGCCAAGGCGGGGCTGGCGCACATGACACGCCACATGGCGGTGGAGCTTTCGGGCAGCGGCATCCGCATGAACACCGCGCTGATGGGCTGGATGGCCGGCGCGCCGCTCGATGGCTATTTCGCCAGCATGGGCGCAGCCGGCGCAGCCTTCAAGGCGCAGCGCGAAAGCGAAATTCCCGTCGGCCATATCCCGCCCGACAAGGATTGCGCCAAGGCGGTGTATTTCCTGCTGTCGGACTATGCCAGCGAAGTCACCGGCGCGGCGCTCGATGTGAACGGCGGCGACTGGGTGGCGCCATGAACGCTTCGGCGCAGGCCTGGCAGGATTTCTGCGGCAAACTCGCCAAGGCGGGGGAGGTCATCCTCGCGCCCGACGTACCGCAGGACCCGCTCGTGCAGGCGGAGGGGTTTCGCTATTTGTCGCGCCTTGCCCGGCTCGGGCTGGAACAATATGTCGAGGCGAGCGACCCGGATTTCCCGTTTTTCTATGCGCTGAGCCATGAGACGGGGAAGATCGGCGCCGACAACCCCGACAACAAATATCTCAACGCCTCGATCTGCGGCACGAGCGATTATCGCATCACCGGCACGCGCGGATCGATGTTCTATTTCTCCATCGTTGCCAATGCCATGCGTTTCCACATCGATGGCAGTTGCGTTGCGACGGGATCGTTGCTGGGCGACGCGATCGAATGGGGCCCGAACGGCGAGGTCGAAATCATCGCCAGCATGAATCCGCAGCCGGGCAACTGGCTGCGACTGGAGGCCGATACCAGCGTCATCATCATCCGGCAGAGCGCGCTCGACCGCGCCCGGGAAAAGCCCGGGCAGTTCCGCATCGAACGCATCGGCGGCCCGGCCGTGCCGGCGCCGCTCGATCCGGGCAAGCTTGAGGCCGGACTGGCGGCGGCGGGGCAGTTCGTCGGCGGAGTCGCCGCGACCTTTGCCGACTGGACCCGGCTGTTCCGCGCGCATCCGAACCAGTTCGCCGCCATCGACCAGTCGCTGTTCCAGAAGGGCGGCGGCAGCCCCGATATCTATTACGCCCATGGCTATTGGGCGATTGCCGATGATGAAGCCTTGGTCATCGAAGTTACGCCACCCGATTGTTATTACTGGAATATCCAGCTCGATAGCTGGTGGATGGAATCGTTCGATTACCGTTTCCGCCAGATCACCGTGAACAAGCATTCGGCGAAGCTGGCGGCGGACGGCAGCGTGCGGATCATCGCTGCGGCGCGTGATCCCAATAGCAATGCTTTTGTCGGCAACTGGCTCGATACCTCGGGCCATAGCGTCGGCACGGCGCTGCTGCGCTGGGCGGGGGCGAGCGAACATCCGCTGCCGGTGACGCGCGTGGTGAAACTGGCGGATCTGGAAGGGACGGCCACATGAAACACCCCGGCATGAAAAGCCTGAGCGAAGACCCGGTATCGGGCTATGATCCCGATGCGGTGACGCGCTCGATCACCGTCGATATCGCGGCGCCAGCGGAGGTCGTCTGGGCGGTGCTCACCGACCTGCCGCGCTACAATCAATGGAACCCGTTCTGCGTGCGGGCCGAATCGACGCTCAGGCTGGGCGATCCGATGGTCATGACGCTGATGAACTATGCCGTGCCCGGCACCCTGGTGCCCAACATGGAATATATCTGCGCCTTCGATCCGCCGCACCTGCTGTCGTGGGAAATGGTCCATACCGACGCCTGGCCCTATCCGGCGCGCCGCGACCAGGTGATCGAAGCGACCGGGCCGGTGTCGTGCCGCTATCATTCGACCGATGCCTTCCTTGGCGCCAACGGCATCCATGTCTTCCGTTTCGCCGGCCCGTGGGTGAAACGCGCCTTCGATGATTCGGCGCTGGCCTTGAAGGCGCGCGCCGAAGCCCTGCATGCCGGCGGCTGACGCGCTCGCCGCCCGCTTGCGGGCGCTTGAAGACCGCGAAGCGATCCGCGACCTGATCGCCCGCTATGGCCCTGCCGCCGACAGCGGTGATGCCGACGGCGTCGCGGCGCTTTTCGACGTCGGCGGGGTTTATGCCGTCGGCGGCATGGGTGAAAGCCAGGGCCGCCCGGCCATCGCCGCGCTGCTGGATGGCCCGGTGCACCGACAATTGCTCGCCGATGGCTGCGCCCATCTGCTCGGCCCCGTTGCCATCGATCTTGCCGGCGACACCGCCACGGCGCGCGGGCTCAGCCTTGTCTTCCGCTGGAACGGCCGTAACTGGGATGCCGTGCGCGTCTCGGCCAACCGCTGGCACCTGGCGCGCGTCGCGGCTGGCTGGGCGGTGACGCGGCGCGACAATGCCCTGCTCGATGGCGCCGCGGCGGCGCGGGCATTGCTGGCGGCCGGATAACAGATAGCAGAGCCTTCGGCGGCTGGGGCCGCAGGCCCCAGACCCCGGTTGTTGCCCGGTTCAGTTGCGCCCGAGCGTTTCCAGCGAGCCTTGATCGAGGTGCTGCAAAATGCGCTTCAGCGTTGCCGTGTTGTTTTCGTCTTCGGCGCTCTCGAGCGCTTCCTCGAGCACGGCGCGGATGTCGTCGGCGCCGACCCGCTCCATCTCCCAGTTCGGATACAGGCGGTCGCGCTTTTCGACGCTCCGGTCGAGCGGCACGATGTCGAAATGTCGCGGATCGCCATGCAGGCACGCGATCAGTCTTTCCACCTCGGCAGGCGGCCCCTCGATCCATTGGAAGAACACGCCGCTGCCGAAAACCAGCACGCCGGTGATCTGGCGTTCGACATTGCTGCGTTGCGACCATTCGATGATGCGGTCGACCTCGATATCGTCGACACCTTCGGCAGCGCGACTGCAATAGACGAAGGTGTCGAGCACCTGCGCGGCATGGTCCACGTCGGGGCCGCGGGGAAAACCGATTTCATCGAACATGGATCAGCTCGCTTTGTCTGTGGCGGTCAGGCCGTGTCACCCGACACGTCGGCGACAGCTTAGCGCATCTTTCCCATGAAGGTAAGGAAGCATCGCAGGCCGATCCTGGCCCCGGATCGGCGCCGGCGCTTATCCGGCGGCATCCGGATCGACGTGCAGCCACGCGGCATGGCGCGGGGCGGTGCGGGTCTGGCTCCATTCTTCCAGCATCGGGCGGGCGACGCGGCGCAGTTCGGCATATTGTTCGGGCGTGCCGATATCGCAGGCCAGTTCGAGGCGATGGCCGTTGGGATCGAAGAAATAGATCGAACGGAAGACGCCATGGTAGGTGGGCCCCAGCACTGCGACGCCATGGGCTTCGAGATGCGCCTTGGCAGCGAGCAGCGCCGGCAGGTCGGCGACCTTGAAGGCGATGTGCTGGACCCATTCGGGGGTGTTTTCGTCGCGCCCCATGGCGGGCTGCTGGGGCAGTTCGAAAAACGCCAGCACATTGCCGCCGCCGCAATCGAGGAAGATGTGCATGTACGGGTCATAGGCGCCCGTCGACGGCACATGATCTTCGGAAAACGCCGTCTCGAAGCTCATGCCGAGCATCGCTGCATACCAGTCCGCCGTCAGCTTGGCATCGCGGCAGCGATAGGCGACATGATGGATGCGATCGAGCGCGAAGGGCAGCGCGGTCATGCGGCGCTGTCCGCCAGCACGCCGCGTTCGATCTGGTCGGCTTCGATCGATTTGAACAGCGCGGTGAAATTGCCTTCGCCGAAACCTTCATCCTTCTTGCGCTGGATGAATTCGAAGAACACCGGGCCAATCTGCGCCTGGGCGAAGATCTGCAGCAGCAGGCGCGGGTCACCGCCTTCGGTCGAGCCGTCGAGCAGGATGCCGCGGCTGGCGAGTTCGGCGACCGGTTCGCCATGGCCGGGCAGACGGGCTTCGAGCTGGGCATAATAGGTGGCGGGCGGCGGCGCCATCAGCGGCACCCCGGCGGCGCGCAACCGATCGATGCAGGCGATGAGATCGTCGCAGATCAGCGCGATATGCTGGATGCCCTCGCCATTATAGGCGCGCAGATATTCCTCGATCTGGCCGCCGCCCTGCGCGCCTTCCTCGTTGAGCGGGATGCGGATCTTGCCATCGGGCGCCGTCATCGCGCGGCTGGTCAGCCCGGTATATTCGCCCTTGATGTCGAAAAAGCGGATCTCGCGGAAGTTGAAGATGCGTTCGTAAAACGCCGCCCAATGCGCCATGCGGCCGCGATAGACATTGTGGGTCAGGTGATCGATGATCTGGAAACCGGCGCCGACGGGGTGGCGCTCGACGCCGGGCAGGAATTCGAAATCGATGTCGTAGATCGACAATTGCTCGCCATAGCGGTCGATCAGATAGATGATCGAGCCGCCGACGCCGCGGATGGCGGGCAGGCGCAATTCCATGATGCCGGTGCGGGTTTCAACGGGTTCGGCGCCGCGCGCCAGCGCTGCTTCATAGGCGGCCCGCGCGTTGCGGACGCGAAAGCCCATGCCACACGCCGAGGGCCCGTGTTCCGCAGCGAAAAACGCCGCCGGGCTTTTGGGTTCGTAATTGGCGATCAGGTTGATGCCGCCCTGGCGCCATAGATCGACCTGTTTCGAGCGGTGGTGCGCGACGAGGCTGAAGCCCATGGCGGCGAAAACCGGTTCGAGCAGGCCGCGTTCGGGGGCAGCGAATTCGACGAATTCAAAGCCGTCGAGGCCAAGCGGATTGTTGAACAGATCGGTCATGCTAAAGGCTCCACTCGGGCGATTACGGTTACAAATGATACGATATCGGCTTGACGATATGGTGTCAATTGTTACTATCTATCATGGAAACGCTGCGCCTTGACGACTTTCTGCCATTTCGGCTGTCGTACACGTCGAACCTGGTCAGCGGCGCCATCGCCACCGCCTATCAGCGCCTGTTCGGGCTTTCGATCCCCGAATGGCGGCTGGTCGCGGTGATCGCCGAATGCGACGGCACCACCCAGGCGGCGATCTGCGCGCGCACCGGGATGGACAAGGTGACGGTCAGCCGCGCCGCGATTGCGCTGGGCAAACGCGGGCTGATCGCGCGGCAGCCGAGCGCCAGCGACCGCCGCGCCTTTGAACTCGGGCTGACCGATGCCGGGCTGGCGCTTTATGCCGAGGTGGCGCCCAAGGCGCTGGAACTCGAACGCCAGATTTTCGGCGGGCTGGGGGCGGGGGAGGCGACGCGCTTTCTGGCGACACTGCGCCGGATCGATATGATTCTGGGCGGCCCGGCCGCGGATTGAAGCGCCCTGCGGGCGGGTGCCGATATTCCGGTAACGCCTGGCCATTCAGGCACATCGGCAGCGTTTTCGAACGGTTCCTTGCGCTGTTCGGGACGGGCAAAGCCGCCCTTGTCGGTTTCGCTGCGTCCTACCCGGCCAATTGCCCGCCATCGATGGTCAGCAGCGTGCCGGTAATCTTGCGCGCCGCGTCGGACGCCAGATAGGCAAAGGCTTCGGCAATATCCGATGGCGCACAGGTGCCGTCCGGCAGCTTGGGGGCATTGCGCATGACGAGGGCCCAATCGACATCGCCCGCGGGCGGGGCGCTGTTGCCCATCGGCGTGTCGACATGGCCGGGGCAGATGGCGTTGATGCGAACGTTTTTCGAGGCGAATTCGATGGCAAGGCTTTTGGTGATCGCAGCGACGGCATGTTTCGACGCGGCATAGGCGATGGTGTAGGGGATGCCCTGCAGTGCCGCCGTCGACGCGGTGTTGACGATATTGCCGCCGGACTTGATCAGATGCGGCAACGCCGCCTGGCACATGACGAAAACGCTGGTGGTGTTGATCCGCAGGATGCGTTCGAAATCCTCCACGGCGAAGTCGAGGCTGGGCCCCCATTTGAGCAGGCCCGAGACATTGCAGAGCACATCGAGGCCATCGGTGGCGGCGGCTTCGACAAGGGCGCGGCACGAAGCGAAATCACCGGCGTCATAGGGGACCACCTTGGGTGCGCTCGCCATCATGGCGGCGGTTTCGGCAAGGCCGGCTGCGTTGATATCACCGATCGTCACCCGTGCGCCTTCGGCGGCGAACAGGATCGCGGTGGCGCGGCCGATGCCCGATGCTGCGCCAGTCACCAGCACGGATTTTCCTGCGAATCGCATTTTTCACTCCCCGTTTTCTGTATATGCGTAGTAACCTGTCCGCAGCGTTACGCAAATAGCCGATCGGAGCCCATGTGGATATCACCGCCCTCGCCGCCCGGGTGCAACAGTTGGAGGATGATCGCGCCATCCGCGACCTGAAGGCGCGGTACCTGCGCGCCTGCGACCTGAAGGACCCCGAAGGCGTGCGCGACACGCTCAGCCCCGACGGCGCGGTGATCGCCTATGACGGCTTTCCGGCGTTCGACAATCGCGATGATTTTGTCGCCATCTATGCCGCGATGGGCTGCCAGCCGACGATCTACGACATTCACCACGGCGCCAATGGCATCATCGGCTTCGATGGCGCCGACCGGGCGACGGGGCGCTGGTCGCTGTATTTCCACAATATCGACCTGGCGGCGCGGACGCTGACCCAGATGGGGGTGGAATATGACGATGTCTATGTTCGTTCGGGCGGCCGCTGGTGGATCGCCGAAACCCGGACGCGGCGGACATCGTGCCTTGTCGAGCGGGTGTCGGACGATGGCGCACGGATGCTGGTGGCGATGGGCGAGCCGCCGGCGGTGTTCGGGGGCTGACCCCCTTCTCCCGCAGCCGTCAGGCGACGCCTTCGCGTCAACCGGGAGAGGCGCTACGCCAGCGCCTTCGCCACCGCCGCTGCCGGCCAGACCCCGATGACGCGGCCCTGGTAGCTGCTGTCCTCCACCACCGCCTGCGCCGACGGCCCGAGGCGGAAGGGGGCGATTTCGAGGTTGAGGATGCGCGCGCCGCCCGATTCGATATCGGCGTTGAAGCGCGTCGCGCTGTCGCTGGTCAGCAGGATCCAGCGGCAGCCGGTGGTCAGAAGGTTGCGCAGCAGCGCGCGCGAATCGGCAAAGCTCAGGTGAAAGATCACTTCGCGGCAGAGCACGACATCGGCGGGTGCCAGCGCATCGGTAACGGCATTGACGACCGCAAAGCGCCGGCTGTCGCTGCCATAACGCGCGATATTGGTCTCGATGACGCCGGGCACGATATCGATGCCGAGATAGGGGCACGGCAGATCGAGTTTTGACAGCCAGTGCAGGTCGCCGCAGCCGACATCGAGCAGCGACGTGGCGCCGAGTTCGCTGAGCAACTCCGGCAGGCGGGCGCGCAGATTGGCGGTGGCATCGAGGGTCGAGCCGGCGCCCGAACCCGGCACATCGGCGCGGCCTTCGGTCCAGATGCCTTGTTCGTAAATGCCCTTGAAACGATCGGCGAGATCGCCCGACAGGCGCGGATCGACCGTCTTGCGCAGGCCGAGGCGATAGAGGCTGTGGCGGGCGAATTCACGCGCGCTGCGCAGGGTGACCGACAGGCTGGACATCGGCGTTACTTCTGGCGACGAATGAAGGCGCGGATATCGTTCGACAGTTTCGTCCGGTCATTGTCGTGAACGTACATCATGTGGCCCGATTGATAGTAATTGAACTCGACACGATTGTCGGGAAAACCCGGGCGCCCCAGGCTGTATTCGGCGGCAAAGAACGGCGTGGCGAAATCATAATAGCCCTGGCCGACGAAGATCTTCATGCCGCTGTTTTCGCGCAGGGCGCGCGACAGATAGGGCGCGACGGTGATATAGGCCTGTTCATCGCGGCGGCTGCCGAGTTTCCAGTCCCAATCGCCCACCCCGCCGATGCTGACATAGTCGCGGTCGATGCCCTTCAGCGCGAGGTCGCCGCGGACATAGCTGTTCATCGCGGCGGGATAGGCGGCATCGATGCCGTAAAAGCTCGGATCGTTGTCGGGGCCTTCGCCGGCGCGGTCGTAGTCGGTGCCGGTGTAGCGGGCATCGAGCCGGCCGATGGTCAGCCCGCGATCGCGCAGCAATTCCTTGTAGAAGCGGCTGGCGCTGACGCGCAGATTGGCGTTTTCGAGATAGGTTTCCGACAGGCCGGTGAAGCTGGCGAGTTGTTGCCGGATCGCGGCACGCTCGGCCTCGGGCAGCGCCTTGCCCTTGAGCAGCGCCGTCGCATAGGGGCCGATGGCGAAATCGCGCGCGGCCTGGACAAAGGTTTCCGTCGTCTGCCCGGCGCCGGCTTTCTTGTGATATTGCGCCGTCGCCGCCATGCTGGGGATGAGGATGACAAACTGCATCTCATTGCCCTCGGTATCGGATTCGAGGCTGAAATCCATGATCGTCGAGATCAGCAGCACGCCGTTGAGGCCGACGTCGTTATACCGCCCCTCCAGCTCGTTGACGACCGCCGCCGAGCGCGTTGTGCCATAGCTTTCACCGCCGAGGAATTTCGGCGCGTTCCAGCGGCCATGCTCGGTCAGCCACAGGCGGATGAAGGCCGCGACCGATTTGGCATCGGCGGTGACCCCCCAGAAAATCTTGGGATCGGTCTTGCCGAGCGCGTGTGAAAAGCCGGTACCGACCGGATCGATGAACACCAGATCGGTGACATCGAGCAACGATTCGGGGTTGTCGGTGATCGGATAAGGCGGCGCGCCGTCGTCTTTCGCATCGGGGATGTTGACGCGCTTGGGCCCGAACGCCCCCATGTGGAGCCACAGCGAGCCCGATCCGGGGCCGCCGTTGAACAGGAAGGTGATCGGCCGGTTGGGCTCGGGATTGTCCTTGAGATAGGTCGTCGAGAAGATCGCGGCGTTGGGCTTGCCGTCCTTGTCCTTCAAATAGGTTTCGCCGGTGATCGCGGTGTAGGCGATGACGCTGCCGCCGAAATTGCCCTTGTGTCTGGTCACGGCGCGCACCGGGGCGGGGATCGCCTCCTCTGGCGCGGCGGCCTTGGGCTTTTCAGCCTCCTGCGCCGCGAGCGGCAGGCTGGCAGTGAGCATCAGGGCGGCGAAAGCGGTGCGGATCATCATGGGCGCGACAGTAGCGCCGCGCCGCGCGGGGGCAAGGGGGACCGCGTGCCACAACCATGCCGCCACCCCCGCCTGCGCGGGGGTGGCGTACAAACTTTCAAGCTAGTGCCGCCGGTATCGAATGCCGTCAGCCCCTATCGATCCGCTCATCCCGAGCGAAGTCGAGGGATGAGCGGGTTGGGTTGCTGCAACCGCTAAACCAGCGTCTTCTCCACCTCGGCGATGTAATTTCGTTGCAACGGCAGCGTGTCGCGGCGTTTGGTCAATTGAATCTGGACGTTCATATGGCCGTCGTTGTTGAATGCCGACATCGCCGCTGCGAGATAGAACATCCACATCCGATAGAAACGCGCATCGTACAGTTCGACGATCTCGGCCTGTTTCGCTTCGCAACGGTCATACCAGTGGCGGATGGTATGGGCATAATGCAGGCGCAGCACCTCGATATCGGTGATCCACAACCAGGCCTTTTCGACCGCCGGCACGATCTGCGACAGCGCCGGGGAATAGCCGCCGGGGAAGATGTATTTCGCCGTCCAGGGATCGGTGGCGCCGGGGCCATCGGCGCGCGCGATCGTGTGGATCAGCGCGACGCCATCGGTTTTCAGCAGCGCCTCGACGGTCTGGAAGAACTGGTTGAAATGCGGCAGCCCGACATGTTCGAACATGCCGACGGAAACGATACGGTCGAAGGCGCCAGCGTGTTTTTCGGGCAAGGCGCGATAATCGATCAGCTCGAACTTCACCTTGTCGGCAATGCCCTGTCGTTCGGCTTCGGCGCGGGCGTATTTCAACTGTTCCTCGGACAGCGTGACCCCCAGCACTTCGGCGCCCGACACCTTGTGGATGAAGCGCGCCATGCCGCCCCAGCCGCAGCCGATATCGAGGACGCGCTGCCCGGGCTTCAGGTCGAGCTTGGCGGCGATATGCGCCAGCTTGGCCTCCTGCGCGGCGTCGAGCGACATCGCCGGCGTGTCGAAATAGGCGCAGCTATATTGCCGGTGCGGATCGAGGAACAGATCGTACAGCCGGTCATCGAGATCATAATGGTGCGCGACATTGCGCTTCGACCGGCGGGCGAAATTGATCTGGTCGATTTTCGCCGCGATGCTCGCCTGGCGCCACAGGGCAAAGCGCACCGGATTGTCGCGCTGCCAGCGCAGGTTCCAGGTGACGAGATCGACGAGCTGGCGGACATCGCCCTGTTCGATGATCAGCCGGCCGTCCATAAAGGCTTCGCCGGCCCCCAGCGCCGGGTTGAACGCAACCGCGCGCGCTGCCGCGGCCGTGGTGAAGCGCACGCGCACTGGGGGTT
The DNA here is from genome assembly GCA_038246995.1 of Sphingomonadales bacterium. Taxonomy (GTDB): domain Bacteria; phylum Pseudomonadota; class Alphaproteobacteria; order Sphingomonadales; family Sphingomonadaceae; genus Sandarakinorhabdus. The sequence continues at coordinate 24,438 of JBBRVH010000017.1, forward strand.
TCTGCGGATTGGGGGCGCCATAGACGTGGGTTTGGCCGCTGGCGTCGATGACGGTCAGTTCGCCGTCGCGGATCATCTTCTTGAAAAGTCGGTCGAGCAGAAACATGAGTACAAGCCTTACCGAATTTTACCTTGCTTGCCAGCCCCCGGGCGTTTGCTGGCGCAATCCGGCACAAGTGCGGACGGCTCTGCACCCGTTGCTGTGTCTCAGGCGTTGCAGGCAGCGACCAACAACAAGGACAGTGCATGCAGATTCCTCATGGTGCCATCGTGGCCGTCGCCGATGGCGAAATCCTCAATCTTTTCCGCAACGCCGGCGACGAAGCCGCGCCGCAGCTCGCAGCGATGGACGATGCGCCGGTTTCGAGCGCCAACAAGGGCTCGGGCGGCCGCCATCACAGCAGCAGCGCCAACCCGTCCGACAGCCAGCAGGACGAGGACGGTTTTGCCGCCGGCATCGCCGATCTGCTCAACAAGCGCGTGCTCGATGGCAAGATCGACGCGCTGATCATCATCGCCGCGCCGCGCACGCTCGGCGAACTGCGCAAGCATTATCACAAGACGCTCGAGGCGATCCTGGTCGGCGAGATCGCCAAGGACCTGACCGGGCATTCGGTTGCCGATATCGCCCGCAGCATCGCGGCTGCCTGATGGGGTAAAACCCCTGGTTGTCGAGGACGGAAAATCAACCGGCGGCTGGGGCCGACGGCCCCAGCCGCCGGAGGCCCTTTCAATCCACCCAGGCTTCTTCCTTCTCCGCCGCGCGGCGGTCGAGCTCGGCGCGGGTGATCTTTTCGCTCGATGATTTCAGCTGGCCGCACGCCGCCATGATGTCGCGCCCGCGCGGCCGGCGCACCGGCGCCGAAATGCCGGCGTGGAAGATGATGTCGCTGAACCGCGCCACGCGTTCGGGAGTGGAGGTTTCGTAGATCGATCCGGGCCAGGGGTTGAACGGGATGAGGTTGACCTTGGCCGGCAGGTCGTACTTGCGGATCAGCCGGACCAGCTCGCGCGCATCCTCGTCGCTGTCGTTCTTGTCCTTGAGCATGACATATTCGAAGGTGATCCGCCGGGCATTGTTGGCGCCGGGATAGGCGGCGCAGGCGCTCAGCAGTTCCTCGATGCCGTATTTCTTGTTGATCGGCACGATCTCGTCGCGGATTTCCTTGGTGACGGCGTGGAGCGAGACAGCCAGGTTGACGCCGATTTCGGCACCGGCGCGCGCCATCATCGGCACCACGCCCGACGTCGACAGCGTGATGCGCCGCTTCGACAGCCCCAGCCCTTCGCCATCCATGACGATCGCCAGCGCATCGCGGACATTGTCGAAATTATACAGCGGCTCGCCCATGCCCATCATGACGATGTTGGTCAGCATCCGGCCTTCGGAGGTGTAATTGCTGCCCGGCTGGTTCTGGCCGGGAATCCACGCCGGGCCATCGCCATCATCATCCATGTCGTCGGTATCGGGCAGCGCCGGCAGATTGGCGGTGCCGTTGGGCCATTCGCCGAGCGCATCGCGCGCCAGCATGACCTGGCCGACGATTTCGGCGGGCGTCAGGTTGCGCACCAGCTTCATCGTGCCGGTGAAGCAGAAGCGGCAGTTGAGGGTGCAGCCGACCTGCGACGATACGCACAGCGTGCCGCGATAGGCATCGGGGATGAAGACGCATTCGGCCTCCTCGCCATCATCGAAGCGCAACAGCCATTTGCGCGTGCCATCGGTCGAAACCTGGGCGGTGACGATTTCGGGCCGCCCGACGACGAATTGGGCATCGAGCAGCGCGCGGGTGTCCTTGGAGATATTGGCAAAGGCCGAAACCTCGGTGGCGCCGCGCTGGTAGATCCAGTTCCACACCTGCTGCATGCGCATCCGCGCCTGTTTTTCGGGGATGCCGGCGGCGACCAACGCGTCGCGAAGCTGCGCCTTTGACAGGCCAAGCAGCGCGCGCTTGCCATCGGCACGCGGCGGCGCGGCTTTGCGCGGAACGGTCTGGGGGTCAACAAGGCCTGGGATATGCATCGGGCGCCTATAGGCGAGCTATGGGGCGGAAGGAAGGCGCGAAGGCCGGGAAACCAGGCGCGCGCCGCCCTGCCGATCGGTCTGGCGCCCGGCTTCACCCGGCGCGGCGCCTTATTGCGCGCTGATCCCGCCATCGACATAAAGCCCATGCCCGGTAACCATCTTCGCCTCGTCCGACGCGAGATAGACCGCTGCCCAGGCGACATCATCGGGCTCGCCCACCGCGCCGAGCGGAATTTGCCGGCCAAGCTTGGCCAGCCCTTCCTCGCGGCCCAGTGCGCCGGTCAGATTGTCGAGGATCGGCGTGTCGATGAAGACCGGGTGGATGCTGTTGCAGGTGATGCGATAGCGCTGCTTGGCACAGTGCAGCGCCACCGATTTGGTAAGGTGGCGCACGCCGGCCTTGGCGCTGTTGTACGCCGCGCTGTTGTGCCCGGCGATGACCCCGGCGATCGACGAGATGTTGACGATGCTGCCGCGCACGCCGGTATCGCGCACCGTGCGCGCCATCAGCGGCAGGGCGAGCTTGCAGCCCAGGAACACACTGTCGAGATCGATGCTGTGGACGCGGCGCCAATCTTCGAAACTCGTCGCCTCGACATTGCTGCCGGCGGCGATTCCGGCATTGTTGACGAGGATGTGCAGCCCGCCGAAACGGTTTTCGGCAAAGGCGATCGCGGCATCCCATTGCTCGGGGCTGGTAACATCATGGCCGATGCTCGCCGCCGTATCGCCGATTTCGGCTGCGACGGCTGCGGCGCCGGCAACATTGATGTCGGTGAGCACGACCCGCGCGCCTTCGGCAGCAAAGGTGCGCGCCATGGCGGCGCCCAGGCCCTGCGCCGCGCCGGTGATCAACGCCGTCTTGCCTGCCAGTCGATTCATGCCGGTCCGCCCCTGTTTTGTTGCACTGCACAATATTCGGCGACCTGAAGCCGCCGCGCACCGGCACCATGGCGACCCGTGACCAGTGCGGCAAGCATGGCGGCCTGTGGTGATGTTGCAACAGTGGCGTGTGTTATTGCATTTGCCCGCGTGGCGGCTGTTGGCGCGGTGAAAAGCTTGGGGTAACACCTGTGCAATTGTGCAGGGCAAATCCTGTGTCCTTGGGGAGTTTTCGATGAAGAGCATCTGGTTGGCTTCGGTTGCGGCACTGGTTGCCCCGCTGGCAATGGCACCCGGCGCCGCATACGCGCAGACGGTCGCTGCCGAAGAAGCCGATGCCAATGTCATCATCGTCACCGCGACGCGCCGCAGCCAGGTGCTGTCCGACGTGCCGATCGCGGTGTCGGCGGTTGGCGCCGAACAATTGCGCAACAGCGGCGGCAACGACATCCGCCAGCTCAACCAGCTCGCCCCGTCGCTGCTGGTTTCGTCGGCAACCAATGAATCGAATGGCGCAGCGCGTATTCGCGGCGTCGGCACGGTCGGTGAAAACCCCGGCCTTGAATCCTCGGTCGCGGTGTTCATCGATGGCGTCTATCGCAGCCGCACCGGCGTCGGCCTCACCGATCTTGGTGAAATCGACCGGATCGAAGTGCTGCGCGGGCCGCAGGGCACGCTGTTCGGGCGCAACGCTTCGGCGGGCCTGCTCAACATCACGACCGCGATGCCGAAGTTCGAATTCGGTGGCCTTGGTGAAGTCACCTATGGCAATTTCAACAACATCCGTGCCATGGGCTCGCTGACGGGGCCGATCGCCGGTGACAAGGTCGCCTTCCGCGTCGATGGCCTGTACAACAAGCGCGATGGCTTCCTGCGTGATGTCACGTCGGGCCGCGATATCAACAATCGTGATCGTTTCCTGGTGCGCGGCCAATTGCTCATCAAGCCGAATGACGATCTCAGCATCCGCCTGATCGGTGATTACAACCAGAAGAACGAGGAATGCTGCGGTGCGGCCATCGTCGCGCCAACGCAGAACCTGTCTCGCGATGCCAATGGCAACGTCGTGACATCGCCGAACACCGTGCGCGCGCTGATCACCTCGCTGGGCGGCAATTATCGCCTGCCTACCGATGGTGCCAAATATATCTATGAAACCTCGATCACGCCGGGCAAGAGCTACAACCAGCGCACGCGCGACTGGGGCGTTTCGGGCGAGCTCAACTGGGATCTGGGCAACGGCAAGCTGACCTCGATCACCGCCTACCGCCAGTTCAAGAACAAGTCGGCGCAGGATGCCGATTTCAACAATATCGATATCCTGGCGCGCGATGACCAGAATCGCGAATTCAAGACCTTCACCCAGGAACTGCGTTACCAGGGCACGGCCTTCAACGAGCGGCTCGATTACCTCGTCGGCGGTTTCTATTCGCACGAAACGCTGCGGGTCGATGACAATCTGAAATATGGCGCCGACTATGAACGCTATGTCAACGCCCAGATCGGCAATACCCTGCCGACGCTGGCGGCGCTGGTCGGCTTCACGCCTGCACCCGGGCAAAGCCTGCTCAACAACACCGGCATCGTCCAGGGCGGCTTCTTCAAGCAGACCAGCCGCAACTATGCCTTCTTCACGCACAACGTCATCTCGCTGGTTCCCGACAAGCTCAACCTGACGGTCGGGGCGCGCTACACCAACGAAAACAAGAAGCTGGAAAGCGTTGCCCTTACCAACAACAATCTGTGCGGCGCCTTGCGCGCGGCACCGGCCTTCACCGGCCCGACCGCAGCGCTCAATGCCGCGCGCGCCGGGGCAACGGCGCTGTCGTGCGTCATCAACAACAGCGCTGTCGGCTTCAACAAGGGCGATCCCGGCACCGAAAGGCCGGAAGACGAATTCACCGGCACCGTCGTGCTGTCGTTCAAGCCGGTCGATTCGGTCCTTACTTATGCTTCCTATTCGCGCGGTTACAAGGCGGGGGGCTTCAACCTCGATACCTCGGCGCTCGATGCACCGTGCAACCTGACGACCGATCTCGGCAATCCGGCAACGGGGCTGCCGTCGTGCGCCGCGCGGCGTGCGCTGCCGGCACAAACACCGGGCAACGCCCGTCCCGAAGCCAGCGACCTGCAGTTCGAACAGGAAACCGTCGATGCCTTCGAAATCGGCGCCAAGCTCGACCTGCGCGAATTCAAGCTCAACTTTGCCGCCTTCTACCAGCGTTTCAACAACTTCCAGCTCAACACCTTCAATGGCGTCAATTTCGAAGTCGCCAATATCGCGTCGTGCGCCGATGATCTGGGCGGCCGCGATCGGGACCTGATCAACAACAATTCGACCTGCACCGGCAAGACAAAGCCCGGCCTGATCGCCAAGGGTCTTGAATTTGAAGCCTATTTCTACCCGTTCAAGAACTTCACGATGACATCGGGCATCACCTATACCCAGACCAACTATGCCAGCAACCTGACCGGATCGAGGGGATCGTCGCTGTCGCCGGTGCTGTTCCAATTGCCCGGTCAGCGCATTTCCAACTCGTCGGATTATGTCGTGACCGGCAGCGCGGCCTGGACACCGCAGATCAGCGACACCATGTCGGCGCTGATGTACTTCGATTTCCGCTACATGTCGGAACTCAACACCGGTTCCGACCTCGACTTCGAAAAGCGCCAGCCCGGCTTCGTCGTCGCCAATGCCCGCGTCGGCATCTATGGCAAGGATCGGATCTGGGGTGTCGAGCTCTGGGGCCAGAACATCTTCAACACCTTGTACCAGCAGGTTGCGGCTGATGCCCCGCTGCAAGGTGGTGGCACCTTCAACGCGGTCAACCGCGGCCTGGCAGCAACGGCGAACCAGCTGTTCATCACCTTCCCGGCCGAGCCTCGTACCTATGGCATCACGGTGCGGACCCGGTTTTAAGCGCCGGGCGGCCCGGTGCTGCGTCGCTGCACCGGGACTCGCGCAAGCTCGGCCAGCGAGGCGGACAGCTTCGCTGGCCGAACGCGTCTGACGTCAGCCCGGGCTTTGCCCGGGCTTTCTTTTTGCCTTCTTCTCTTTTCACGCCCCCCTTGCACCAACGCGCAGGCGATGGGCCCCCGCCTACGCGGGGGTGACGGGAGAGTCAGACGCTCGTGAATCGGCTTCGCAGCAGAAGAAAGCGGGATCCCAGGTCAAGCCCGGGAGGACGAACAAACCTAGGAAACCGTGCCCGCCGTCTTGCGCATAGCCCCGGCCACTTCCGGCGGCATGTATTTCTCGTCATGCTTGGCAAGGATCGTTTCGGCGGTGAACACCCCCGAGGCCGGGTTGATCTTGCCTTCGGCGATCACGCCTTGCCCTTCGCGGAACAGGTCGGGCAGGATGCCGGTATAGGTGACCGGCAGGGTCTTGTTGTTGTCGGTGACGATGAAAGTGACCGTTTCGCCGTTCTTGACCAGTGACCCGGCCTGAACCATGCCGCCCAGCCGGATCGCTTCGACCGGCGGCGCCTTGCCGGCCAGATCGGACGGGGCATAGAAATAGGTCGCCTTGTCGCCCAGCGTCGAAAATGCCAGCGCGCCGGCGCCGCCCAGCGCGACCATGGCGCCGATGACGAGATAGAGCCGCTGGGTCTTGGCCTTAATCTTCATGGGGGATCTTCATTTGCGTTTCAAATCCTCGGCGCGCTTTTCGGCAGCGCGCATCGCGGTCCACGCCCAGCCCAGCAGGGCGATCATGCCGCCGATGGTCAGGATATAGGCCGGCCAGATATAGGATGCCCACAGGTCGGGGCGGGCGACGATGCCTTCGATCATGCAACCGCCTCCGCCAGCCGGCGCGAGCGCGCTTCGACCCGTTGTTCGGCGAGCATGGCGCGCATCCGCATCAGCACGATCGCGGCAAACAGAAAGGTGAAGCCGGCGACCGAAACGAGCAACGGCGTCAGGATTTCAGGTGCCATGGCCGATTTGCCGCCGATGACGCTGATGCTCGATCCCTGGTGCAGCGTGTTCCACCATTCGACCGAATATTTGATGATCGGCAGGTTGATGGCACCGACGAGCGCGAGGATCGCGGCGCCCTTGCGCTCGCCGCCCTGTTCGCCTTCGGACGCCGACAGCGCCAGATAGCCGAGGTAGAGGAACAGCAGCACCAGCATCGAGGTCAGCCGCGCATCCCACACCCAGTAAGTGCCCCAGGTCGGCTTGCCCCACAGCGCCCCCGACATCAGGCAGATCGCGGTAAACGCTGCCCCGGCCGGCGCAATCGCGCGCGCTGCGATGGTGGCCAGCGGGTGCCGCCAGATGAGCGCGGTGGCGCTGGCAATGGCGAGCCCGAGATAGCCGCCCGAACCGAGCCAGGCCGCCGGTACATGGACGTACATGATCCGCACGCTTTCGCCCTGCTGGTAATCCGGCGGGCTGGCGAACAGGCCGATATACAGCCCCGCGATGGTCAGGATCAGCCCGAGCCCCAGCGTGAGCGGCGTTGCCCAGCGAGCAATGCGCAGGAAGCGCGCAGGATTGGCAAAGCGATGCATGATCCGCTTTTAGCACGCGGGCGCGCCGGGGGAAGGGGGCGTGTTGGCGCGGGGTTGCCGCCGCCGCGCATCAAACATTGCCACTCTGTAATGATTGCGCTAGGCGGCGATCGTCCCTTGTCCGGAGAATGACGTGTCGCGCCTTTCGCTTTCCTTGCTTGCCGCTGCTGCCCTGGCGCCCGCATTTCCTGTCCTGGCGCAGGGTGTCGCCCCCGGGGTGCCGGCCAGCGCCCAACGCCCGGCCCAGCCGGCGCCGCGTGCCTGGACCCTTACGCTTGCTGTCGCGCCGGTTTTTGCGCCGGCATGGCAAGGCAGCCGTGATTACGCCCTGTCGATCTTCCCCGACATCCGGCTCAATTATCGCGACGATGTGTTCTTCTCGCTTCCCGATGGGCTCGGCTGGAACCTCGTCAACCGCGATGGCTGGAAACTTGGCCCGCTCGTCAAGCTGCGGTTCGGGCGGCAGGAAAGCACCGGTGGGTCGCCGTTCCTGGTAACCGGTGGCAGCACGGCGCTGCGCGGCATGGGCGATGTCGATCTGGCGGGTGAAGCCGGCGGCTTCGCGCAACTGGGCTTTGCCGGGCGCAAGGGCCGGGTTCGTGCCGAAGTGCGACAGGGCTTTGGCGGGCATGATGGCGTCGTCGCCGACATCTCCGCCGGCTGGAGCGATCGCTTCGGCAAGCCGACGGCGCCCTGGCTGTGGTCGGCCGGCGTGCGCAGCACCTTTGCCGGGGCGGACTATGTGCAGACCTATTTCGGCGTTACCCCCGCACAGGCACTCGCCACCGGCCTGCCGGTCTTTCGCGCCGGCAGCGGGCTCGTATCGACCGGCGCCAACGCCTCGCTGACCAAACCGCTCGGGCGCGCCGGCCGCGATGGCGCGGTGACCCTGTTCACGGGCTATGATCGGCTGGCCGATCCGGCGGCGGATTCGTCGTTGATCCGCGAACGCGGCCGGCGTGACCAGTTTTCGGTCGGGCTGAGTTATGGCTATCGCTTCAGCTGGGATTGAGGGGCGCGCGAGGCGCTGCCGTACAAAGTGGTACCTGCGTAACTGAGTGAACTGCGCAGTTCAGGAAGGGCATGGGCAAAGCCCATGCTGGCGTCAGACGAGTTCGGCGGGGGATGACCCCGCCGCCTCGCTGGCCGGGTCATTCGCGAGTCCCGCCCCAGCGCTGCGCGCTGCGTCGGGCCGCGAACGCGCCGTGCCTCAGCGCGGCGCTATGACCATCAACATCTGCCGGCCTTCCATCTTCGGCGTCTGTTCGACCTTGGCATATTCGGCCGAATCGTCCCGGACGCGTTCGAGGAGGGCGAGACCCAGTTCGCCGTGCGACAATTCGCGACCGCGGAAGCGCAGGGTGAGCTTCACCTTGTCGCCTTCCTCGATGAAGCGTTGCACCGCCTTCATCTTGGTGTCGTAATCATGGTCATCGATGTTCGGACGCATCTTGATCTCCTTGATCTCCTGCGTCTTCTGGTTCTTGCGGGCGGCAGCGGCCTTTTTCTGGGCCTCGTACTTGAACTTGCCGACATCGAGGATCTTGCACACCGGCGGATCGGCGCCGGGCGAGACTTCGACAAGGTTCAGCCCCACCTCATGCGCGGTGGCGATGGCTTCCTTGGTGTAGAGCACACCCAGATTTTCCCCATCCTGGTCGATGACGCGGACCTTGGGAACGGTGATGAATTCGTCGTAACGCGGGCCGTTCATCGGCGCGGGGGCGTTCATCATGCGGCGAGGGGGGGGTGGTATGGCCGTGTCTCCTGACGTTTATCTGAAAGTCTCTTAGCGCCGAACGTGGCAAACCGCAAAGGGATGGACGCGGTTGCTGCCAAATTCGCCACAGTGGCGCAAACCGGGCACAGGCTGGCCGTCGCCGCGCCTCATTCGGTCGGCATGCCGCCGTCGCGATAGCGTTTTTCGAGGAATTTGCCCTGCACCAGCACGGCATCGCGATCCGCCGCCGACAGCGCGTCCGACGCGCGCCCCAATTCGGTCTCGACGATCTTCAAGCCGTCGATCAGCGTCGTCTCGATGGTGCGGCCGTCGCTGTCGATGGTGCGGCTGCGCTGGTCGACCGGCACGCGGGTGTAGCGTTCGACAAGGTCGGGCAAATGCTTGCCGAGCAGGCGCGCCAGGTCCTGGGCGATCGGATCGGTTGGCGGCACGCGGCTCAACTGGGTTTCGAGGGTGGCCAGCAAGGCGCCGATGGCATCGATCTGCGGCGATGCCTTGGCGGGCAGGCGCTGGCGATACAGCCAGGCCTCGGTTGCCGCCGGCATCGCGTTGGGGCTGGCTTCGGCGAGGTCCTGCGGCTGCGGGACATTCTGGTTCCAGACCCCCGCCATCACCATGCCGGCAAGGCCGAGCAGCACCGCAAGGATCAGCCCGGTGGTGCCGATAGGGCCGATGACCAGCCCATAAAGCAGCAGCACCGCAACCACGCCGCCGCCGACGAAACCGGCCCGCTTCAACCGCTTGCCGGCATTTTCGGCCGCCATCTGCCGGCGCCGGGCACGGCCGCGACGCGCGACATCGGCCATGTTCATGCGATGCAGGCGTTCATCGTTGCGCGCCACGATTTCATCGGCGTCGGCCATCAGCTCACCACGTCGATGGCGGGCTGCGCGCCGCGATTTTCGAGCGCGCCTTCGGCCTGGCCCTGCGCGCGCGCCACATAGGCGCGGCTCTTGTCGACTTCGATCGACAGCGTATCGACCGTCGTCTTCATCGATTCGAGCGCTTTGACCTTGAACGTGTCGATGGCATCCATGGTCTGGTAGATGTTCTGGAAGGCGCGTTGCAGCGTTTCCACCGGGATCGTGCTGCTCGCGGCGCCTTCGTGGATGGCAATCGACTGGGTTTTCAGCAATTCGCCGGTGCGATCGATGATGCCGGCGGTCGTGCTGTTGAGCGCCTGCACCTGTTCGAGCACCAGCTTCTGCCCGGTCATCGCCTCGGCCACCGTGATCGCGGTGCGCAGCGCAGCGACGGTGGTGGTGGCGGCGCGATCGACGCCCTTCATCAGTTCGACATTGTTCTTTTTCACCAGATCGAGCGCCAGATAACCCTGTACGCTGACGGCAAGCTGGGTGAGTAGATCGGTGGTGCGCTGGCGGACGTAAAACAGCGCCGATTCGCGGATCGCCTTGGCCTTGGCCGGATCGACATATTCGAGCTCAAGCGCCTTGGCCTCCAGCTTTTCATCGAACATCTTCGACGCCTGGACCATCTGCTCGAGCTTGCCCATCGATTCCCACAGCTTCTGCCGCTCCTGGTCGATGGCGATATTGTCCTTGAGCAGATAATCCTTGCCGTCCTTCAATCGCTCGAGGATCGCCGAGATATTGGTCTGCGAGGATTTGTAGCTGTCGAAATAGCCGCGCAATTTGTCGCCGCCGAAGGGGATCAGCCCGAACAGCTTTTTCTTCGAGGTCAGCGCCTTGCCGCTGGGATCGAGATCCTCGATCGTGGCGCGCAGCGCGGTCAGGTCGGCGCCGATGCCGGTATCCTTGTCGATGGCACGGGTCGGGCGGTCGAGAAAGCGGTTCGACTGGCCGGCGGCTTCGGCGATCTGCGGCGCGCCAAGGTTGATGAGCTGGTCGACACGCTTGCCGAATTCGGGGCTGGCGGCATCTTCGGCGACGAGTTTCGACACGAAATCATCGACCTGTGCCTGCAGCTTGGTGACGGTATCGGCCTTCAACGGCACCAGCCCGGCGGCAGCGGCGGGGGCAACCACATTGACCGCCACCGGCGCGTCGAGCTTGATCACCGTTTCGTTCGTCGGGGTCGTCGCCATCGTCATCCTTCCAGGTCGCAGGCTGCTCTTGTAGCAGAGCTAGGCAGCTTGCTCTACTGTGTTAGGATTGTGGGACGCTTTATCAAGACCCCGGGGCGTGCCATCGTTCGAAATCGTCGCCAGCCGCGGCGGAATTTCCTGCACGATGACGCTGTGATCGAGCTGCTCCGTCGGCCCCGAGGTGGTGAGAAAGGCAATATCGGCGGCATCGCGGCCATGGGCGATGCGCACCATGCCGGCGATCGGCGCCAGCCGGGTCGGATCGACCAGCCACCAGCCGCCATCGAGAAACACTTCGAACACCGCATGGAAATCGGGCGGATCGAGCGCCAGCGCATAGGCGGCAACCGCGCGCGCCGGGATGCCGGCGGCGCGGCACAGGGTGAGCCCGAGATGGGTGAAATCGCGGCACACCCCGGCGCGATCGATGAAGGTCGCCGCCGCCCCGGTCGTGCTCGTCGACACGCCATGCACATAATCGACATTGCTGTGCAGCCAGTCGAGAATCGCCAGCGTCCGCGCACCGCCGGGCGCGATGTCACCGAATTCTCGGCTCGCAAAGCGCAGGAACTGATCGACCGGGCAATAACGGCTGGGCAGCAGATAGGGCAGCACCTCGACCGGCAATTGCGACCAGGGCGCGACCTGCACAGCCTCGGGCAGCTCCAGCCGCGGCGCCAGCCGGACGATGGCGGAATAGCCGAGCGTGACGGTGCCGTTGAGCGACCCACGCAAAAGCCGCGCGCCCGAAACCGGATCGACCGATTCGGCCAGCCGAATGCCGTCCGACAGGGTGAGGGTTTCGCTTTCGATGACTTGTCCCGGGGCGTGCGCTGCAAGGATTACAGCAATGGCTTCAGTCGGTTGGGTAAAGTTATAGGCAAGACGGGACTGGACCTGGACGCGCAACCGGGGAACTCCTGACAGGGGGATACGGCTGAAACGCACGAACCGTGCCGGCGTTTCGCATGAATCGCAGATTTTGCGTGTGAAATTTTGATGCAGCGCAGCAAATTTGTGCAAGGGCGCGCGGTCAGGCGATCAGCCGCGCTACCGTGTCGTGAAAGCGTTTCAGCCCCTGTTCCAGCCCGCCGAGCAGGACGTGATCGACCGCGCCTGATTCGAGGCCCTGTTGGCCCAGCGTCGCGGCGCGGAAATCTTCGGCGGCGAACACGCCCTGGTCGAGCAGTTTCCAGCTTTTTGCCCAATGCGCCTCGGCCTTGGGTGTCGCCGGGGCCGCCGGGATCAGCATGAAATCTTCAACGATGGTGCGGTTCACCGCGCGCGGCATCAGCGTCATGATGTTGATGTAATCGGGTGACGCGACGATGATGCAGGCTGGCACCAACTGATAGGCAAAGGTGACGGCGCCGCGCAGTTGCGTCATGTCGGTGAAATCGGTGGTTTCGAGCGCGGCCAGGCGGCCGACGGCGGAGCGCGCATGCGGACCGATCATGTCGCCGGTCGACACGCCATCCTGGAAATAGGGCGCGATCGTCGCGGCGTGCAGCCGGGTGATGTGATAGCTTTCCAGAAACGCATCCATGATGAGCTTCCAGTTGGCGGCGACATCGTGGCTGGCGCGGGCGTAAAGATATTGGCCGCCGAAATCGAGCGCGTCGAAATCCGCCGCCAATGGCCCGGTGGCAAGGCTGAAATCGTATGTCCGCGTGCGGTCGAGCCCGGCCCAGATCAGCCCGCCGGCCTCCACGCTCGGCATTTCGACAAGGCTGCGCTCCGCCTTGTCGAGATCGGGGAAGATTTCGGGGCGCGGCAGGCCCTTCAACCGGCCATCAAGGCCATAGCTCCAGGCGTGATAGGGGCAGACCAGCGCCGGGCCATGCGCGACGGCGCAATCTTCGACCAGCCGCGTGCCGCGATGCCGGCAGACGTTGAGGAAGACATGCGCCCGCCCCTGGCCGTCGCGGGTGATGAGCAGCGGCACGCCGAAATGATCGTGCGTCACGCTGGTATTGCGATCGGGCAGCAGCGCCGACGGGCCAAGGATGACGGGGTGGGCGCGGAACAGCCGGTCCTGTTCGCGGGCGAAATGATCGGGGCAGGTGTAGACGCTGGCGGGCAACCGGCTGGTTACCGCCGGCGGTGTGGCGCGCGCGGCGGCGGGCATTGCCTCGGCAAGCGCCAATTGCCCGGGGGTCGGCTGGCGAAAGGGCACATGAATGTCCATGCCGCAAAGCTTACGCCGGTCATTGGGGGATGCCAACCGGCCATGCCGTCTCCTGTGGTGACAGCGCCGCTGCACCGGCTAAGGTGCGGCATGACCCACGCGCCGCCGACCGACTGGACCCGCCACCTGCCCGCCTTGTTGCGCCCCTATCTCGAAAAGGGGCCGGTCGGTGCGTTGCTGCTCGGCATGGCGTCGGGGTTTCCGATCGCGATGATCGCCGCGACGCTGACCACCCGCCTCGCCGACAGCGGCATCGAGAAAAAGACCGTCACGGCGTTTGCGCTGGCGCTGCTGATGTACAATCTCCAACTGCTCTGGGCGCCGGTGATCGACCGGGTGCGGCTGCCGGTGCTCGCGGCGTTGATCGGCCATCGCCGCGCCTGGTTGCTGGTGACCGCGCTGATGGTGGTGGCGGCGGTGACTTGGCTCGGGCTTGCCGATCCGGTGACGCAACTGCCGATGGTCGTTGCCGCCGCCATTGCCGTGGGGTTTGCCGGCGCCAGCTTCGATATCGTCATCGATGCCTATCGCATCGAGAACCTGTCGCCCGAACAGCTCGGCACCGGGTCGGGGATGACGCAATATGGCTGGCGTATCGGCACTGCGCTGGCGGCGTCGACCGTGCTGGTGCTGGCCAGCCGTGCCGGCTGGTCGGTCGCCTATGTCGCCGCCACCTTGTTCGTGCTGCCGGCGCTGGCGGCCGGGCTGTTGCTCGGCGAACCCGATCGGCTGCCGGCCCCCGGCGCGGCGAAGCGCGGCTGGGCGGCGGTGCAGGATGCCGTGGTGGCGCCGCTCGCCGATTTCCTGCGGCGGCAGGGGGCGGCGCTGACGCTGCTTTTCGTCCTGCTCCACAAGATTGGCGATACCGTCGCCAACCTGTCTTTGCGGCTGTTGTTCGCCGACCTGGGCTTCAGCAAGGATGAAATCGCCGGCTATGATGTCGGCATCGGCTTTGTCGCGCTGCTGGTCGGCATCTTCATCGGCGGGCTGCTCTACAAGGTCATCGGGCTGAAATGGTCGGTGCTGATCAGCCTGGTGCTGATGGGCGTTTCCAATCTCGGTTTCGCATTGCTGGCCATCGCCGGTCATTCCAACCTCGGCATGGCGCTGGCGATCGGTTTCGAAAATTTCAGTTCCGGCTTCGGCGGGGTCGCGGTCGGCGCCTATTTCGCTGCGCTGTGTGACCATCGTTTCACCGCGACGCAATTCGCGCTGGTCTCCGCCGCCGCGTCGGTCGTCGGTCGCCTGTTCAGCGCGTCGACCGCCGGCGGGTTGATCGAAAGCCTCGGCTATGTCGATTTCTATTATCTCACGACGCTGCTGGCGCTGCCCGGCATCGCCATCTTCGCCTACATGATGCGCGCGGGCCTCGTCGACGATGCGCTGCCGCCTGGCAATGCGGTGTCATCGGGCTGAAACAGCTTCGCACTGCGGCTGTCACAAATCTGGGCTAAGGCGAGGAAAGCGTCGGATTGGCGCCGCCATCGGAGTCGATGATCATGGGTCTCGCCCTCAGCCTTCCGACCGCCATTGCCCCGCAATTGCTCGCCGCGGCGCCGTTCATCCACCGTGTCGGGCAACTCGATGTCCGCCTTGCCGTTTCCGAAGCCGAAATCGCCGCCGCCCAGGCGCTGCGCTACCAGATCTTCTATGACGAAATGGGCGCCGCGCCGACCGCTGCAATGGCGCGCGCCGGCCGCGATATCGATCCCTATGATGCGATCTGCGACCATCTCCTCGTCATCGATCATGGCCTTGATGGTCGCCCCCATGTCGTCGGCACCTATCGCCTGCTGCGCCAGTCGGTCGCCGCTGCCCACCGCGGCTTTTATTCCGCCGGCGAATACGACCTGTCGCCGCTGATCGCCCAATCTGGCGCGGGCGGGCAATTGCTCGAACTCGGCCGCAGTTGCGTGGCGCCGGCGTGGCGCAACAATGCCACCATCACCCTGCTCTGGCGCGGCATTGCTTCGTATCTGCAAGCCCATGATATCGGCCACATGTTCGGCTGCGCCTCGCTGCACGGCGCCGACCCTTTGCTCCACACCGCCGAGCTTTCGTACCTTTATCACCACCATCTCGCGCCGCCCGAACTGCGCGCCCGGGCGCATGACAGCAACCATGTCCCGATGGACCGCCTGCCCGCCGCCTCGATCGATACCCGCGCCGCCGCCCGCGCGCTGCCGCCGCTGATCAAGGGCTATCTGCGCGTCGGCGCCATGATCGGCGATGGCGGCTTTGTCGACCAGCAGTTCAATACCGTCGATGTTTTCGTCATCATGCCGGTTGATCGCATCACCAGCCGTTACGCGGCGCGGTTTGTCGGGGCGAATGATCCGCAGTAAACAGGGCGCAGAAGCAGGGGGGTGCTTCTCCTGCACCCCCGATCGAGGGATGCGCTCATGAAGCCGATGCAGATTGATTTTGTCAGCGATGTCGTTTGCCCCTGGTGTGTCATCGGGTTGAAATCATTGGAAGCGGCGCTCGCCAACGCCGCCGATGTCGTCACCCCGCAGATCCGCTTCCAGCCCTTCGAACTCAATCCCGACATGCCGCGCGCCGGTGAAAATGTCGGCGAACATATCGCCCGCAAATATGGCGCCGACCCGGAACGATCGCGCGGCACCCGCGACCTGATCCGCACCAGCGCGGCCGCCTTTGGTTTCGCCATGAACACCGGCCCCGACAGCCGCATCTGGAACACCTTCGATTGCCACCGCCTGCTGCATTGGGCCGGCCTTTCGGGGCATCAGGCGGCGTTGAAAATGGCGCTGTTCACCATGCATTTCAGTGATGGCGCCAATCTTGGTGACCCCGAAGCGCTGGTGACAGCCGCCGCCAGCGTCGGGCTGGATGCAGACGCGGCCCGCGAGGTGCTCGCCAGCGGCGCCTATGCCGATGAAGTCCGCCACGACGAAGCCTTCTGGCGGCAACAAGGCATCAGCGCCGTGCCGGCCATCGTCATCGACGGCAAATATCTCATCACCGGCGGCCAGCCAGTGGAGACCTTCGAAAAGGCCATCCGAAGGATTGCGGCGGGGGGCTGACCCGACTCCCTCCCCCCTGTGGGGAGGGCGACTCGCGAAG
>JBBRVH010000018.1:0-40455 GCA_038246995.1 Sphingomonadales bacterium
AATCTGATCCTCAACGGCAACAATGCCTTCACCAACCTGGGTATCGGCAACGGCACCGTCACGGTTGGCACCAACACCGCCGCCGGCATTGGTGGCATCGCGATGGCAAACAACACGACGTTGGCAGCGGGTGTGTCGGGTCTGGTGCTTGCCAACGGCATCGTCACGGCCGGCAACGGCATCATCGATCAGGGCACGGGCGTCTTCACGCTCAATGGCCAGATTGGTGGCGCGGGTTCGATCTCGACGGTCAATACCGGCAATCTGATCCTCAACGGCAACAACGCCTTTACCAACCTTGGTATCGGCGCTGGCACGGTCACGGTCGGCACGAACACTGCGGCCGGCATTGGCGCCATCGCGATGGCCAGCAACACGACGCTGGCAGCCGGTGTCTCTGGTCTGGTGCTTGCCAACAACATCACGACGGCTGGCAATGGCATCATCGATCAGGGCACGGGCACCTTCACGCTTAACGGGGTGATCGACGGCGCGGGCTCGATCTCGACGGTGAACTTCGGCAATCTGATCCTCAACGGCAACAATGCCTTCACCAACCTGGGTATCGGCAACGGCACCGTCACGGTCGGCACCAACACCGCCGCCGGTATCGGTGCGATCTCCCTGGCGACCAACACCACGCTGGCTGCCGGTGTGTCGGGCCTCGTGCTCGCCAACAGCATCCAGACCGCGGGCAACGGCATCGTCAACCAGGGTACCGGCACCTTCACGCTGAACGGCCAGATTTCGGGCCCCGGCTCGATCTCGGCGGTCAACTTCGGCAATCTGGTGCTGAACGGGAACAACCTGTTCACCAACCTCGGCATCGGCAACGGCACCGTTACGGTCGGCACCAACACCGCCGCCGGCATCGGTGCCATCGCCCTTGCCACCGGCACCACGCTGGCTGCCGGCGCCAACAACCTGACGCTTGCCAACAGCATCCAGACGGCAGGTATCGGCACGATCAACACCGGTGCCAACACGATGACGTTGACCGGCCAGATCAGCGGCGCTGGCAACATCACCAAGACCGGCACCGGCATCCTCAACCTGACGGCGGCCAACCTCTATACCGGCGGCACGGTGATCAACGCGGGTACGGTCGGCTTCTCGACCGCGACTTCGTTCGGCACGGGCACGATCACGGTCAACAGCGGCACCTTGCTGGCCAATGCCAACAATCTGACGCTCAGCAACCTGATCAACTTCGCCGGCGCTGGCGCCATCGACACGGCGGCCAACGCGCTCACGGTCAGCAGCGTGATCAGCGGCAACGGCCGCATCACCAAGCTGGGCACCGGCACGTTGACCCTGACGGGCGCCAACACCTTCACCGGTGGCACCACCATCTCGGGTGGTACGCTGGTCGGCAGTGTCGCGACGCTGGGTTCGGGCGGCATCCTCAACAACGCCGCACTGGTCTTCAACCAGACGGTCGATGCCACGTTCAACCAGGTGATTTCGGGTACTGGTTCGATCACCAAGCAGGGTGCGGGCGCGCTGACCATCGCTTCGGTCAACACCGTGTCCGGCCCGACGACGGTGACCGCTGGTCGCCTGAACGTCACCGGTTCGCTGGCGAATTCGGCGGTGACCCTGCAGACGGGCACCTCGCTGATCGGTACCGGAACTGTCGGTGCCCTCACGGCACAGTCGGGTTCGACTGTGTCGCCGGGCGCAACCGCCGGTTCGGTGGCCACGTTGACGGTCAATGGCGCGCTCAACCTCGCCGCTGGCTCGACCCTGGCGATCGATGTCACCCCGGCTGGCGCGGACCGCGTCACCGCTTCGGGTGCGGCGACGACCGCTGGCAACCTGGTCGTCACCGCGGCGGGCCTGCCGTTCGCAACCTTCAACCAGAGCTACACACTGGTTTCGGGTTCGTCGCGGACGGGAACCTTCGCCAACACCACGCTCGGCAGCTTCGGCCAGGCCTTTGCCCCGGTTCTCGTCTATGACGCGACCTCGGTCATCCTGCGCCTCGCGCCGAATTCGCTCGTCACGCTCGGCGGCGCCAACATCTCCGGCAATGCGCTGGCGGTGGCCAATGCCTTCGACGCGGCGGTTCGTGGTGGCTACAACCCGCAGGCGTTCTTCGGGCTTTACACCCAGGGGGCCAACCTGCCGTCGGCGCTCAACCAGCTTTCGGGCGAACTGCACAGCGCCGAACGCCGGGCGATCCTCGACGACACGCGGGTTGTGCGTGAAGCTGCCTTCGATCGCCTGAACGCCGGCCTGTCGGCAATCGCCGGCAGCCAGTCGGTGACCAGCGAAAATGATGGCAAGGCAACCACCTTCTGGCTGCGTGCGGCCGGTTCGTGGGGCACCGCCCGTGCTGATGGCATCGGCAGCCGCTTCACCACCGAACAGCGCGGCGTGTTGACGGGTATCGATTTTGCCACCAACGGCTTCAAGGTCGGCGGCATGTTCCACTACACCAACACCGATGTGGAACTCGGGAACCTCGGCAGGTCGACGGTCGAAAGCGTCGGTGGTGCCGTCTACGGCGGCTATCGCCAGGAAGGTTCGGGCTTCGCCATCGGCGTCGGCGGGTCGATCGCCAGCAGCAATGCCGACGGTGCCCGCGCCATCACTGCTCCGGGCCTTGCCCAAGCGCTGACCAGCAATGTCGATGGCACCAGCTATCAGGTCTTCGGTGAAATCGCCTTCGATCTGGTTGCGGCTGAAAACACCCGGATCGAGCCGTTCGCTCGCGCCGCTTATGCCAAGGTCGATTCGAAGGCCTTTGCCGAAACCGGCGGCATCGCCGGCGTGACCGGCATCGGCCAGAGCAGCGATGCAACCCTGACGACGCTGGGGATGCGCGCTGCCTTCACCACCGGCATGGCCACCCTGTCGGGTTCGGCCGGTTGGCAGCGCACCACGGGTGACCGTAACGCCGCCAGCATCCTCGTCATCCCGGGTGTCAACACGCCGTACAGCGTGTCGACGGTGTCGCTCGACAAGGATGCGGTTGCCCTGGAAGCCCAGGCCAGCTTCAGCCTGTCGCAGAAGATCACCCTCGGCGTCGGCTACTCGGGTGTCATCGGTGACAACAACACCAACCATGGTGCGCGTGCGACCCTGACCGTCGGGTTCTGATCGCTGCGTTCCTGAACAAGATTGCGGCAGCGCCCACCCGGGCGCTGCCGTTTTCTGTTGGGCCGTCGCCGGCTCGCACCCCTGGGGCAACCTGCGGCATCAATGCTGCATCCCCCTTACATCCATGCGTTGACCGGCACCGCTGCGGCCGTTAGCGCCAACCCCATGAATTTCTATTCCGACAACGCCGCCGCCCCGTGCCCCGAAGTGCTCGCTGCGATCGCCGCCGCCGCCCCTGCGACCCGTTCGGGCTATGATGGCGATGCCGTTTCGGGCCGACTCGACGATGCTTTCGGCGATCTGTTCGGCGCGCCGTGCACGGTGTTCCCGGTCGTCACCGGCACCGCCGCCAACGCATTGGCATTGGCGGCGATGGTGCCGCCCTATGGCGCCATCGTCTGCCATGACGAAGCGCACATCCAGGTCGATGAATGCGGCGCGCCGGGCTTTTTCACCGGCGGCGCCAGCCTGTTGCTGGTGCCGGGTGCCGCCGGCAAGCTGACCCCGGCGGGCCTCGCCGCGGGCCTCGCGTCACATCGCGGCGATGTTCACCAGGTCCAGGCGCGGGCGCTCTCGATCACCCAGGCGACCGAAGCCGGCACTGTCTACAGCGTCGCCGAAGTATCCGCGCTCGCCGACCATGCGAGGGCCCAGGGTTGGCGCGTGCATATGGATGGCGCGCGCTTCGCAAACGCCATCGTCACGCTCGGTTGCCACCCGGGTGCCATCACAGCCCGGGCCGGCGTCGATATCCTCAGCTTCGGCACCATCAAGAACGGCGGCCTTTCCGCCGAAGCCATTATCGTCTTCGATCCAGCGCTGGCCGAGGACCTGCGCTTTCGGCGCAAGCGCGCCGGCCAGATGCCGAGCAAGGGGCGCTTCCAGTCGGCGCAATTGCTGGCGATGATCGAGGGCGATGTCTGGCTGCGCAACGCCGCACGCGCCAACGAGGGCGCTGCGCGCATCGCCGAAAAACTTGCCAGCCGCCTGCTTTACCCCGTCGAGGCCAACGAGATCTTCGTCCAGCTCCACCCCGGCGAGCCCGAGCGGCTGCGCACCGCCGGCTTCGGCTTTTATGATTGGGGTGCAGCCGGCGCCAACGAAGCCCGCTTCGTCATCGCCTGGGATACGCCCGACGCCGATATCGCAGCCCTTGTCGCTGCTCTCGGCTGACCATCATGGCGGCACCGGCTGCAACGCCCGGGCAATTCACCCCGAGGCTGGCGATTTATTTTGCCATCATCACCCTCATCTGGGGGTCGACCTGGCTGGTCATCAAGACCCAGCTTGGCGTGGTGCCGCCATCCTGGTCGGTGGCGTGGCGCTTCCTGCTCGGCGGCTCGGTGATGCTCGCCGTGTGTCTTGCCACCGGGCGCAGCCTGGCGATCGGCTGGCGCGGCCATGTCTTTGCCGTGTTCGTCGCGGTGATGCAGTTCGTGCTCAATTTCAACCTCGTCTACCGTGCCGAACAGCATCTGCCGTCGGGGCTGGTGGCGCTCAGCTTTGCGCTGCTGCTGGTGCCCAATGCCATCTTGTCGGCGATCTTCCTCGGCCAGCGCACGACCTTGCGCTTTGCCATCGGCAGCCTGATCGGCCTCACCGGCGTCGGCATGATGGTGGTGCGAGACCTGGTGATGCCGGGGGCGGATCCGGCGGCGATCCTGCTCGGCCTGGCGCTGGCCTTTGGCGGCGTGCTGTCGGCAAGCGTTGCCAATGTCATGCAGGCGAGCCCGCTCGGCCGTTCATTGCCGCTCGAAGGCGGGTTGGCCTGGTCGATGGCCTATGGCGGGGTGTTCAACGCCATTGTCGCCTGGGTGCTCGCCGGGCCGCCGGTGATCGAATGGTCGCCGGCCTATCTCGCCGGGCTCGTCTATCTCGGCATCGTCGCGTCGGCGGTGGCGTTCAGCCTCTATTATGCGCTGATCCGCGGGCTCGGCGCCGGCAAGGCGGCCTATAACGGCGTTGTCGTTCCGGTGGTGGCGATGGCGCTGTCCACCGTTTTCGAAGCCTATGTCTGGACGCCGCTGGCGGTGGCGGGGGGCGCGCTCGCGATGGTCGGGCTCGTGGTGGCGCTGCGCAGCAGAGGTTGATGGGCTGCCGCGGTACGCCTGCCGCTAGCGTGTGGGGTGCATAGCGCGCTATGATGGCAGTGAAGGAGCGGCCCGGGCGATGTCCAGACAATGCAGCGACTGCGGCGTACGCGACAAGGCGCTGTGCGGCAGCCTGAGCGATGCCGAGCTGGTGGGCCTTGCGCAACTGGGTGTCGTGCGTCGCCTGGCGCGCGGCGACACGCTGGTCCGCGCCGATGATCCGCCGCTGATCTGCGCCAATGTCCAGTCCGGGGTGATGAAGGTGTCGGCGGTGACCGCAGGCGGCAGCGAGGCGATCGTCGGCCTGCTTTATCCGGGTGATTTCATCGGGCGGCCCTTTGCCGAATCGGACGAACATGATGTCGTCGCGCTTACCGATGTCGAATTGTGCGTGTTCCCGCGCGCTGCCTTCGAACGCGCGCTGACCGAGCACCGCCAGATGGAACAGAAGCTGTTGCAGCGCACGCTCGCCGAGCTTGACCGCGCGCGGCGCTGGCTGATGCGCATGGGGCGCGCCACCGCCACGGCGCGGGTCGCGGGCTTTCTTGATGACATGCAGCGCCGGCTGGCGACCAATGACTGCCAGCGCGAGCTGGATACCCATGCCAGCCAGCGCGAGCTGGATACCCATAACAGCCAGCGCGGCAGCGCCGGCGGCGGGTCGGTGGCGTTCGAACTGCCGCTCAGCCGCGGGGAAATCGCCGATCTGCTCGGCCTGACCATCGAAACCGTCAGCCGCCAGATGACCCGGCTGCGCGCCGCCGGCATCATCGAGCTGCCGGGCGGCCGCGCGGTGATCATTCGCGATACCGCGGCGCTCGCCGAAGCGGCCGAGGAGCTGGCCTGACGGATTCGGCCTGTTTGATCCGAATCAATGCCGGCGCCCCGTAACAGCGTCATTGTGATGACATGATCGCCAGGATCACCACGGGGAGTACCGCCATGAAGTCCATTCTTGTGCATATCGAGCCCGACGAAGGCCAGAACGCGCGGTTGCAGGCCGCTTTCGATCTTGCGCGCGCCTTTGGCGGGCATCTCGCCTGCCTGCAGGTCACGCCCTATGCCGCCTATGCGCTCGGTGATCCGGCGATGGGGGCGTTCCCCATCACCGCGCTGGTCGAAGCCATCAATGCCCAGCGCCGCACCGAGCGTGTCGCCGTCGAAGCGCGGTTGCAGGCCGAAGGCGTCAGTTGGAACTGGCTGAGCCGCGATGGCGATGTCGTCGAGCGTTTGAGCGAAGCGGCGCGGCTCGCCGATGTGGTGGTGATGAGCAGCGGGCCGTTCACCGCGACCGCGGGGATGCAGCTTGCGACCACCGGCGATGTAGCGATCCGCGCGCCGACCCTGGTGTGCGCCGTGCCGGCCGCCAGCCGCGGCATCGCGGTAACCGGCGCGGCGCTGATCGCCTGGGACGGATCGCAGGAAGCTGCGACCGCGATGCGGCTGGCGCTGCCGCTGCTCCGCCAGGCCGAAAGCGTCGATCTGCTGACCGTTGCCGAAAAGCCGAGCGATTTCCCGGCACGCGAGGCCGCAATCTGGCTGTCACGCCACGGCATCAACGCCACGATCATCGAACGCGGCGCCGCGGGCGACGACGTGGAAACGGTCATTCGCGCGGTCATCTCGGAACGGCGCGCGGCGTTCGTGGTGCAGGGCGCCTATGGCCATTCGCGGTTGCGCGAAACGCTGTTCGGCGGAGTGACGCGCGGGCTGCTCGCCAATGCGCCGGTGCCGCTGTTCCTGGCGCACTAGGCCTCGTCTCCTCCCTCCCCGCAGGGGGGAGGGAACTGAGCCGCGCTATCAGCCGCTGCCGGAAAAAATGTCGCCGATTTGATCCAGATCAAGGAAACGCATGATTCCCCCGACATAATCGGACCATCGGGTGAGGGCGCCCGAACAAGGGAGGGCCGGTCATGCGGATCGATTTTCAGAACCCCGAAACCGGGTCGATGGTGACAGCACCGCGGCCGCAGACACCCGAAGCGACCGCACAACCGGCACCCCCGCTCAGTTTCGACATTCCCCGGCACGTCCTGCGCCAATTGGTGCTTGCCGCCGCCGGTTACCTGGCGGTCATGGCGGCCGCCTTCCGCGCCGGCGATGGCATCGGCACCATCTTTGTTGTCTTCGGTGTCGTGCTGGTTGGTTACTACGGCCTGCCCGTTGTCATGGCCCGCGCCAGCGGCGCCAGCGGCAGTGATGACCGGCGCGGCGCCTGCGGCATCGATACCGCCAGCGGCTATCTGACCGGGCGCGCAGCCTGGGTCCAGATCATGACGGTGCCGCTGCTCATGCTCGCCTGGGCGATCTTCATCGCCTGGCTGATCTGACTTCAGGCGCAGCGTTCGGCATCTCGCGTACCCCCTCCACCCGATTGAGAGCCGTTCGTTTCGACCCCATCTTACGCCTGCCGTGTTCCCCGACACGGCAGGCGTTTTTGTTTGCCGGCGCCGGGCCTGTCCTACACGAACCAAATCGGTTACAAGGTCGTGATCGACGGCTCTTTGACATTGTCAGTATGGCGCACAAGCGAGCGAATTCGCACGTTTCTGGTGATTTGCAGGCGCAGACGCACAAGCGCGCAAAAACACGATCCGGCGTGACTTTCGTGACCTTTGGGATAGGCGTTGCAGCGGTGACCGGACGTGCCGATCACCGCTGCGCCAATGCCCTATTCGGCCGCGACGGGCATTTCCAGCGCCCGCGCCGCGCGCCACAGTTTTTCGATCGTCGCCGGCATTTCCATCTGGGTGCCATCGAGCGCATCGATGATGGCGTTCATGATCGACGGCATCGCGCCGATGGTCCCGGCCTCGCCGCAGCCCTTGACGCCCAGGGGGTTGGTCGGGCTCGGGGTGCCGAGCGTTTCGAAACCGATGGCCGACGGCATGTCGTCGGCGCGCGGCACGCCATAGTCCATGAAGCTGCCGGTGACGAGTTGGCCATCGTCGGAATAGACGACATCTTCGAGCAGCGCCTGGCCCAAACCTTGCGCGACGCCGCCATGGATCTGGCCTTCGACGAGCATCGGGTTCACCAGCTTGCCGAAATCATCGACGAGGCTGTAGTGCGTCACTTCGATCTTGCCGGTGGCCGGATCGAGCGCGATTTCGGCAATGTGGCAGCCGTTGGGGAAGGTCGGCGCGGGGACGCCGGTGGTGTATTTGCTGCGGCCATCGAGCCCGCCGGGATGGGCGGCAGCGAGTTCGGCGAGGCTGCGCGTGCTGTTGGTGCCGCGGGCGCGGAACACGCCATCGGCATAGTCGATATCCTGGGCGCCCAGATCGACTTTGGCGAGTTCGATGCCGCGTTCAATGAGTGCTTCGGCCGACGCGAGCACGGCACCGCCGCCGAACGCCATCGACCGCGAGCCGCCGGTACCATTGCCCTGGTCGAGCCGATCGGTATTGCCCTGGACGATGCGAATATCGTCCATGTCGATGCCCAGTTTTTCGCTGAGCACCTGGGCATAGGCGGTTTCATGGCCCTGGCCGTTCGATTGCGTGCCGACCGCCATTTCGACCATGCCATCGGCGGCGACGCGGACATCGGCGAATTCATCGGTGCCACCACCGCCGGCGATTTCGACATAATAGGCCATGCCGCGGCCAAGGCGCAGGCCCTTCGCCGCAGCGGCGGCCTTGCGGGCCGGAAAGCCGGCCCAATCGGCATTGGCCAGCGCCTTGTCGAGCACGGCGGGGAAATTGCCGATATCGAAGGTCAGGCCGATGCCATTGTCGTGGGGCAATTCGGCCGGCGTCAGCAGGTTGCGGCGGCGGATATCATCGACACCCAGCCCGAGTTCGCGGGCGGCGGCTTCGATCAGCCGTTCCATGACATAGGCCGATTCGGGGCGGCCGGCGCCGCGATAGGCATCGACCGGCGCGGTATTGGTGACGACGCCATGGACGAGATTGTGGATCGTCGGGATGCGATAGACGCCGCCCATGATCTTGCCGCCGGCCATGGTCTGGATGGCGGGGCCGAACTGGGCCTGATAGGCACCGAGATCGGACCAGGTTTCAACGGCCAGCGCGGTGATCAGGCCAGCGCTATCGAAGCCGAGCTTTGCTTCGCTCACCATGGCGCGGCCATGGGTATCGGTCTGGAAGGCATCGCCGCGTTCGCCGGTCCATTTCACCGGCCGGCCAAGCGCCCGGGCAGCGTGGAGGACAAGGGGATATTCGGCATAGATGAAGGATTTCATGCCGAAACCGCCGCCGACATCGCCAGTGACGACGCAGACCTTTTCGGGGGCGACCTTGAGGATCGCCCCGGCGAGCATGCCGCGCATCCCGGCCACGCCCTGGCTGCCGGTCGACAAGGTGAAGGTCTGGGTTGCGGCATCATATTCACCAAGCGCGGCGCGCACTTCCATCGATGTCGGCGCGACGCGGTTCTGGACGATGCGCAAGCTGGTGACATGCGCCGATCCGGCAATCGCTTCGGCGGCGCGGGCGCCATCGCCGACCTGCCAGTCGAACAGGGTATTGCCCTTGGCTTCGGGCCAGATCTGCGGGGCATCGGCAGCAAGCGCCGCATCGAGCGAAGCGACGACCGGCAATTCGGCATAATCGACCTCGATCGCCTCGGTGCCGGCGCGGGCAGCTTCGCGGCTGTCGGCAACGACAAAGGCGACCGCATCGCCGACGAAGCGCACCCGGTCCCGGGCCAGCAGGATGCGCGGCGTGTGGAGCGGGCCGGACAGCGGCACAAGGCAGGGGATGGGGCCATAATCGGCAACATCGTCATGGGTGTAGACAGCAACGACACCCGGCACGGCGAGCGCGGCGGCCGTATCGATCGAACGGATTTCGGCATGGCCATAAGGCGAGCGCAGCGTGACGCCATACAGCATGCCGTCGCGCTGCAGATCGTCGGTGAAATTGCCCTTGCCGGTCAACAGCCGGACATCCTCGACACGCTTGACCGACTGGCCGACACCGAATTTCATCGCATCATCTCCTCAAGGCAGGCGGCAAGGCCTGAACGATAGTCTGGATAGCGTAAAGTGTAGCCCAAATCCCGCGTCATCTTGCCATTGGCCACTCTGCGACACTCGCCATAAAAGGCGCGGCCCATCGGGGACAGCCGGGCGTCGGCCAGCGCTTGCAGCGGCGGCGGCTCCTGGCCGAGCAGGCGAGCGGCATGGGCCGTAACGGCTTCACCTGGCGCGGGTTCATCGTCGCAAAGATTGTAGACGCCTGGGGCGCCGCGTAGCGTGCTGGCGAGCATCGCGCCGGTGATGTCGTCGACATGGACGCGCGAAAAGACATGGCCGGGAAGGTCGATGCGGGCAACCGCGCCGGCTCGCAACCGGTCGAGCGCGCTGCGGGCGGGACCATAGATGCCGGGCAGGCGGAAGACGCGGGCGGCAGGGTGCAGCGCCTGCCATTCGAGATCGGCGGCCAGGCGCCCGGCGCGGCGGCCCTGCAACGGCGCCGTTTCATCGACCCAGGCGCCGCCGGTATCGCCATAGACCCCGGTGGACGACAAATAGCCGACCCAGCCCGCCGGCGCAGCGGCCAGCCGGTCGCGATGCGCGACGAGCACCGGATCACTGCCATCGGGCGCCGGCGGGACCGATGACAGGATATGGGTCGCAGTGGTGATGGCGGCGGGCAGTTCGGGGCTGTCGAGGGCGAGTACGCCCGGGCCGGCGCGCGACCGCACCGCCGTGACCCGGCCACCCCGCGCCGCAACCGCGGCAGCAAAATGAGCGGCGCAATAGCCGAGGCCAAGAACAAGCAAATGCATGGCGAACGGTTATGCGGTGTCCGGCGCCAAAAGGCGAGGGATGGTCAGGCCGGACGCGCCAGCAGGTCGCGGCCGACGGGTTGCTCGGCAAACCAGGCGTGCGCGCGCTTCGACATTTCCTGCACGAACGCGCTTTTTTCAGCGGTGTAGCCGTGGGAGTTTTCGGGGTGGAGCGCACGCGCCCGCTGTTTTTCGGCAACATAGGCGCCGGCGGCTTCCGGATGGCTGCGGATATAGTCGCGAAACGCCAGGTTGTGAAAAATCTGGTCGGAGCCTTGTTCGAAGAAATGCAGATGGACCAGCCGGGTGTTATCCCCCGGCAACGTGCAAAAGCGCCGACCGGGCAGGCCATATTCGCCGTAAAGCCGGTAACCCAGCCGTTCCAGCTTCCACAATTGTTCGTCGAGCGCGGCGAGGCTGGTGACCACCGGCAACAAATCGATGATCGGCTTGGCGACCAGACCGGGTATCGACGTCGAGCCGATGTGGTAAATTTTCAATACCAGATCGCCCAGGACCGCCAGCGTTTCCGCATGTGCATTCGCCATCCGGGCCCAATTCGGGTCATGATCAACAAGCGAAACCGGGATAGAATCCAGCATGCAAATAGCTTACCGATTCGTTTTCGATTTTCAATGTATCGCAAGGTCAGTGACAATTTAATTCGAATGAACCCGGGTTCTGGAAATCCGACCAATTACCGCATCTTCAGCGAAGCGAAATGAGCATCAATCGGTTGCAAGTCGAAAAATATTGCGACAGCGATCGTGACCACCAACCCACCTGTGGCTTTTTGGCAATTGAAAAATAAGCAAGTTTCGTCTGTCGCGTGTCAGATGGCCCAGGCGGGCATTACCGGGGGCTGCGTTTTTTGTCACCTCTGGAAGCCGGCGCTGCAACCAACATCGTGCTGACGCGTAATATAATGCAGGCAGCGCGTTCAGTCCCCCGCAACCGTTGCCTTCAAGCGGGTCCGGCCATGATTTCTCCCCCGAACATGGTCGGACCCCAATTTGTCCCCATAAAAAACCAGTCGCGCTTGGAACCTTCGGCATTGCTGCGGCGTTCAGCCCCTTGGAAACCAACAGGAGCCTGCCATGACCTTCAAATTTGCGCCGACCATGATGATCCTCGTTGCCGGCCTGTCGCTGGCAGCCTGCAACAAGTCGACCGAAGACGCCCAGGCTGACGCCGTGCGCGACACCACTGCCGCCGCAGCCAGCACGACCGAAGCCAATGCCGATGCCGTCGAAAAGCAGGGCGAAGCAATGGGCGGTGTTGCCGAGGATAATGCTGAAAAGACGGCCGACGCCATGCGTAATGAGGCCGATGCCATGAAGGACAAGGCCGAAACCAAGGCCGATGCCATCGAAGCCGGTACCTTGGGCGCCACCACCGCCACCGACACGACGGTGACGACGACGACCCCCAAGAAGTAAGCTTTTTTCGGTTCGCCCCGAAACATGCGCCGGGCCTCGCAAGGGGTCCGGCGTTTCTGCTGTATTTGACAGGTTGCCAGCCCGGCCAGCGCGTCACAAGTTGCTGCCATGCTGACCCGGGCCGATGATTTTCCGATCCACCAGACGCCCGAGCCGATCGCGGTCGCCGGCACCGACCGCAATTTCTACGACCGCTACTTTTTCAATGCTCAGGCTCCCGATGGCAGTGCGATGCTCGGCGCAGCGATGGGAATCTATCCGCATCTCAATATCATCGACGCTGCGATAAGCCTGACCGACGGCACGACACAGCGATCCCTGCTCGCCAGCCGGATCCTTTGCCATGAACGACTTGATACGCATGTCGGGCCGGTCGCGATAACCGTCGAAGAACCGTTGCAACGGCTGCGCGTCACCATTGCCGAAAATGCCACGGGTATCGCCGGAGACATGCTGTTCAGCGGTCGCGCCGCGCCGATCGAGGAACCGCGCTTCATCCGCCGCAACGGCAGCCGCACCCTGATGGACGTGACCCGCATGACGCAGGGTGGCGATTGGTCGGGCTGGATCAGCGCCGATGGTGTGCGTCACGATCTCGCCGGGTGGCGCGGGGTGCGTGATCGCAGCTGGGGGGTTCGCCCGGTCGGCAGTGCCGATGCCCAGCCGGTGGTGCCCGCTTTGGCGCCGCAATTCTTTTGGCTGTGGACGCCGATCGCCTTCGATGACTGGCTGTTGTTCTTCCACACCAATGACGATGCCCATGGCCGGGCGTGGAACCGCGCCGCGGTACTGGTATCGACCCGCGATGGGAGCAGCCAGCACCTGATCGACCCGGTCATGCAGATCGATTGGGCGCCCGGAAGCCGCCATGCCCGCAGTGCTCGTTTGGCGGCACGCTTGCCCGATGGCGCGGCGGTGACAGTCGATTTCAGCTTTGGCGCCAATTTCCTGATGCGCGGGCTCGGCTATGGCCATCCGACCGCCGGTCACGGCATGTTCCAGGGTGCCGATGTCTGCCACGGCGAAACCTTCGATCTGGCCGCAGTCGATGCTGCATTGCCGACAAGTGCCCATGTCCAGGCGGAGGTGACCGCAGCGTTGCAGATCGGCGATGCCGTCCATGCCGGGCGCGGCGTTTTCGAACAGCTCTGCATCGGCCCGCATGCGCCGAGCGGTTTCACCGGATTATTCGATCTTGCCGGCTGAAGCACTCGCCACCTATCTCGCCGGCAAATGGGCCGAGCCGGTGGCGATCACCGCGCTGAAGCGTTTCCACGGCGGCGCCTCGCGGCAGACCTTTCGCTTTGATGCGACCGGCACCCGTAGTGGCCGTCATGAGGCGCTGGTGCTGCGACGTGACCCTGTATCGAGCTTGATCGAGACCGCTCGCGCCGCCGAATATGCAGCGCTCACGGCTTTTGCCACCAGCGCCGTGCCGGTGCCCGAACCCTTGTGGCTTGAAACCAGCGCTGACGGCTTTGGCGCGCCGGGTTTTCTGATGCGCGAAATCGCTGGCGGCGCCGCGGCCGGGTTGCTGACGCCCGAACCTTATGGCGACCATGCCGCAGTGCTTGGCGAGGCATTGTTTGCAGCGCTCGGTGCGATCCACCGGACGCCGCCCGCAGCGGCCGGGCTCGCGCCGGTCGCCGCCGAAACGGCTGCTCTGGAGCGGCTGGCGCATTGGCGCCGCACCTTCGATGCCGATCGCTTGCGCCCGGAACCGGTGATCGAAGCCGGTTTTCGCTGGCTCGAGCGCCATCCGCCGCCACCGGCGCAGCGGGTCAGCGTCGTTCATGGCGATTTCCGATCGGGCAATTTCCTGTTTGCAGGTGACAGGTTGCTGGCGATCCTCGATTGGGAAATGGTCCATGCCGGCGATCCGCTCGAGGATCTGGCGTGGGTGATGGACCCGCTCTGGTCGCATTTCAGCGGGCGACCGGCGGCCTTGCTCGACCGCGACGCAACAATTGCCGTGTGGGAGGCCGCAAGTGGACTGGTCGCCAACCCGCAGGCGCTGCGTTGGTGGCAGATATTCGCGCAGGTCATGGGGGCGACGATCTGGGTCAGTTCGGCACGCGAGATTGCCGATGGCCGCAGCCATGACCCGGTGCTCGGCTTTGCCGCGACCTTGCCCTACCGGTTCCACGTCATGACATTGGCGCAGACCCTCGAAAGCCTTGGGCCATGAGCCTGAGCCATGCGCAACTGCTCCACGCGCTCGCCATGGCGCAGGGCGCCGATGTCGCCCCGGCGCTGGCGGGTGGCGATGCCGACCGCAACTATGCCGCCGGCAGTGCGGCGACGATCGCCGGCC
Organism: Sphingomonadales bacterium; assembly: GCA_038246995.1. Taxonomy (GTDB): domain Bacteria; phylum Pseudomonadota; class Alphaproteobacteria; order Sphingomonadales; family Sphingomonadaceae; genus Sandarakinorhabdus. Next base: position 14,706 of record JBBRVH010000018.1, read on the forward strand.
TGTTGCTGTTCGCCGCCAGCGATGCCACAAGTTTGGCAGCGCGCGAAACCAATGCAGCAGCTGCAGCGCGGGTTGTGATCGGTGCTGCCAGCGATGGCCGCGATACACGCCAGGCAGCGCTGGCGTCGCGGCTGGTCGCAATGGAAAGTGCCGGTGATCCGGCGGGCTGGCGGGCCGTGATGGCGTTGCTGGCGGCCGAAGCGGCGGCCGAATGGCAAGGGCTCGGGCTGCAATAATCCACTTAGACAAATCGCGTCCGCCGGGCCAAGATACGCCCATGCACATGCTTGATGCCCAAGGCCAACCGCAGCTGCCCAAAGCGGTCAAACTCGCCGATTATCGCCCGCCCGATTGGTTGATCCCCGATGTGGCGCTCGATTTTCGGCTGGGTGCCGAAGCGACGCGGGTGAAATCGCGGTTGTCGGTGCGCCGCAATGGCACGCACGACCGGCCGCTGGTGCTTGATGGCAATTATCTTTCGACGATTTCGATCAGTGTTGATGGCGTGCCGGTGAACACCGCACCAGCGGGGGACACGCTGACGCTGTCGATCGATGGTGACGTTGCCGAAATCGACATCGAGGTGGAGATTGCGCCGGCCCGCAACACGCGGCTGATGGGGCTATATGCCTCGCAAGGCCGGCTGGTCACCCAGTGCGAGGCCGAAGGTTTCCGCGCCATCACCTGGTTCCCCGATCGGCCCGATGTATTGTCGACCTATTCGGTGCGGCTGGAAGGCGACAAGGCGCTTTATCCGGTGCTGCTGTCGAACGGCGATCGCGGTGCCGCCGAACAATTGCCCGATGGCCAGCACGCCGTGATCTGGACCGACCCCTGGCCAAAACCGAGCTATTTGTTCGCGCTGGTTGCAGGTGACCTGGCGGCGTTGACCGACAGTTTCACGACGATGGAGGGCCGCCACGTCGAACTGGCGATCTGGACCGCCGCTGCCGATGTGCCGCGCTGCCAGCATGCCATGGCGGCTTTGAAGGCGTCGATGGCCTGGGACGAACGCGTCTATGGCCTCGCCTATGATCTTGATCAGTACAACATCGTCGCGGTCAGCGATTTCAACGCCGGGGCCATGGAAAACAAGGGCCTCAACATCTTCAATTCCAAGTTCATTCTTGCCGATGCCGAAACGGCCACCGATGCCGATTTCGACGGCGTCGCCGGCGTTGTCGCCCATGAATATTTTCACAACTGGACCGGCAATCGGGTTACCTGCCGCGACTGGTTCCAGCTCAGCCTGAAAGAAGGGCTGACGGTCTTTCGCGACCAGCAGTTTTCCGCCGATCAGGGCAGCGCCGCTGTGCGCCGCATCGAAGATGTCCGCGGGCTTCGCGCCGTGCAATTTCCCGAAGATGCTGGCCCGCTGGCACACCCGATCCGCCCCGATCATTATGTCGAGATCGCCAATTTCTACACAGCGACAATCTATAACAAGGGCGCCGAAGTCATCCGCATGCTCCACACGCTGCTGGGGCAGGACGGCTATCGCAAGGGTGTCGATTTGTATTTCGAACGGCATGACGGCCAAGCGGTAACCTGCGAGGACTGGGTTGCCGCCATGGAGGCCGCAACCGGGCGCGACCTTGCGCAGTTCCGGCGCTGGTATGAACAGGCGGGCACGCCGCGCGTGGCGGTGACGTCGGCCCAGGTCGGCACCACGGTGACGGTCGAACTGGTGCAAAGCCAGTCACCGACGCCGGGGCAGGCGACCAAGGCACCGGTGCACATGCCGTTCCGGCTGGCGCTGATCGGGCGCGACAGCGGTGGCCGTATCGGCGATGAACGCGTTGTCGAGATCCGCGATCCGGTTACCCGGGTGGTATTCGACGCTGTGGACGAGCCGGCGCTGTTGTCGCTCAACCGGCGCTTTTCGGCGCCGGTCAATGTCGACGCGGTGGCAAGCCGGCCTGACCTGGCATTTCTCGCCGGCGCCGATGATGATCCGTTCGCGCGCTGGGAAGCGATGCAGCGGCTGGCGCTCGATGTGCTGGCAACCGATGACGATCCGGCCGAATTGGTTGCCGCAGTGGCGGCAACGCTGGCAGCGGGGGCCGACGGCCGGCTCGATGCCGCCTTTGTCGGCGAAGCGGTGCTGCTGCCGACCGAAGCCTTTATCGGTGACCAGGCGCGGGTCGTCGATGTCGAGGCTATTCACCGTCGTCGCGAGACCGCGCGCGCGGCGATTGCCAAGGCGTTGGAGGCCGATTGGTGGGCCGCCTATCGCCGCTCGATGGGGTCGGGAACGGCGCTGACCCCCGAGGCCAAGGGCGCCCGCCGGTTGGCCAGCGTGGCACTGGCCTATCTGGTTACCGCCGGATCGGCCGCAGCGATCGCTGCTGCCAAGGCGCAATATGATGGCGCGGTGACGATGACGGATCGGATGGGCGCCCTGACCGCGCTGATCAACACCGATACCCCCGAGCGCGATGCCTGCCTTGCCGATTTCCATGCGCGTTTCGATGGCAACAACGATGTGATCGACAAATGGTTCACCGTGCAGGCGCTCTCACAACGCCCCGACACGCTGGCGCAGGTCGAAAAACTGCTTGCTCACAAGGATTTCAGCATCACCAACCCCAACCGGTTGCGCTCGCTCGTGGGAGCATTTTCGGCCAACCAGCGCCAGTTCCATGTCGCGGGTGGGGCGGGCTATGTGTTGCTTGCCAACCAGTTGCTCGCGGTCGATCGCGTCAATCCACAAAGCGCGGCGCGCCAGGTGGTGCCGCTCGGCCGTTGGCGGCGCTTCGATACGGTGCGCGGCGCCTTGATGCGGGCGCAGCTCGAACGCATCGTCGCCAGCCCGGGGGTGAGCAAGGACGTGCTCGAAATGGCGTCGCGCGCCCTCGCCTGAACGGTGACCGTGACGTACCGACCGCTGCCGCTGTTCCATCACCCGGACTATGTGGCGGCGCTGCCGACCGGACACAGTTTCCCGATGGCCAAATATGCCCTGCTGCTGCCGGCGCTGGCCGAGGCAGGGCAGGCCGTGGCGTTGCACGCGCCCGAGCCCATGCCGCGGCGCTGGCTGGAGGCGGTGCATGACCGCGATTATGTCGCGGCGGTGCTCGCGGCGACGGTCGACCCCGTTCGTGAACGCCGCATCGGTTTTCCGGTAACACCGGCGGTGGCACGGCGCACGCTGGCGGTGGCGGGCGGCACCTGGGGTGCAGCGCTGCACGCGCTTCGCCACGGCTATGCCGCCAATGGCGCCGGCGGCAGCCACCATGCGCTGCCCGATGGCGGCGCGGGCTATTGCGTCACCAACGATCTCGCCATTGCGGCGCATCGCCTGGTCGCAGAAGGCGCGGTCGCCCGCATCCTGATCATCGATCTCGATGTCCATCAAGGCGATGGCAGCGCGGTGATCCTTGCCGGTCGCGCCGATGTGCTGACCTTTTCGATGCACGCAGCGCGCAATTTTCCGGTGCGCAAGGCGCGCAGTTTTCGCGATGTGGAACTGCCCGATGACATCGACGATGCCGCCTATCTCGCCCGGCTAACCGCCGAACTGCCCCTGCTGCTCGATGGCGAACGTCCCGGCCTCGTGCTGTTCCAGGCCGGCGTCGATCCGCATGCCGATGACCGGCTGGGACGGTTGGCGCTGAGCGATGCCGGGCTGGCGGCGCGCGATGCGATGGTCGTTGCCGCCTGCCGGTCACGCGGCATCGCTGTCGCATCGACGCTGGGCGGCGGTTATGCCGGCGATGCCATGCTGGTCGCCCGGCGCCATGCCGCCGGGTTGATCGCCCAATGGCAGGCGGCACAACAATACGCATCACCCTGTTGAATTTGGGCTTGGCCCGGCGCGCGCGACAGGCGTAACACAAGGGAGCAAACAGTAGCGGAAAAGATGATGGCGACTGCGTTCCAGACCGATACCACGCCGCTACCACCTACCGATAATCTGCCCCACCCCGAAGCGGTCGTTGTCCGCTTCGCCGGCGATTCGGGTGATGGCATGCAATTGACCGGGGGCCAGTTCACCCTGTCGACGGCGCTTGCCGGCAATGACCTGGCGACCTTCCCCGATTTTCCGGCCGAAATTCGCGCGCCGCAGGGCACGACCTTCGGCGTATCGGCCTTCCAGATCAATTTCGGCTCGATCGACATCGAAACTGCGGGCGATGAACCCGATGTGCTGGTGGCGATGAACCCGGCAGCCTTGAAGACCAATATCAAGGCGCTGCGCCGCGGTGGCCTCGCCATCATCGACAGTGGCGAATTCGGGCCGCGCAACCTTGCCAAGGCGGGTTACGCCGTCAATCCGCTCGAAACGCACGAGCTTGATGACTGGCAAGTCATGGCCTTCGATATATCGGCGCTGACGCTGGAAGCAGTGAAGCCCTTTGGTCTGGGCAACAAGGAATCGCTGCGCTGCAAGAACATGTGGACGCTGGGGTTGGCGCTGTGGATGTTCGATCGTGATCGCGCGCCGCTCGTCGATTGGTTGAAGACCAAGTTCGCCAAGAACCCGGTGCTTGCCGATGCCAATATCGCTGCGCTCAACGCCGGCCATGCCTATGGCGAAACAGCGGAAATCGGTGGCCCGCTGAAGCAGTATCATGTTGATGCGGCCGAAGCGCAGCCCGGGCATTACCGCACCATCACCGGCGGCGAATCGCTGGCGCTGGGGCTGGTGGCGGGCGCGCATCTCGCCGGCCTGTCGATGTTCTTCGGCTCCTATCCGATCACCCCGGCCTCGCCGATCCTCCACCATCTGGCGCGGCTGAAGGAATTCGGCGTCACCACCTTCCAGGCCGAGGACGAGATTGCCGCCATCTGCTCGGCAATCGGCGCCAGCTATGCCGGACAATTGGGGGTGACCTCCTCCTCCGGCCCGGGCATCGCGCTCAAGGGCGAGGCGATGGGCCTCGCCATCATGACCGAACTGCCGCTCGTCATCGTCAATTCACAGCGCGGCGGGCCGTCGACCGGGCTGCCGACCAAGACCGAACAGTCCGATCTCTACCAGGCCGTCTATGGCCGCAACGGCGACGCGCCACTGGTGGTGATTTCGGCGCGATCCCCGACCGACAGTTTCGATGTCGCGATCGAGGCGTGCCGGCTGGCAACCCAGTTCATGACGCCGGTAATGGTGCTGACGGATGGCTACATAGCCAATGCCGCCGAACCGTGGCGGGTGCCCGACCGCAAGGATTATACGCCATTCCCGGCGCATTTCACCGAGGAGCCCGAGGCCGATGGCCGGGTGCTGCCCTATGCGCGTGACCCGGAAACGCTGGGCCGGCGCTGGATCAGGCCGGGCACGCCGGGCCTGATGCACCGCATCGGCGGGATCGAAAAAGCGCTCGATACCGGCAACATCAATTACGAACCCGCCAACCACCAGGCAATGACCGACATCCGCAAGGCCAAGATCGACGGGGTGGCGAAGTTCATCCCGGCGCAGCAGGTCGATGTCGGTAACGAAACCGGCACGCTGGTGGTGGTCGGCTGGGGATCGACCTATGGCCCCATTCGCAAGGCGGTGCAGCGCGCCCGCTCGGCGGGGCATGACGTGGCGCATGTTCATATTCGCTATCTCTGGCCGTTCCCGGCCAATCTCGGCGCGCTGCTCAAGGGCTTTGGCAAGGTGCTGGTGCCCGAAATGAACACCGGCCAGTTGAAGACGATGTTGCGTGACCAGTTCCTTGTCGATGCCCGGCCGCTCAACAAGGTCAGCGGGCAACCCTTCAAGATCGCCGAAATCGAAGCCGCCATTGCGGAGATGCTGAAATGAACGCCATCACCCCGATCACCCCCGCCACCAAGCCCGAGGACTGGGCCTCCGACCAGGAAGTGCGCTGGTGCCCGGGCTGCGGCGATTATGCGATCCTGAAGGCGGTGCAGCGCACCATGCCCGATATCGGCACGGCGCGCGAAAACACCGTGTTTGTCTCGGGCATCGGCTGCTCGTCGCGCTTTCCCTATTATATGGAAACCTATGGCTTCCATACGATCCATGGCCGGGCGCCGGCGATTGCGACGGGGATCAAGCTGGCCAATCCCGATCTCGATGTCTGGATCGTCACCGGCGACGGCGATGGCCTGAGCATCGGCGGCAATCATATGCTGCATCTGTTGCGCCGCAATCTCGATGTGCAGTTGCTGCTGTTCAACAATGAAATCTACGGCCTGACCAAGGGCCAATATTCGCCGACGTCGCAGATCGGCACCAAATCACCGACGACACCGTTCGGATCGGTTGACCGGCCGTTGTCGCCCTGTGCCTTTGCCATGGGCGCCGGCGCGCGCTTTGTGGCGCGCACCATCGACACGGCGCAGAAGAACATGCCCGAGGTGCTGAAGCGCGCCCATGCCCACAAGGGCACCAGCTTTGTCGAGATCTTCCAGAATTGCGTTGTCTACAATGACGATGTTTTCGCCAAGTTCACGGCGAAAAAGGCGGCGCCGGACAATCAGATCTGGGTCGAACATGGCAAGCCGCTGCTCTTTGCCAATGGCACGAAGGGCCTGCGGCTTGATCGCGATCATGTCCGGTTGTCGGTCATCGATGTCGTCGATGGCGATGTCTCGCAGGTGCTGCTGCACGACGAAACCAACCACCTGCTGGCGCAATTGCTCGTCGAAATGCCGTTCGGGGAATTCCCCAAGGCCTTGGGGGTGCTTTACTGCGACCCGGCGCCAAGCTTCGAAGCCGAAGTCCATGTCCAGAACGAACGTATCACCGCGGGTCGTTCGGGCGATCTGGGCGCCTTGCTCAACAAGGGCCAGGGCTGGGACGTCAAGCCGGCACGCGGGCCCAACCTCTAGCATTCGGGGGAAGTTCAGCCGGCGGCGCGTAAGGGGATGAGATGCGCCCCCTTCCGATCCCGCCGGCGATGACCGCCGACACGCCGCTGGCGCTGCTGATGGCGCGAGTCGTCGATGGCGATGCTGCGGCCTTCACCCTGTTGGCGCAGGTGCTGCAAACCCCGGGCCTCAGGCTTGCCGATCGCACCCTCAACGACCGCGCCGGGGCCGAGGATGTCGTCCAGGTTGCGCTGACGCGCCTGTGGACGATGGCGGCGCGCTATGATCCGGCGCGCGGGTCGGTCGAAGGCTGGTTTCGTCGTATCGTCATCAACCTGTGCCTTGATCGGCGGCGCTCGCTCAAGCTGGTGTCGCCCTTGTCGGAGGCCGATCAGGTTGCCAGCAGCGATCCCGACCCCTTCGAACAGGCCGCTGCCAATGACCGTCGCGCCCGCCTCGATGCGGCCATGGCCACGCTCGCCCCCCGGCAACGCGCCGCGCTGGCAATGTTCCATGGTGATGGCCTCAGCATGGCCGAAATCGCCGATACGCTGGAGACGACGCCCAAGGCGGTCGAGGGATTGCTGGGTCGCGCCCGTATGGAATTACGAAAGCTGATTGTAATGGAACCCCAGACGTGACCCGCGACCGAGCCCTTGAGATCATCGCTGCCCATGGCGGGGATGCGGCGCGCTGGCCGGCCACCGAGGCGATAGCGCTGCTGGCACTTGCCGCCAGTGATGGCGTGGTCGCAGGCGCGCTCGCCGATGCCCGCCAGATCGACGCCTTGCTCGGCGATTGGGCCTGCGATGTCGCGCCGGCGACGATCGATCTTGCTGCGATCACGCGTTTGCCGATTGCCACGCCTGCGGGGCGGCCGGTGCGACGCTGGCTTGCCGGTGGACTGATGGCTGCCGCGATGGCGGCCGGTATCGCCTTCGTGGCGCCCGTGATGTCGGATGGCCCGATGATCAAGACCGTTTCCCCCCCGAACGCCGTGCAGTTGGCCACGGCGGATGGCGACGCCTTTGGCAGCGATGCCGATGCGTTCGCGACCGTGTTTACGCCAACCGTTGATGAGGATGCGTTGATATGAAGAATCTTGCTCGCAGTGGCGCGATGTTCGCCCTGTTGCTCGCCGCCGCCGCGCCGGTTGCGGCGCAGATGCCGCCGCCCCAGGGCAATCCGGCGATGGCAGCCGGCCACCCTGGCGGCCGCGGCATGCATGGTCGCGGCATGTTCGCCTCGATGAGCGAAGCCGGCCGCAAGACGATGATGGAAGCGATGCGTGGCGGTGGCGATCGCCGTGCCGAGCGCGAACAGGTCAAGGCCGCGCGCGACCGTATGCTGACGCTGGTCGAAGCCGAAAGGCTGGATACCGGCGCCTTGAAGCGCGCGCTCGATGATGAACGCAACGCGGCGAACGCCAGCCGTGAACGCCACCAGACAGCGATGCTGGCGGGCTTCGGCAAGCTGTCGGTCGCCGATCGCAAGGCCTTTGTCGCCGACGCCCGCGCCATGAAGGACCGGATGGAAGCCCGCATGAAGGACCGGCGCGGCAAGCGCGGGGGCATGGACGACATGCCGCCGCCGCCGATGATGTAAGCGACGGCATCAGACCGGGAAGGGGGAGCCGCAAGGCGCCCCCTTTTCAGGTCAGTCAGGGGCCTGCCAGCCGGTCTGGGCGACGACATCGCTCCAGACGAGTGCCGCCAACCGCGCCGCAATCGGCCCGGGGCGAGCAGTGCCGACCGGCCGGCCATCGATCGTCACCACCGGCAGCAACGGCGCCGTGGTGGACGTGAGCAGCGCCTCATCGGCGGCCAGCGCTTCGGCGAGCGTGAATGGCCGTTCGGCAATCGCGATCCCGTCGCCCACCGCCAGCCGCAGCAGCGCAGCGCGGGCAATGCCGGGCAGGATCGATTCCGACAGCGGATGGGTGATCAACGTCTTGTCCTTGACGATCCAGGCGTTGGTCGAACTGCCTTCGCGCACCACATCGTCGGGTCCGACCAGCCAGGCTTCGAAGGCCCCGGCGACGCGGGCATCCTGCTTCGCCATCACATTCGCCAGCAGCCCGGTGGTCTTCAGGTCCACCCGGCGCCAGCGCATGTCGTTGACGGTAATGACCGCCACACCCTTGCGCTGCTGCGCCACGCGCTGGGCAAAATCGAAACGCCGCACCGTCATGATCAGCGAGGCCTGTGCGTCGTTCGGAAAGCCATGGTCGCGCCGCGCGGCACCGCGGCTGACCTGGAGATAGAGGATCGCGTCGGTTTGGCCATTGGCGGCGATCAGTCGCTTGGCCTGGAGTGTCAGCGCTGCGTCCGACATCGGGAAATCGATGAAAAGCGCCGCCAGTCCGCGTCGCAGCCGGATGAGATGCTGCGGCCAGTCGAGCAACCGGCCATTGAGCACGGCGGCGACTTCATACAGCGCGTCGGCGAACTGCAGGCCGCGGTCTTCGACAGAGACGCTGGCCGAGGCGAGCGGGACGATGCGGCCATCGACATAGGCCAGTTGCGGCATTTGGGCGCTTTCTGCGGAGCGGTTTCCACCGCGACAAGGCTGGGCCATAGCCGGTATGACGGGCAAATGTCAGCCCCGCATCTTGTCTGGTTTCGCAACGACCTTCGGCTTGCCGACCATGCCGCCGTGGCTGCTGCGGCGCGGGCCGGCCCGGTGGTGGCCTTGTTCGTCCTCGACGATGAAACCCCGGCAGCCTGGGCGATGGGCGCGGCGCAGCGCTGGTGGCTGCACCATAGTCTCGCAGCGTTAGGCCGTGACCTTGCGGCGCGGGGTGGGGCATTGGTCTTGCGGCGCGGCGCAGCGGGCGACGTGGTCCCCGAAGTGGCGCGCAGCATCGCCGCCGCGACGGTTCATACGCTCACCCATTACGAGCCATGGGCCAAGGCGCAGGATGCGGCGGTTGCCAAGGCGGTGACGCTGAAACGCTATCATGGCGCGCTGCTGGCGCCGCCGAACAGCGTGCTGGCGGGGGGCGGCGGGCGCTACCGCATCTTCACGCCGTGGTGGCGCAAGCTGAGCGAGCAGATGCCGCCGGCGCGGCCGTTGCCGATCCCCGAAGCCATGGCGTTTGCGCCGCCGCCGGCAGGGGATGCGCTCGCCGACCTGGCGCTGCTGCCGCGCCGGGATTGGGCGGCCGGTTTCGATGTCTGGGCCCCGGGTGAAGCCGGTGCGGCGGCGCGGCTGGCGGACTTTCTCGATGCGGCGGCCGATTACGACACGGCGCGCAACCTGCCGTCGAAGGAGGGGTCGTCGCGCCTGTCACCGCACCTGGCACTGGGTGAAATCTCGGTCCGCACGGTCTGGCATGCCGTTGCCGATGCGGTGCCGGCGCGCCAGGCCGAACCCTATCTGCGTGAGCTTGGCTGGCGCGATTTTGCGGCCAACATCCTTGATCAGTTTCCCGATCATGCCGATCAGCCTGGGCGCGATCAGTTCAACGCGATTGCCTTTCGCGATGCCCAGGCGGAGCTGAGGGCGTGGCAGCAGGGGCGCACCGGCTACCCGATCGTCGATGCCGGGATGCGGCAATTATGGGCGACCGGCTGGATGCACAATCGCGTCCGGATGATCGCCGCCTCCTTCCTTGTCAAACACTTGCTCATCGACTGGCGCCAAGGCGAGCGCTGGTTCTGGGATTGCCTTGTCGATGCCGATCTGGGTGCCAATTCGCTGGGCTGGCAATGGGTGATGGGGTCTGGGGTCGATTCATCGCCGTTCAACCGGGTGTTCGCGCCGGTGACGCAAAGCGCCAAGTTCGATGCCGGAGCCTATATCCGGCATTGGGTCCCCGAACTGGCGCAACTTCGTGATGCCGACATCCACGCGCCGTTCGATGCCGAGCCGATGATGCTGCGCGCCGCCGGGGTGACGCTGGGGCGGACCTATCCGAAACCGATCATCGGCCATGCCGAAGGCCGGGCGCGGGCACTGGCGGCCTATGCCGAGGCCAAGGCGTTCTGACGCGAAAGTCACGAAAGTCACGCCAAACGCCATTTTGTTGATCCTGTCGCCTTGTCGCCTGGTCCGTTGCTGGCGAATCAGCAAAAAATAACCGATAAGGTTCGAATAGGACAGTCTAATTATCCGCCATCGGCAGGCAGCGAAAGCGATAGACCAGGCTGGCCGCCAGCGTGAAAACCGCGATGCCGATCGCTTCGGCCTGTGTCGATTGCGCCGTCACCCACAGCATCGAGCCGATGCCGATCGCAGCGATCAGCGGCAGCCCCGGTATCTGCACCGGCGTTCCGGCGGTGGCGACGCCCATGGCGCGCAGCCGCAACGCCGCGGCACAGCCGATGAAATAGACCATCACGCACGCCAGCGTCGCGACGATGGCAAGCGCGGTAAAGCTGCCCGACAACGCCAGCCCGGCGCACAGCGCGGCATGGGTGAAGCTGGCGACCCATGGCGTATGGGTGCGCGGGTGCACCGTACCAAGCCGGCGCGGCAGGAAGCCATCGCGCGCCATGGCGAACAACATGCGCGGTGATCCGATCGAATCGCCCGCGGTATAGCCAAGCATCGAAACGACCGCGCCAGCGGCGACGATGGCGCCGAGTGGGGCCGACACCAGCGCCATCGCCTGCGGCAGCGGTGCGACCGCCCCGGCAAGCGCGGGCCCCAGCAGGCCCTGCGCGACGATCTGCACGGTGATGCACAGGCTGGCATAGATGGCGAGCGCGGCGATCACGGCGCGCGGGATAGTGCGCGCCGGGTCTCGCACCTCGCCCGAGATCGCCAGCGCGGTTTCGACGCCGGTGAACATGAAGATGCCGAGGATGGCGGCGCGGCCGATGTCGGCACTGCTGCCGCCGCTGATCAGCGGCAGCGTGAGGTTGGCAGGCGCAATGAACCAGATGCCGATGCCGATGAACAGTGCCAGCGGCACGAGCTTGATGCTCGTCACCAGTGCGACGAAGCGCGCCGCAAAGCCGACACCGCGCAGGTTGATGAGCGCCAGCATGGCAAACCAGCCGACCAGCGCCAGGCTGCGCACCGGGCCGGCGGCAAGCGCCGGCATGGCGGTGCCAAGAGCATCGGCGGCAGCGGCAGCGACCCCGGCGACGCCGAGCACCGCGCTTGCCCAGTTGAAGGCGCCGGTGAGGAAGCCCCAATAAGGGCCGAAGGCGGCCTCGACAAAGCCTTGCGGCCCGCCGGCGACCGGCACGCGGCTGCACGCTTCGGCAAAGCAGATCAGCACCGAGCCGACGGCAATGGCGCAGGCGAGATAGGCAAGCGGGGCATAGCTGCCCACCGCAGCGGCCATCGGGGCAGGCAGGGTGAAGATGCCGCTGCCGATGAAGACGCCCAGGAAGGTGGCGGTGAGGGCTATGGGGCCGATGCTGCGCACCAGGCCGGCGTTTTCTGTCGCTACCTGGTCGGAGATGCTGGCCATTGCGCCAACGCTAGGCGACGCTTGCGCGCCTGTCCATTCAGTAGGGAATGACCGTGCCGGCCCAATCGAGCAGCAGTCCCGATTGCGCCGGGGTGGCGGCATCGATGACGCCGAGCAGGGCTTCTGCCGAATGGGCGGGGGTAAACAGCGTCTTCACATTGCGCTGGAAGGGCTTCGACAGGCCGGTATCGACGGTGCCGGGGTGCAGCCCGAGGATGGTGGCGTGCGGGTTCTTGCGCGCGGTTTCGATGGCGATGGTGCGGAGCAACTGGTTGAGCGCGGCCTTTGAAGCGCGATAGGCGTGCCAGCCGCCCAGTTTATTGTCGGAAATCGACCCGACGCGAGCGGACAAAGCGGCAAAGACGGTGCGTTGCCGTGCGGGAAACAGCGGCACAAAGGCCTGGGCAACAAGCGCCGGCCCGGTGGCATTGATGGCGAAATGCCGCGCAAAGGCCGCCGCCGAGAGCTGGCGCAAGTCGCGTTCGGGCGTGATCGGCGGCGAAAAGTCGGGGTCATGGAGCAATCCGGTGGCAACCAGGACGAGGTGCGGGGGGTGCGGAAGGGCTGCGGCGGCGGCGCTGATGCTCGCCGGATCGGCAAGATCGAGGCCGGTGGCGCGCGACAGGCGGGTGACGAGGGCGACCTGCGGGTCGGCTTCGAGCCGGTCGGCAAAGGCCGCGCCGATGCCGCCCGAGGCGCCGATGATGACGGCGTGGACGCCGGGGGCAAAGCTGGGGAGCAGGGTCATCAATACTCTTCTCCCCTCCCGGAACGGGAGGGGTCGGGGGTGGGTTCTTGTGTGGGGCCGGGCGGTCGTTGGGGGGCAATTGTTCCCACCCCCGACCCCTCGCTTTCAGGGAGGGGAGAAGGAAGGGGAGAAAACCTCAGTCCTTTTCCATCGTGCATTGCAGCGGGTGATTATGTTCCCGCGCGAAATCGATGACCTGGCTGACCTTGGTTTCGGCGACTTCATAGGTGAAGATGCCGCAGACCCCGACCCCGCGCTGGTGGACGTGGAGCATGACGCGCGTCGCGGCTTCGATATCCATGCGGAAAAAGCGCTGCAGGGTAAGGACGACGAACTCCATCGGGGTGTAATCGTCGTTGAGCAGCAGCACCTTGTAGAGCGACGGCTTGGCGGTTTTCGGCTTGGTCTTGGTGGCGACGCCGACACCGGCGCCGCCGCCGGTGTCGGCGTCCTTGCGGTCGGAATCGCTGGCTGAAATCTGGAAGGTCATTGCGGGGGGGGCCTGCTCCGGGCGGGAATGCAAATCCCTATATACGGCGGGAAGTGCCCACAGAAAAGGGCGGGCGCGTCGCCGCACCCGCCCCTTGCCGGTTTCAACAGGTTTTACTTGTTGAACAGCGTCTTCATCTTGTCGGTGGCGAGGGCGATGCGGTTCTGCATCGGCTCCATCGCTTCGCCCGAAAGCTTGACCATCATTTCGGTCATCTTCGAGAATTCGGCGACGGCGCTGTCATACTGCGCCTTGGCGAATTCGCTCTGGATCTGCATCATTTCGTTCGGCGTCTTGGCGCTGGCCATCGACTTGGCGATGGTGCTGGCTTCGTCGAAGCTCTTCTTCGACACTTCGCTGACATGGGCGACCATGGCTTCGATGCCCGACTGGGCGGTGCGGGCCGAAGCGAGCAGCGCTTCGACATTGCCGCGGGCCATTTCGGTCATTTCGTCGACCGACTTCATGCTGCTTTCGACAGCTTCCTTCGACTTGGCGGTGATCTGCTCCATGGCAGCCTTGCCGCTGGTCATCGCCGCTTCGGCGCTGGTGTTGAGCTGGGCAACGCCGGCCTTGAGGGTTTCGGCGATCTTTTCGGGATTGGTTTCGAATGCGGCGGCCATGAGGCTTTCCTTTATGCTGGGTGTGACAGGGGTGAATACTGACGCGAGGACAGGCCGCGGCCGTGAGGCCTCAACCTTGGGGGCTGGGGCAGCGGCGCTGGTGGCGACACTGCGCAATGCCGGCGTAACCGGTGGGGTGACGACGGGCGGGGTGATGATGACCGGCTTGGTTGTGACCGGCTTGGTTGCAGCGGTTTTCTTTGCCACAGGCTTGGTTGCAGCCGGCGGTGCGACAGGCTTTTCGGCCTTGGCTACCGGCTTGGCAACCACAGGCGCTGCAACTGGCTTGGCAACCACAGGCGCCGCAACCGGCTTGGCGGCCACAGGTGTCGCGGCCGGCTTGGCAACCACAGGCGCTACGGCCGACTTGGCAGCAACGGGCGTCTTGGTGGCGGCGGGGGCTGCGGTGCCAACCTTCGCAGCCACAGCCGGCTTGACCGCGCGGGGAGCGCGGGCCTGCTTCGGGGTAGTGGTCGACTTGGTCGGCATACGATGCTCCACGTTCTTGCTGCAATGCAACATAACGGGAGTCGGAACCGATTTCAAGGGGTCATGTTGCGCTGCAACATAATTCCTGTGCGTGCAGCAATTGCGCTGGTCAGTGGCCGACGACGGTTGGCGCCACGCCCGATTCGGCCAGCGCTGCATCAAGCTCGGCCTGCAGCCGCGCCAGCGCTGCGGCATCGCGCGCCTCCACCCGGGCCACCAGCACATCCTGGGTGTTCGACGCGCGCAGCAACCACCAGCCATCGGCGCTGGTGACGCGGGCGCCATCGGTTTCATCGACGCGCGCGCCCTTGGCCTTCAACCGCGCCAGCACTTCGGCGACGACGCCGAACTTGCGGTCTTCGGATGACTGGAAACGCAGTTCGGGTGTGTTGACCATCGCCGGCATGGCGTCCTTGAGCGCGGTCAGCGAGCCGCCGAGCGCGGCAACGGCGCGGATCAGCCGGATGCCGGCGTAGATGCCATCATCGAAGCCATACCATTCGTGCTTGAAGAAAATGTGCCCCGACATTTCGCCGGCGAGCGGGCTGTCGACTTCCTTCATCTTGGCCTTGATCAGGCTGTGGCCGGTCTTCCACATCAGCGGCGTGCCGCCCAGTTCGGCGATCCGGTCGTACAAGGCCTGGCTGGCCTTGACGTCGGCAATGATCGTCGCGCCGGGCAGCGCCGCCAGCACCGGTTCGGCGAGGATGCCGAGCAACTGGTCACCCCAGACGACCCGGCCCAGGCTGTCCACCGCGCCAAGCCGGTCGGCATCGCCATCGAAGGCCAGGCCAAAATCGCAGCCTTCCTCGGCCACGACGCGCTTCAGGTCGGCAAGGTTCTTTTCCTCGGTCGGATCGGGGTGGTGGTTGGGGAAACTGCCATCGACTTCGGTGAACATCAGGTGATGCGTGCCGGGCAGGCGCTGCACCAGCCGTTCGACCACCGGGCCGGCGACGCCATTGCCGCAATCCCAGGCGATGGTGAAGGCGCGGGTGGTGTCGAAGCCCTGCACCAGCCGGTCGACATAGCGGTCCATGATGTCGATGCGGCTGGCACCAGCGGTGCCGCTTGCCCAATCGCCCGCCGCCGCCATGTCGCCGAGCGCGCGGATATCGGCGCCGAAGAACGGCCGGTCCTTCAGCATCATCTTGAAGCCGTTGTACGCCGGCGGGTTGTGGCTGCCGGTGATCATGATGCCGCCGTCGCAGGCGAGTTCATAGACTGAATAATAGAGCATCGGCGTGGGGCCTAGCCCGATGCAGACCGCTTCGATGCCGGCGTCGTTCAACCCGGCAACGAGCGCGGTTTCAAAGATCGGCGACGAGGTGCGGCCATCATAGCCGACCGCGACCCGGGCGCCGCCGCTGCGGGCGATGCCGGCGCCGCCGCTGCGGGCGATGATGGTGCCGAAGCTGCGGCCGATGGCATAGGCGTCAGCCTCGGTCAGCGTGTCGCCGACGAGGCCGCGAATATCATATTCCCGCAGTGACGTCGGGTGAAAGCTGTGCTGCGTAGGGGTCACTTCGGTCTCCGCTTGCTTCGATCGCGCTGCGTTGCGGCATGGCGATGCCAGCCGCGGCCATGATGCGCAACGAATTCATTTTCATTACGAACGCGTTAGGGCTTTGGTTGCCTTGCCAGCAACAAATCGCGCGCCGCCGTGATCGCGCTGGCGGCGGCGTCGCTGCCGCCGGCATCGGGATGCGCCGTTGCCATGGCGCGCCGCCAGGCCGACTGGATGGCTTCGGCACCGGCCCCCGGGGCAAGGTTCAGCGCCGCCAGCGCCCGGGCTTCGTCGGGGCGGACGGCAGGGTTGCGCGGCCGCCGGCTGTGCCACCACCAGGCGCCGGCCGCCCCCGCCACCCCGGCGCCGAGCAGATGCCCGCCTTCGAGCAGTTTCAGCGCCAGCAGCAGCGCCGCGCCGCTGCCGCCGAGACGCGCCAGATTGGGCAGCAATTCGCCGCGCTTGTGCAGCCACCACGCCAGCGCTGCGGCAAGGATGAGCGCCAGCCCCAAGGTTTACGCCAGTCTGTCCGCATCCCAGCCCGGCAGGGCGAGCGCGGCGATCAGGGCGCGCAGTTCGGCGCGGGCGCCGACGTGGCTGAGGCTGAAATCATCGAGCGCGGTGCGATCGAGCAGGGTGAGGCCGCGCGGGAAGAATTCGCGGAAGATGACGCGTTCCGACAGGCCGCCGACAACGCGAAAGCCGACGCGCTTCGACAGCGCATCAAGCGCCGCGCCGACGCGTTTGCGATTGCGCGCTTCCAACGAGGCGAGGCGGTTGCGCAGCACGACCCAATCGACCGTCGCGCCATCGGCCTTGGCACGCAGCCGCCGCGCGTCCCAGATCAGTTCGGCATAAAAGCTCGGGCGCTTGACGGCGAAGGTTTCGGGGTCGACCTGGCCGATCAGGTCGAAATCGACAAAGCTGTCGTTGATCGGGGTGATGATCGTGTCGGCGCGGGCGAGCGCGGCGCGGCCAAGCTCGGAATCGCGCCCCGGTGTATCGATGACGATGAAATCGAAACCCGCCGCCTGTTCCAGCCGCAGCGCCAGTTCGGCGACCGCATCGGGGCCATCGGCGATGACGGCGATATCGGGTGTGGGCAGGGCCAGATCGCGCGCCCGGGCAAAGGCGACGCGGTTTTCGAGATAGCGCGCGACGGTGCGCTGGCGCGAATCGAGATCGAGCATCGCGGTGCGAAAGCCGGCATGGGCGAGCGCCACGCCGATATGGACGGCGGTGGTCGATTTGCCCGAACCGCCCTTTTCATTGCCGAGCACGATGATGTGCGCGCGTTTGGTTTCTGCCGTCATGCAACCCCGATATGCTTGCCAACCCTTTGCGTTTCGCACACAGGCGCGCGGCGAAGTCAACTGGAAGGCCATAGGTGACAGACCCGCTGCCGATCGTGCGCACCCCGCAGGCGCTTACAGAGGCGATGGAGGCGTGGAAGCGCGCCGGGCATCGCGTCGCCTTTGTGCCGACCATGGGTGCGCTGCACGCCGGCCATCTGGCGCTGGTTACCGAAGGCCTGAAGCGTGCCGACAAGGTGGCGGCGTCGATTTTCGTCAATCCCAAGCAGTTCGGCCCGACCGAGGATCTCGATCGCTATCCGCGTGACGAGGCCGGCGATGCCGAAAAGCTTCGCGCCGCGGGCTGCGAGCTGCTGTATGCGCCGACCGTGGCCACCATGTATCCGCCGGGTTTCGCCAGCTATGTCCGCGTCGCGGCGCTGCCCGACCTGTTGTGCGGCGCGGCGCGGCCGGGGCATTTCGATGGCGTCGCGACGGTGGTGTCGAAACTGCTCGCCGCCGCCCGCGCCGATGTCGCGGTGTTCGGCGAAAAGGACTGGCAACAGCTGGCGATCATCCGCCGCATGGTCGCCGATCTCGACCTGGGAACGGAGATTGTCGGCGCGGCAATCGTGCGCGATGGCGATGGGCTCGCGCTGTCGTCGCGCAACCTGTACCTGACGCCCGATGAACGCGCCCGCGCCGTCGCGTTGCCTCAGGCACTGGCTCGCGCCCGCGAGGCATTGCGCGCCGGCGGTGACGTTGCCCCGGCGCTGGCCGCCGGCGAACGCCGGATCGCGGCGGCCGGCTATGCCCGCATCGATTATTTCGAACTTGTCGATGGCGAGCGGTTGACGCCGTTGCGGGCGGTGACCCCGGGGGCGCGACTGCTGGCAGCAGCGGTGATGGGGACGACGCGGCTGATCGACAATCTGGCGGTATAGCCCCGCTCCCTTCGCGGGAGAGGGCGAGACGCGCGCAGCGCGCCGGGGTGAGGGGGGACTTGCCATGGCCATGCGGGTCACCCCCTCACCCGGGCCGGCTTCGCCGTCTCTCGCCTCTCCCGCAGGGGGCGAGGGGGTCAGATGTCCGCCATCGCGTCGCCTGCGTCGGCCAGCCCGCGCGCCACGAAGGCGTCCAGCAGCCACGCCGCCGCCGGCCCGGGGGGCGCCTCGCGCCGCCAGATCCCCGAAAAGCCATAGCGACCGCCGGGGTGATCGGGCAGCGCCAGCCGGACCAGCGTGCCGGCGGCCAGATCGGCGGCGACCAGCGGCAACGGCATGTTGCCCCAACCGATGCCTTCGCGCAGCAGCGCATGCTTGGCACCCAGATCGGCAAGCCGCCAGGTGCGCGACGAAACGACGGCGAAATCCTGCCCCTCGGTGTAGCGCGAGCGATCGCTGAGCACGAGCTGGACATGATCGCGCGCCGCGCCGGGCGGGATGGCGACCATCTGCCCGAGCGGATGCGTGGGCGCCGCCACCGGCACCATCGGCACCGAGCCGGCGGCGCGGACCTCGATCCCCGTGACGCCCCGGATCAGCGGCCCTGAAATGCCGAGCACCGCCGTGCCATCGACGACCAGCGCGGTGATGGCGCCCAAGGTCTCGACATGCAGTCGCAGGGTGACGGTGGGAAAGGTCGCGGCAAAGTCGCGCAGGATGGCCCCCAGCCGTGTCGTCGGCACCATGACGTCGACGGCAAGATCGACCGCCGCCTCAAGCCCGCCGAGCAGGCCCTTTACCGTGGCGCGCAGGCCATCGACCCCTTCGGCCACCCGCCGCGCCTCGACCAGCACGGCGCGGCCCGCCGCGGTCAGCACCGGCTTGCGGCTGCCTTCGCGGTCGAACAGGCTGACCCCCAATTGCGCCTCGAGATTGGTGATTGCATAGCTGATCACCGAAATGGCGCGCTTGAGCCGCCGGGCCGCGCCGGCAAAGCTTTGCGCTTCGACGACCGCAAGGAAGATGCGCAACTGTTCGAGCGTCGGCAGGCCGGGATTGGGGATCATTCGAAATTCCTGAACATTTTCGCCGATTTTTTCAGGATTTTTCGCAGAATGCAACCGCCTTACAGCGACTGCAACATCCTTCCGGAGATACAAGATGATCGAACTTCGCCCGTTCGCCAGCCTTGGCGGTGCCAACCATGGCTGGCTTGACGCCAGGCACCATTTTTCGTTCGCCGGCTATCATGATCCCAAGCGCATGCAGTGGGGCAATCTGCGCGTCTGGAACGACGATGTCATTGCCCCGCACACCGGTTTCCCGCCGCACCCGCACCGCGACATGGAAATCATCACCTATGTCCGCCAAGGCGCGATCAGCCATGAAGACAGCCTGGGCAACAAGGGCCGCACCGACGCCGGCGATGTGCAGGTCATGTCCGCCGGCACCGGCATCACCCATAGCGAATGGAATCACGAGGCTGTCGCGACGCGGATCTTCCAGATCTGGATCGTGCCGACCCGCGCCGGCGAGCGTCCGGCCTGGGGGGCCAAGCCGTTTCCCAAGGGTGACCGCAGCGGGGCGTTCGTGACACTGGCCTCGGGCTATGTCGAGGATGGCGATGCGCTGCCGATCCGCACCGATGCGCGGGTCGTCGGCGCGACGTTGCAGGCCGGCGACAGCGCTGAATATCCATTGGGGGCCGATCGCCGTGCCTATCTGGTGCCGGCGAGCGGCCGGGTGGTGATCGACGGCACTGAAATCGGCGCGCGCGATGGCGCGGCGATTGCCGGGGTCGAGGTGCTGCGCGTCACCGCGCTCGAGGACAGCGAGATCGTGATGGTCGACGCGGCATAGAGCAAACTCCCTCCCCCCTGCGGGGAGGGCGACTCGGCGAAGCCGAGCGGGGTGGGGGTTCACATGTTGCCGCACGAGCAACCCCCACCCCGCTCAGGCTGCGCCTGTGTCGCCCTCCCCGCAAGGGGGAGGGAGTTTGCCCCGCTGCGCTGGCGACTTCGTGCCGCTTTTGCTGCCATTCTTTGTCGTCTAACAATCATCGCATGAATTATTTTGCGATTCGGCTTTCGGTGCCGCTTCTTTTCGCTCTCGGCGCCGCGCCGGTTCTTGCGGGCAACAAACCGCTTTATGCCCCGGCGCCGGCCTGGGTGGTGCCGGCGCCGCCGGTCGATCCCGCCCGGCTTGGCCCCGATGGCAGCCCGATCGTCGTTCTCGACCAGCAGCAACGGCTCGATGGCGGTACGGTCACCATTTATGTCGACAGCGCCAACCGTATCCAGTCCGAACAGGCGCTGTCGAGCGCCGGCACCATCAAGCTGCAATGGCAGCCCGATGCGGGTGACCTGATCATCCACCGCATCAGTATCCTGCGCGGCGCGCAAAGCATCGATCTGCTCGCCGGCAAGGACCCGTTGACCATCCTGCGCCGTGAAGCCGGGCTCGAACAATTGATGATCGATGGCGTGCTGACCGCGACGATGCCGGTCACCGGGCTGCGCATCGGCGACGTGCTGCGCGTCAGCTATTCGGTGACACGCAGCGACCCGGTGCTGAAAGGCGCCATGCAATCGACCGCGGGCTTGCTGGGTGACCAGAGCCGTGCCGATTTCGCCCGGGTGCGGCTGTTGTGGGGGGCCGGCACCGATGTGCGCTGGCAGGCGCTCGCCAAGACGGGCGAGGCAAAGCTGAGCAAGCTGGGCAATGATCGCGAACTGATCCTGCAATTGCCCTTGCCCAAGCAGCCCGATTTGCCCGGTGATGTGCCGCAACGTTTTCGCCCGCTGCCGATCATCGAAGTATCGACCTTCAAGGATTGGGCCGATGTCGCGCGGGTGATGGCGCCGCAGTACCGGACGCAGGGCACCATCACCCCGGGTGGCGCACTCGCCGGCGAAGTGGCGCGCATCGCGGCGGCGACCAGCGACCCGCGCGCCCGTACTGCCCTCGCGCTGCGGCTGGTGCAAAGCGAGGTGCGTTACCTGTTCAACGGCCTCGACAATGGCAATTACGTGCCGCAATCGCCCGAAAAGACCTGGGAAGTCCGCTACGGCGATTGCAAGGCCAAGACGCTGCTGTTGCTGGCGCTGCTCGATGCGCTGGGGGTCAAGGCCGAAGCGGTGATGGCGCACACGCAATTGGGCGATCATGTGCCGCGGCGGCTGCCATCGGCGGCGGCGTTCAACCATGTGCTCGTCCACGCCGTGATCGCCGGCCAGGATTACTGGCTCGATGGCACCGGCACCGGCACGCGCGCCGCCGATCTGGGCGATACCCCCAATCTGCGCAACGTGTTGCCGGTGCGCGACAGCGGTTCGGCGCTGATCGCCATCGCCAATCATGCCAATGCCCGCCCGAATATCGAGGTGCACCAGCGCATCGACCAGCGCGCCGGCATCGGCATCGTCGCGCCATTCACCGCCGATGTCGTGCTGCACGGTGCGCTGGCGGAGAACATCAATGCCGGCGCCGCCGCGGTGTCGGGCGAGAAGCGCAAGGAAGCCTTGGACGGCATCGTTTCCAAGCTGACCAACAACAGCCTGATCGTGACGCGCTCGATCAGCTATGACGCCGAAACCGCGACGACGGTGATCCATGCCACCGGGCTGACCGGCGGCAGCTGGCGGCGCAACGACCGACGCTTCGAATGGACGCTCGACAAGCTGGTCGGCGACATCAAGTTCGATGGCGACCGCGCGCGGCCCGAATGGCGCGAATTGCCGGTGCGCACCGGCGATATCGCCTCGGCGCTGTTCGATCTGCAACTCGTGCTGCCCGATGGCGGCACGGGTTTCGCGGTGGAGGGCGACCGCACGCTGGCGGCGGTTGGCGGCGCCGATATCACCCGCAGCTTCAGCCAGGTCGGCGACACCGTGACCCTGATCGACCGTGCCGACGAAACGGCGCGCGAGATCAAGCCCGCCGATGTGGCCGCAACACGCGCGGCACTGGCGCTGGCACGAACCCGGCGCCTGAAGGTCAAGGCGCCGGCCGATTATCCGCGGCGCTGGCAGGTCATCCGCGCGGCGCAGGCGAGGGGGCTGATTGCGCCGATCGAGGCGGCCTTTGCGACGCTGATCGCCGAAGCGACCGAAAAGGCCGATGCGCTGGGCCAGCGCGCCGATTTCCGCCGCAGCATCGAGGATCGCAAGGGCGCGATCGCCGATCTCGACCAGGTTATCGCGACGCGGCCCGATGTCGATGCCTATCTGTCGCGCGCCGCGCTGCATTATGCGCTGAAGAACGATGCGAAAGCGCTTGCCGATACGCGCGCTGCCTTTGCGCTCGATCCCGGGGCGCAGCGTGCCCTGGTGTCGCTCGCCGAAATGGAAGGGTTGACCGGGCAACGCGCGGCTGGTGTGGCGCGGTTGCAGGAACGCATCGATGCCGGCGGCGAAAATGTCCCCAATCTGCTCAGCGCCAAGGCCGATATCGAAATGACCGCGGGCGATGCCGAAGCGGCGCTGGCGAGCATCAACGCGGCGATTGCCGCCAAACCGGGCGACTCGAGCCTGCTCAACGCCCGCTGCTGGATCAAGGCGACGCTGTCGGTGCAGCTCGATACCGCGCTCAAGGATTGCACCAAGGCGATCGAACTGGGTGACAGCGCGACAGCGGCGCTCGACAGCCGGTCGATGGTCTATTTCAAGCTTGGCCGGCTCGACGATGCGCTGATCGATATCGACGCGGCGCTCGACCAGGCGCCCGAACTCGCGGCGAGCCGGTTCATGCGCGGCATCATCGCCGAACGCCAGAGCCGCGCCGCCGATGCCGTCGATGATCTGGCAGCGGCGCGCTTTGCCAGCCCGCGCATCGATGAACAATATGCACGTTATGGGGTGAAGGCGGGGGTGAAGTAACGAGACTGCCAGTAGCGCCAGTAGCGGCTGCGGTGATTTCGGGTTGAAGCTGGCGCGGAACGGAGTTTGTGAATGACCTTTCCGCTGCCCAATGCCTCACATGATCTGACCGGCCAGGTGGCGCTGGTGACCGGCGCGTCGGCCGGGCTCGGCTGGCGGTTCGCGCGGGTGATCGCGGCGGCGGGTGCGAAAGTGGCGGTGACGGCGCGGCGCACCGACCGGCTGGCGGCGCTGGTCGCGGAAATCGAGGCGGCGGGCGGGGTGGCGCAGGCGTTTGCGCTGGATGTGACCGATGCCGCGCAGTTGACCAGCATCGTCGGCACGGTGGAGGCGGCGCTGGGGCCGGTCAGCCTGCTGGTCAACAATGCCGGCATTCCCGATGCGCAGCGCGCCGTGAAGATGTCGGTGGAGCTCATCGACCGGGTGCTCGATACCAATGTGCGCGCGCCGTTCATCCTGTCGTGCGAAGTGGCGCGGCGGCTGATCGCGGCGAAAATGCCGGGGCGGATCGTCAATATCGCCTCGATGGCGGCCTATGAATATGCCGGCAATGGCGCGGCGCTTTATGCGACGAGCAAGGGCGCGGTGGTGCGGATGACCGAGGCACTGGCGGTCGAATGGGCGAAAAACCATATCAACGTCAACGCGCTGGCGCCCGGCGCCTTCAGTTCGGAAATGATGGACGGCATGCTCGAACGCATGGGCGACATCACGCAATATTTCCCGAGGCGCAGGATCGGCGATCCGGCGCAGATGGATTCGAGCCTGTTGTTCCTGCTGTCGCCGGCATCGGAATGCGTGACCGGCACGGTGATCAAGATCGATGACGGCCAGGGGTCGCGATGATGGACTACACCACGATCACGGTCGAAAAGCGCGGTTGCGTCGATTGGCTGACGCTGAATCGGCCCGAGGCGATGAACAGCATCTCGCTGGCGATGGTGCATGATCTCAGCGACTATTTCGGCAAGTTGTACAATGATGCCAGCGTGCGCATTGTCGTGATGCGCGGCGCTGGCCGGGCCTTTTGCGCCGGGCTCGACATCAAGGACCAGGGCGGGCTCGATCGCAGCACGATCCCGCATGGCGGCGGCTTCGGTTTTCAGGGCTATCTCGCCGATGTCTATATCCGCATGCGGCGTTGCCCGCAGCCGATTATCGCGGCGGTGCACGGCGCGGCGTGCGGCGGTGGCTTTGCCTTTGCGCTGGCCGCCGATATCCGCATCGCCGGGGAAAGCGCGCGGATGAATGCCGCTTTCATCAAGCTGGGGCTGAGCGCGTGCGACATGGGGGTGAGCTATTTCCTGCCGCGGCTGGTCGGCGCGTCGGTGGCGGCCGAACTGATGCTCACCGGGCGCTTCATCCACGCGCCGCGGGCGCTGGCGACCGGGCTGGTATCCGAAGTCGTGCCCGATGCCGGGCTGGAGGCGGCGGCGCAATCCTTTGTCGACGACATGCTCGCCACCTCGCCGATGGGGCTGCGGATGACCAAGGAGGGGCTGGCGCTGGCGATCGACGCGCCGAGCCTTGAAGCCGCCATGGCGATCGAGAACCGCAACCAGCTTATGTGCGCGGCGTCGAACGATTTTGCCGAGGGCATGCGGGCCTTTCTGGAAAAGCGCCCGCCGGTCTATACCGGGCGCTGACGGTTTGCCGGTCTACACCGGGCGCTGACGGTTTGCCGGTCTACACCGGCGGTGATAGGGGACAGAATATGATCGGTGAAACGCGCTACCCGCATGTCTTCCGGCCGCTCGATTTGGGGTTCACCCGGCTGAAAAACCGCATCCTGATGGGGTCGATGCACACCGGGCTGGAGGATATCGAGGGCGGTTTCGTGCGCCAGGCGGCCTATTTCGCCGAACGGGCGCGTGGCGGGGTGGGGATGATCATCACCGGCGGCATCTTCCCCAACGCCGAAGCCGGCGGGTCGGGCAGCAAGCTGTCGACACCCGCCGAAGCGGCGCAGCACCGGCTGGTCACCGAAGCGGTGCACGCCGCCGACCCCGAGGTGAAGATCTGCATGCAGATCCTGCATACCGGGCCGCTCGCCTACACGCCCGCCGCCGTGGCGCCCTCGCCGGTCAAGTCGCGCATCGGGCCGTTCGTGCCCAATGAACTCGATGACGATGGCATCGAAAAGCAGCTGCACGACTTCGCCAATTGCGCCGCGATGGCGAAGCTGGCGGGCTATGACGGGGTGGAGATCATCGGTTCGGCGGGCTATCTGCTTTCCGCCTTTCTCGTCGAAAAGACCAACCGCCGCACCGACCAATGGGGCGGCAATTTCGAAAATCGCATGCGTTTCCCGGTCGAGGTGGTGCGCCGGGTGCGCGCTGCGGTGGGCGATGAATTCCTGCTGATCTTCCGCATCGCCGCGATGGACATGCTCGATGGCGGCATGGCCTGGGACGAGGTGGTGACGCTGGCCAAAGCCGTCGAAGCCGCTGGCGCCAACATCATGAGCACGCATTTCTGCTGGCACGAAGCCCAGGTGCCGACGATCGCGACGATGGTGCCGCGCGCCGCCTTCGCCCAGGTGACCGGGCGCTTGCGCAAGGAATTGCGCATCCCGATGATCACCAGCAAC